>NZGT01000134.1 GCA_002691025.1 Spirochaeta sp. | reverse complement strand
AGTAATAGCGTAAATATTCAGGATCGAGAAACTCAAGATAGGTTTTTGCATTGATAAATGTGCCGCGTGACTTAGACATCTTCTGTCCATCCACGGTAATAAAACCATGCGCATGCACCCGTGTCGGCGTGCGGAAGTCAGCTTTGCTCAGCATGGCGGGCCAGAACAGGGTGTGGAAATAGACGATGTCCTTGCCCAGGAACTGATGGATCTCGCACTCGGGGTTCTTCCACCAGTCCTCAACGCGTTCACCGTGGGCCTCGCACCAATCGCGCGTGGCCGCGATATACCCGATGGGGGCATCCACCCAGACATAGAAGAAGTGTCCGGGGGCATCCGGGATCTCGAAACCAAAATAGGGAGCCGGGCGACTGACATCCCAGTCCCGCAAAGGCTCCGAGAGAAAAGAGCCCTTCAGCTGATTGGCGATTTCCGGCTGCAGCCTTCCGGGCGCCTGGGTCCAGTCCTCCAGGAACTCATGGAACTCCTCGAGCGTCACGAAGTAGTGCGGTGCCGTGCGCAACTCGGGCACGGAACCCGTGATGGTACTGGTGGGGTTCCCGAGTTCGTGAGGCTCATAGATCCCACCGCACACCTCACAATTGTCTCCGTATTGATCGGGCGCGCCGCACTTGGGGCATTCGCCTTTCACGAAACGATCCGCCAGGAAGACCCCCGCTTCGGTGTCGAAAAGCTGCGTCACGTCGCGTTCCTCGACCCGACCGGATTCCCGAAGTGCCGACCAGATCTCGTAGACGGTTTCCCGGTTCGACTCACTGTGGGTGCTTCCGTAGTGGTCGAACTCGATGCTGAAATCCTGGAAATCCCGTTGATGGGACGCGCTCATTTCTTCCAGGATCTCTTCGGGCTCCCGCCCCTCTTCACGCGCCCGGATCATGGTGGCGGTTCCGTGGGTATCGTCTCCACAGAAATAGCGGACCTCGTGTCCCTGCATGCGTTGATAACGCACGAAGATATCAGCCTGTACGTAGCCCACGAGGTGGCCCAGATGAAGATGCCCGTTCACATAGGGCAGAGCATTGGTGACGAGGAGTTTCCGTTCTGACATTCGGGCGAGGATAGCCTTTTTCCCGATCAAAGCGGAGTCCGAAGCGCAGTTCTGGCATAGGGCATTCCGGGGCCGTGCCCTATCGAAACCGCGCCCTCCCCCCTTCTATGCGGATCAAAAGAGCCCAAGGGAGTCGGGGCCGGGCTCCAACCCGGACTCAGCTCAGGCCACCGCACGCCACAAGCTCGGCGATCTCTTCATCGCTGAAACCCAGGAGACCCTGAAGGACTTCAAAGCTGTGCTCACCCAGGCAGGGCGCGGGCGAACGCGGTCCACTCTCATACCCCGCAATCCGGAATTGATGACCCGCATAGGGGACCTCACCCATCTCCGGATGCGTGAGATAACGATGAAAGCCACGATGCGTATATTGGGGATCCGCCAGCAGATCCCTGGCCCGTTGAACCGCACCGCACGGAACCCCCACGGCCTGCAACCGAGTCGCCACTTCATCCGGAGCGCGGGAAGAAGTCCACGCCGTGATCCAGGCATCGAGGGCGTCTTGGGATTCCTGGCGCACCTGGAGATCATCCAGATCCAGGCCGGCCCACTCGGCGGGCGCACCCAACTCACCCACAAGCGATTGCCACTGCTGCGTGTCTTCCACCGCGATGGCACACCATTCATCCTCACCCGCACAGCGGTAGACCCCGTGCGGCGCGAGCCAACGATCCCGGTTCCCCATTCGAGTCGCCGAATACCCATGCGCCTGGAAATCCAGGATCTCAGGCGCCAGGAACTGCAGGCCCATCTCGAACTGGGCGCCATCGATACAGCTTCCCTCCCCGGTCCGGCGAGCGTGATCCAGAGCCGCCATCAAGGCGCTGGCCGTAAAACGCGGGGCCACCGTATCCGTGTAGGCCATCCAGGGCCCATCGGGAGGAAGGTCCGGCCAGCCCGTCACCTCATAGAAGCCCGCCACGGCGCCTGCGTGGTAGCCATAGCCGGCCATCGACGAAACCGGTCCCGTCTGACCCATGAGACACGTACTCAACATGACGATTTCCGGATTCAGCGAACGCGCCACCTCGTAGCCGATCCCGAGATCGTCCACCGTGCCCGGAGTAAAGCTCTCGACATAGACATCCGCCCAGGCGATCAAGCGACGGGCCGCTTCCACAGCCGCCGGCTGCTTGAGATTCAGGTCCAGACCGAGTTTCGAGGTATTCATGTTCCCGTAGAAATGAGAACGATTCCAACCGGGCACACCGTCCTTGAAGGGAGCCACGCCCCTTAGATTGTCTGGACGCGACTCGGACTCGACCCGCACCACCGTGGCGCCGTGGTCGGCCAGATAGCGACACGTCATGGGGCCCACTCCGATCCAGGAGAAGTCTGCCACCTTGAGACCTTCGAAGGGAAGTTGACCCCCTTCCGGAGAAACCAGTACGCGCCCGCTGGACCGCCCCTTGAGCTCCGCTCGGATCTCGGCTCCATGTTCATCGATTCCGGGGGCGGGCCGGTGGATGGGAAGAGGCTCGGGCATGCGAGCAAAGGCACCCGGCACGAGCACACTCTGGCCGTTCGGCAGTGCCCCTTCGTTCCAGAACTGACGATCTTGCAACTGCGGAAAATCCAGCAGATCGGCCACGGTCTTGCACGGGGCAATGGTGGCCGACTCCTTCAGGGCCCGATAGAAGAGATCCGACTTGGTATGCAGCTTGGCGTAACGCCGAATGGCGTCGATGATGTCGTCCATCGTGTAGGGGAGTTCCTCCCCCGCCAACAATCGGGCCTCGAAACCCTCCCACACCTGGTCGGCCCAATCCGCCGGAACCACTTCGTCTTCCACCATCCAGTCGACCAGGACTTGCATCAACTTGCCGGTGGGGATGGAAACCGCATGACCATCCTTGCATTCAAAGACCAGGGGGAGCGTTGTCTGACCCAACTGGAGATCGGACCCGCTTCTCTTGAAATCCTCACCCTGGACCGCAGACGCACACAGTCCATTGAGCATGGTCCATGTCATGGCGCACTGCGCAGACACATCAACGAACTGCGCCTCCCCGGTTTGTCGCATCCGGGCATGCGCCACCAACGCGGCCACGGCCATCTCCCCCCCCGCATGCCTCCAGGCCTGGGGAACCGAAAGCCGGACCGGCGCGCGCTCGGGTACGCCCTGGAGCGAAACCGGCCCCGCCATGGCCGCAATGGTCAGATCCGTGGCCACCCAATCGGCGTGAGGGCCGTCCGCACCGAAGGGCGTGAGTTTCAGATGAACGATCTGGGGCTGGAGCGCCTTGAGGGTCCCGAAGCCGATCCCGGCCTCTTCCAATTCGCCCCCCGGCCCCGACTCCAGGACGAAGTCAGCGGTCTTGACCAGATCAAAAAAGGTCTGCCGGTCCCCGGGCTCCGAGAGATCAAGGGCGATGGCCCGCTTGTTGCGGTTGTAGGCGTAGAACTGCAGGCTCGCGTGGCCGCCCTTCCCGTCTTGTACGGTGGGCTCCTCTCGCCGCGCCTCAGAACCACAGGGGGGCTCGACACGGATGACATCAGCCCCGAGGTCCCCGAGCATCATGCCCGCGATCTCGCCCCGATGATCGGTCAGGTCAAGCACGCGGTACGGCTCCAAAGCGGCCCGGGTCATCCTCTTCTCCTCCATCTGCGTCCCGACCCCAATCATACTACTCAAATTCGACCGCCTCGGTGGACTGAATCCGCTTCCGGTCCATGGCGGCGAGCCGCGGAGTCCCCGCGCCTTTTCCTCGGCGAACATCAGCGGGAAAGCGGGGCATCACAGCAGAGGGTAATCTAGGGGCCTCGTTCAACCCCGGAGAACCCGCGCATGTCCCAATCCGATCAAACTCCCATTCTCGTCGGCGTCGGCGCCTCCAGCCAACGACTGGACGATCCCGCCGAAGCCCTCGAACCCGTCGCCCTGATGGTCCGGGCCCTGGAAGCCGCCGGGCAAGACGCCGGAGTCCCGGAACTACTGAAGCAAGCCGACTCCATCCGCGTGCCCCGGGGCTTCTGGGAATATCCGAATCCCGCGCAGTGGATTGCCGAACGGATCCACGCAAACTCGGCGCGCACGGTCGTCTCGGAAATCGGTGTCCTGCAGAGCACTCTTCTGGGACAGGCCGCAAGAGACATCGCCGAAGGAAAAGCCGGAATCGTCCTGATCGCCGGAGGCGAAGCCAAATACCGTGCGCTCCGCGCACAGATCACCGGGGCCGAGGCCCCGCTTTCAAGCCAACCCGACGTCGAAGCCGACGAAGTCCTCCGCCCCAGTCAGGAGATCCTCCACCCACTGGAAATCGAGCGAGGCGCGGTGATGCCCGTGCGTCAATACGCCATGGTGGACAACGCGCTGCGAGCCGACGAGGGTCTGTCCCTTGATTCTCATCGGGATGAAATTGCTCGCCTCTGGTCGGCCATGGGCCAGGTGGCCGCCCGCAACCCGGACGCCTGGGACCCCAGCGCCCCCTCGGCCGAAGCCATCCGGAATGCCAGCGCGGGCAATCCCATGCTGGCCTTTCCGTATACCAAGTTCCACAACTCCCAATGGAATGTGGATCAAGCCGCAGGCCTGATCCTGTGTTCCGTGGGAATCGCCCGCCGGGCCGGAATCCCGGAAGCGAAATGGATCTACCCCTGGGCCAACGCCGAATCCAACTACATGCTGACCTTCAGCGAACGGGCCGAACCCCATCGCTGTCCCGGATTCGCCATCGCGGGCGCGAGGGCCTTCGAGATCGCCGGCGTGGAACCCAGCCAGATCCGTCACCGGGAAATCTACAGCTGTTTTCCCTCGGCGGTTCGGGTCCAGTTGCGCGAAATGGGGATCGACCCCACGGCCTCCCTGACCGAGACCGGCGGCATGCGCTTTGCCGGAGGTCCCCTCAATAATTTCGTCCTGCAAGCCACGGTGCGAATGGCTCAGATCCTTCGAGAAGACCCCGATGAGCTCGGCCTGGTGACAGCCGTGAGCGGCGTACTCACCAAACAAGGCGTGATGGTCCTGGGAAACCAGGCGCCCCGAAATGACTTCCGATTCGAAGACGTGAGCCTGGAAGTCGAAAAAGCAAGTCGAAGTGTCCCCCTGGAAAACGAACTTCACGGCCCCGCTCGCGTCCTGGCTTATACGGTGACATACCTCGGCGAAGAGCCCCATCAGGGCATTCTTCTTTGTGAGAACAAGGAAGGGAAGCGCACGCTGGCGGTCTGCGAAGATCCGGAGCGTGTGGCGGCCATGACCCGGGAAGAGTTCTGCCACCAGGACGTGGAAGTCGCCGGCCACACCCTACGCTGAAACGCCCCGCCCGGCTCAAGGCCGAACGGGGCGTTTCTTTTGTGGAGCACGAGACCGGATTCGAACCGGCGACCCTAACGTTGGCAACGTTATGCTCTACCAGCTGAGCTACTCGTGCCGAAACTTTCGCGGGGACCGATTTGTACGGAACTGAGGCGAGAGAGTCAAGCACTCTCCGCCCGGACCCACTCTCCTCGGGTCCCCATGGGGCTCACTATAGCTTGATTATCTTCCCTTGCCCCTCTTCCAGACCCAAGGCTGCTGTGGCGTTCCGGGTGTCGAAGACACAGCGTGCTTTTTCCACCAGCCAAGCATAATCGATGTCCGAATGATCGGTGAGAATCACCACCACGTCGGCTTTCGAAACCGCCTCATCGGTCAGCGGAACCCCCTTGTAGAGGTTTCCAGCGACTTCGCATTCGGCCACATACGGATCGTGGAAACTGAGGTCCGCTCCCTTTTCGGCCAGATGGTTCATCACATCGAGGGCCGGAGACTCACGCATGTCGCCGATATCCTTCTTGTAGGCCACCCCCATGATCAGCACACGCGCACCGTTGACCGCCAGTCGCCTGTCGTTGAGAAGCGCCGCCACGCGGTCCACCACATNCTCCGGCATCGAACTATTGATCTCGGTGGCCAATTCGATGAAACGAGCGGAAAAATTCAGGGACTTCATGCGCCAGGCCAGATAACTCGGATCCACGGGAATGCAGTGCCCCCCGAGTCCGGGACCAGGCAGGAATTTCATGAATCCGTAGGGTTTGGTCGCGGCGGCCTCGATGACCTCCCAGACGTCCAGCCCCAGGCGCTCGCACATGAGCGCCACCTCATTGGCCAATCCGATATTGATGGCGCGAAATGTATTTTCAAGCAGTTTGACCATCTCGGCCGACTGCGTGGACGAAACGGGCACGGTCTCTTCAAAAATGCTGGAGAAAAGCCGGGTGGCAAGNTCCGTGCAAACAGGCGTCTCGCCCCCCACGACCTTCGGTACGTTGCGAACCGTGAATTTTTCGTTGCCCGGATCAATCCGCTCCGGCGCAAAAGCCAGGGAAAAATCCCGCCCCACCCGCAAGCCCGTCTGCTCGAGTTCGGGCACGAAGAGGTCATGGGTGGTCCCCGGATAGGTGGTACTCCCAAGGACGATCAAGACGCCCGGGTGCAAGCGATCGCGGACCTGCTCCACGGCCTTGGCCATGAAGGAAACGTCGGGATCTCGCGTCTTGGTCAGGGGCGTCGGCACACAGATGTTCACGACGTGGACATCATGCAGAGCATCAAAATCCGAGGTCGCCGAGATCCGACCCGCCTCTCGCATGGTCTGGAGATCCTCGGAGGAGACATCTCCGATATACGAATCGCCCCTCTCGATGGCATGTACTTTTTCCCGGTCGATATCGAAGCCCACGACCTGAAAGCCGGCCTTGGCAAATTCCACGGCCAGCGGAAGCCCTACATACCCGAGACCGATCACGCCCACCCGCGCGGTGCGATCATCGATCTTGGTCCCGAGTTCCTCCAGCCTCTCTTGACTCATTCATCCACCCCTTCCGGGTGCTCTGCGGCCCCATCCCAACCGAAATAGTCCGCGAAATAAACGTACCCCGACCAGAATGTGAGTGCCGTGGCGGCACCCAGAAGTGTCAAACCAATTTCCTGAGCCGGTAATCCAATNGTTTCATAGTGGAAAAGAAGCGCTCCGACGGAAAAATTCTGCACCAGGGACTTCANCTTGCCCTGCCAGGAGGCCCCCACCACGTGACCGTCCGACGAAGCAATGCTCCTGAGACTCGTCACCGCCAACTCCCGCCCAATGATGACCACCACCATGAAGGAGGCCCAGACCGGAATCCGACCACACGCGAGGAGCACGATGAGCGCTGTCGCAATCAGGAATTTGTCGGCCAGCGGATCGAGCAGCTTGCCCATCCGGGTGATGCCTCCGCTCCGCCGAGCCAGCCAGCCGTCGAGAATGTCCGAGAGCGCAGCCACGATGAAAGCCCAGGCCATGACCTGACTTCCGAAGCGGGTCTGTCCCCAGGCCGTGGGAACCAACAGCAGAAGCGGGACCAACCCGATCCGGATCATCGTGATGGTATTGGGCCAATTCCAGAAGTTCTCCGAAGCCCGGCGCCGATGAGCAAAGCCTGAGCGAGGCGCAGTCTCGCCGCTCTCTTGCGACACAGCGTTGCTGTGTTCGGCGTCCCCGCTGGCCATACGCTGTTGCCTCCTCCATTGCGGAGCCGTCAGACTTCTGAGTCCCGACCCATCTTCCGCCCGTCACGTCCTGAAATTTCGACCGCAGGATTTCGCTCAAGGAGTGGGACTCATCGGATTGATCTCACGGATACTACTTCAGATCAGAGATGGATAAAAATCGACTCCTACCCCGAAAAGAGAAGCCTCCCCGAGGCTCACAGGCCTCCAGTTTCACGCTTCGCAAGAAGTTCGACGGACTGATACCTGGAGTAGAATCGCAACACGCGAGCCACATAGGCTCGCGTTTCGGGATAGGGAGGGATTCCGTCGTAGCGAGCCACGGTTTCCGGTCCGGCGTTGTAGGCCGCCAAGGCATGCTCCAGTGCATCAAATCGATCGAGCAGCAATTTCAGATAGCGAACACCTCCCCGAACATTCTGCTGGGGTTCAAAGGGGGCCTCAACCCCCATATCGGCCGCGGTCGAGGGCATGAGTTGCATCAGCCCCACGGCTCCGGCACGAGAGACCGCACCGGCTTCAAAATTGGATTCCGCCGCGATGACGGCCTTGACCAGAGCCGGGTCGACCTTGTGATCAGAAGAGACCCGTCGGATGATTTTGTCGAGTTCGCGTCGCGTGACCTGGACCTGCGAACCCAGAGCCAAGCCTCCCCGCGGCAAGGTCTTCAACCGATATCGCACATCCTGGGGCCGGTCGGTGAAATGAATGGTTCCCTGGGCATCGGTGAAGGTATAGAGCCCACCCGCGGAGGACATTCCAGCCCCCAGAATCAGGGACAAGGCCAGACCCATCCCGCTCCGCTTCATAGACGGGCCGATTCCCTGATTGCTTCGCTGCATTCCGCTTCACGCTCCCCATTGAGTGGCCGGACATCCACCTATCGGACACAGACTCCCTCGGCATGAGGTTTGCCCCGGGGGAACTTCTTCCAGGGTCTCACGATCCAGAAGCGGGTGGCCGAGCCACGCACTGCCCTGCGGTCACGGAGAAGCAGGCGCTGAGCTAGAGTCGACCGGCCAATTTGGAAATTCCCTTGGGGTTTTCCCATGACATGAGCCTTGAAGGAACGGATGTGCACGTAAAATCGCCCTCAAAAGCAAAGAGGCGACCTCTGAGAGCCACCCGGTTCAGGCTCCGAACCCACGAACCCCGATGGACTCGGGCCTGGATACGAGGCATTGGGGACCTCCGGCAGGCTCTACCTCGAACGGCTCTGACGGTTCTCACCGCGCTTTCCCTCTGCGCCCCGGCTCCGGCTTGGGCCCTGGTGCTTGATCACGACCAGGGACAGGGGAACATTCGGCCCCCGCAACCCGACCCGGGTTGGGATCACGTCATCCAACACCTTGGAGGCCCATCGGCCGTCTATCTGGGATGCCGTTGGATCCTGACCACCCAACATGTGGGCGTCACCGTTCTCACCATGGGGGGACAGTGGCTCAACCCCGTGGCCGAAACCGTCACCCCGATCATGAATCCAGACGGTCGCCCCACCGATCTGGTCCTTTTCCAGGTGGACCGGGACCCCGGGCTTCCGGCTTTGCGGATTCCGGCGCGCCCTGCGCGCTACGGTCAGGAAGTCACCCTGGTCGGCTTTGGCTCTTCTCGCGGTCCCTCACTCACCGTGGACTTCCCCGAGCGTGGCCTCCTCGACGGATTCAGCTGGAAGAAAGATCAAACCAAGCGCTGGGGCACCAACCGGGTCGCGGCCGGACCGCATTACGTGGACGTGGGAAAAGAAGACGGCCGAACGCTGGCCATCCCGCTGGTCTTTGACCCTGTCGATGATACGGAAGCAACGGACCAGGAGGCGGCTGCCGCTTTCGGGGATTCCGGAGGTGCTGTCTTCGCCGATCTGGACCCCATCTTCCCAGAACGAGGAACCGCCCTCTTCGGCCTGACCTTCAGCGTTTCAAGCTTTGCGAAGCAACCCAAGGACTCCTCCTTTTACGGCAATATCACCTGGGTCGCGGACCTTTCCCACTACCGCAACGCAATCATGGAAGCGATCCAAGGCACCGTCACCGAAGACGACACAGCCCAGACCACATGGGCACCGACCTGCTCGCCCGTTCCCATCCTGGGAGCAAGGGAACCCCTCCTCAAGTCCCTCGACTGGCATTGGCCGACTCTTCTCATCTCCACAGGCCTGCTGATATTCGCTCTGGCCTGGCGTCGCCGCAGTCGGTCCCTTTAAGCCACCCAACGGGTTCAACTCGCTCGATAGATCAAGACCAGAGCCCCGGCGGCTGAAAAGAGCAGGATGAGTCGACGGATCCACGAGACGGACAGGCGATCCGCCGTCAGCGAAGCGACCCCATAACCGAGCCCCGCCGCGGGAAAGACCGTAAGTCCCGCCATCAGTTCATCCAGGCCGAATCGCCCCGTCCAGGCCAGCCCAAGCAGCGCGAGACCGTTTCCGACGACAAAGAAGTGGGCCAGGGTTGCCCGGAGTCGAGCCGGCGATGCATCCTGATGAAGCAAGGCCAGCGGCGGACCGGGAATCGAAGCCGTCGTCCCCATGAAACCGGCCAGGGTCCCTGCCAGAACGAAGTGTGGCGTCTTCGGATGGACTCGGAAGCCGAATGCCGAAAGCACCACCGCGAACAGGACAATCGAACCCGTGAGGACCGAGATCGCCCGAGGTGTCACCCAGCCCAGAATCATCAAGGCCAGAAGGATCCCAAGGATCTGACCGAGCATGGGAATCACCAGGGTTCGACGATCGATGGCGCCACCGTCTCGCCACACGATCACGAGACTCAACAGGAAGGTCACCCACAAGATCGGACCGGGGACCCAGTCGGGGTTGACCTGCCCCAGCACCGGAACCGCCACCAAAGCCAAGCCGAAGCCGGCCGTCCCCTGGGCAAACGCCCCGATAAAAACCACGCACAGGGCGAGTCCGAGCGTGTACCAGGATAGGTCCATAGACGGGTTCTATTCAGGCGTCACGTAGGCCGCCGCAATTCCCCCATCCACCATGAACGTGGTTCCCGTCACATAGGAGGATGCATCCGAGGCCAGGTACAGAACGGCCTGGGCCAATTCCTCCGCCTCGGCCAACCGACCCATGGGAATATGGACCAGGCGACGGGCTCGCACTTCGGGGTCGGCCAGGAATTCCTCGAGCAAAGGCGTACGAACCGGTCCGGGACAGAGCGCATTCGCACGAATCCCCTGACGCGCATATTCCACCGCGATTTCACGGGTCATGGCGAGCACGCCACCCTTGCTGGCCGTGTAGGCAATCTGCGAAGTGGCTGCGCCCAACACGGCAACAAAAGACGCCGTGTTGATGATGGACCCTCCCCCGCTCTCCAACATGGCCGGAATGCCATACTTGCACCCCAGGAACACGCCCTTGAGATTGACATCGATCACCCACTCCCAGATATCCAGAGGCGTATCCACAGGAGAGCCGTCCCCATCCGGGAAGATGCCCGCATTGTTGAAGAGAACGTGAAGCCCCCCCGTTTCCTTCACCGTGGTTTCCACCGCCGATCGCATCTGTGCGTCATCGGACACATCCGCCACCACCAGGGCGGCTCGGCCACCCGCCTCCTGGATCTGGGTCACGGTCGCCTGCCCGCCCTCCTCATCGCGTTCACACACCACGACATGGGCTCCTGATGAAGCCATCAGTAGAGCGGTTTCGCGGCCGATGCCGCTCCCACCGCCGGTGATCAAGGCCGATTTTCCCTTGAGGGTTGTTTCCTGCAGAGTGGCCACGGCTACTTCTCCTTCTCGTCACGAGACCCGGAGAAGCTTACCCGAACTCCGCATTCCATGAGGGCCCCTGTGGATTTTGAAGACCGTGCTCGCGTTGGCGAACCCTCCACTTTCTCGCAGTCACGCTTCACTGGCGCTGCAGCAGACCGGCCTCCAGCAAGTCTTCGAGCCGACTTCGAATCTGGCTTTCGCTCTCCGGAATCACCTCGAGGATCCTCTCCAGGTTGAAACCCGAGTCCGCCAGTTCGACCAGGGAAAGCCCCAGCGAATCGCCACTGGGCAGCGCACTCGCATCCCATCCGGGCGCCACTGAAAAAACAGTCTCCAACGACGGCCCGGCCCGCTTCGAATTCCGTGCGGACTCCAGTCTCGCCTCGAAGACCTCACGCAGATCGGCCATGGGCTGAGTGAACGCGACGGCCACACCGGTGCCTTGAGACCCTGGCTCACGGACGCTTCGCACCACCTCGCCTTCCACCCGAAGGCCCTCGGACCACTCATCCAGGGTGAATTCCACTGCGACCCATTCCCGCAACGACAAGGGTTCCTCCATCGCCACGAAAATCCCACCCCGACAGATATCCGAGCGATACACGGACTCAAGCTCGGCCAGATCCGGAAAGTGGACAGGCAGGACGCTTCGCTCTCCAGGCTCGGATTCTTCGGGTTCCTCGTTTGTCATCGCCTTCCCCGTATCGGGTGAACGAGGACAAAAAATGACACAGCGTCGTTTCGCGGGCAGGACCCGACTGGCAGGCGAACCGAATCCAGCTCAGATCCGTTCGAAATAGCGGTTTCGCTCGTAGTCCGTGACGGCCCGCTCTGAAGCCTGCAGTTCCGTTCGGGCAAAGTGCAAAAGATGCTCTACCACGTCGGGCCCAAAGGCCTTCCGTGGGAAGGGGCTCGCACCGAAAGCCTCGATGGCCTCCCGCAACGTATGCGGGACCCGAGCCAGATGATCCGCCAGATAGCCATTCCCCTCGAAAAGAGGCCCCGGGTCCGTCTTCTGCTCCAGGCCATCCAGGGCCGCCGCCAGAAGCCCCGCATAGACGAGGTAGGGGTTGGCGTCGCCGCCCGGAATCCGGCACTCCACCCTCAGGCCTGCACCGTGACCCACCACCCGGAAGCCCACCGTCCGGTTGTCGTAACTCCAGGCGACCCGGGTCGGGGCGAACGTATCTTCTACGTAACGTTTGTAGGAGTTCGGATTGGGCGCAAAGAGCATGGCCAGAGCCGAGGCATGCTGAAGCAGCCCGCCCACCGCATGCCGGAAACAATCGCTCGGCCGCGCCTGGGTTCCGGGAATCGCGTCGCCCTCGCCGGAAAAAAGCGAAGCGCCTTCCGGATCCATGAAGCTCATATGAACGTGGAGGCTGTTTCCCGCATGGTCTGTGTGCCACTTCGCCATGAAGGTCAAAGAAGAATCGTGCTGCGCCGCCACTTCTTTTGCGGCCAACTTGTAGATCACATGACGATCGGCCATCTCCATGCCTTGTGCATAGCGGAGGTTGATCTCGTGTTGCCCCGGACTCGCCTCCCCTTTGCTGAACTCGACCGGGATACCCGAGGCGTCGGCCGCTCGACGTATTCCACCCACCACAGGCTCGGCAAAACCACCCGAAAGAATATGATAGTCCTCGTTATAGGCCTGACTCAGATCCAGATCGGCATACCCCTTGGATCGAGCCGAGGAAAAACTGTCGCGAAACAGGAAGAACTCGAGCTCACTGCCGAAATGGGGGACGATGCCCTTCTCTGAAGCTTGAGCCAACTGGGCCGCCAGGATGCTCCGAGGCGAAACGGCAATGGGCCGATCCTCTTCCTCGTGCAACAAATCGCACATCACGATGACCGTCTTCTCCAGCCATGCGGCTCGACGAACCGAAGTCCAATCCGGCACCGCACGCATGTCACCGTAACCCGACTCCCAACTGGTAAACGAAAAACCCGGAGTCGGTTCCATCTCCATATCGCTGGCCAGGAGGTAATCGCATGCGTGCCAGGCGCCATCCGCAATCTCGTCCAGGAAGAAGCGTCCCACCATCCGCTTTCCCATCAGGCGACCATAGAGGTCAGGAAAGACGGTCATGACCGTCTCGATCTCACCCGAACGGATTCCGGCTTCAAGCTCCGCACGATCCAACTGCCCCGGCACGTTCATCAAGACCTCCTCAAGACACCCCGGACAGACTCACGGTGTCGCCGGGCACCGAAGACTCACTCTGAATCAGGCTCATCCTCGACAGCCCGAAAGAGCGAGAGCTGCGGCCGATCTTCTTCCACATTCACAGGAACCGGGTAGACACCCGAGAAACAACCGTCACAGATGCCCGACTTCAGTTCCTGGTCGGCCAGTCGTCGAAGCCCTTCCAGAGACAGGTAGGCCAGCGAGTCAGCGCCCATCATGTCACGGATCTCGTCCACCGTATGCCGATAGGCGATGAGCTCTTCCTTGTTCGGCGTGTCGACACCGTAGTAACAGGACCCCGTGGAGGGCGGACTTGAAATCCGGATATGCACTTCGCGGACGCCGGCCGCACGCAACATGGCGACGATCTTGATCAGCGTGGTCCCGCGCACGATGGAGTCGTCAATGAGAATCACACGCTTGCCCGCCAGGAAGCTACGGATGGCATTGTGCTTGACCTTGACCCCGAAATTCCGGATCGACTGGGCGGGCTCGATGAAGGTGCGCCGGACATAGTGATTGCGGATCAGCGCCGTGTCATAGGGGATACCCGACTCCTCGGCATAACCCAGAGCCGCCGCATTCCCCGAATCGAGAACAGGAACCACCATGTCCGCGGTGACCGACTGCTCACGGGCCAGTACGCGGCCGAGTTCCTTGCGATAGGCATACACGTTCTGCCCCATGAGATTCGAATCGGGGCGGGCGAAATACATGTACTCGAAAATGCAGAAATGCCGGGACGCAGATCGGGACAGGGGGCGAAGGCTTCGCAACCGACCACGGCGGATCACCACGACCTCGCCGGGCTCCACATCGCGCTCAAAGGTGGCTCCGATCAGATCCAGTGCGCAGGTCTCACTGGCCAGCACCCAGGCGCCATCCAGGCGGCCCAGGCTAAGGGGCCGAAAGCCGCTCGGGTCCCGGGCTCCGATCATCGCGTCGTCTGTCAGCAAGGCGAGACTGAAAGCCCCTTTCACCCGGCTGATGGCATCGATGAAACGGTCTTCCATGGTGTTCTCACGCGAGCGGGCCAGAAGATGCAGCAGCACTTCACTGTCGGACGTCGAACTGAAGATGGCCCCTCGGCCTTCCAACTCACGACGGATGGCCACGGCGTTGACGATATTGCCGTTATGCGCGATCGAAACCGGTCCGCCATCCGTATTCGCACAAATGGGCTGGGCATTCCGGAGATGACTTTCGCCGGAGGTCGAATAGCGAACGTGCCCGACAGCGTGCCGCCCTCCGAGGCGGGAGAGCGCTTTTTCACCGAACGTATCGGCCACCAGACCCATGGCTCGATGAGCCAGATGTTCGCGACCGCTGGAGGCCACGATCCCGCAACTTTCCTGCCCGCGGTGCTGAAGAGCGTAGAGCCCGAGGTACGTGATATGCGCGGCTTCGTCATGACCATGGATGCCGAAGACACCACACTCATCGTGAAAATGGGCGGCGTCGCGTTCGCGAGCCAGTTCTTGCTCGGCCTCAGGCGTCAACGGAAGACGGAATTTCATCACACCCTCCCCCCCACGGCGAGATCCAGGAACAACGAAACCGGAGCGCAGACGCAAAAACGAGCGCCCCAGAAACCAGGCGCTTGTGTTTTCTCATTCCAGATCCGAGCGGCACTCCGTCGATCCACGGTCAGCCCATCCCCTCGTCTCGTGGCGTGAGGATAAATAGATCCTCAGCGATCCGACACGAGCCTCATTGTATCGGAGCGTGCCCCTGGACTCAACGCGTTTTCCGCTCTTCCGTCACAGTTGTAAATTCGACATCGATGGCGTCCGAAGGAGCGGCGTCCCCCGCCGCCTGGGTCTCCCCTGTCGGGGCCGCGTCCTTGCCCAAAAGACTGGAAAGAGCCGCCGCCACCGAAGCCACCGGCATCAAGGCGGTCAGAGGCGTCATGCAATACAGGCCGGCCAGCGTCGCCCCCAGCCAACGACGACCCGCTCCCAACCCCAGACTCGGCGCGAGCCACCAACCGACGGCTCCGCCCGCCAAGAGCCCCAGAGCCAGCCCAATCGGGCCAAAGGTGGCGAGGTCCACCGCGTCCACCACCCCGCCCGCCAGAAGCGCAGTCAAAAACTGTTTGGCACGCGAGGGATCTCGAGAAACCGGAGAGTCGGTCGGAGATTCATCTTGTTTCATGAAACTTTTCCTCACCCAGGGGAACCGGCTCGCTCCCTGGCTGGCCGCAAAGTCGATGAGGACACGGCCCGAAAAGCCTGATCCGGCTTCGCTTAGCCGAGCTGCAACCAGAGGTAGCCCAGCAGCAAGTAGAACATCACAGGCAGGGCGAGAAGCACCGCATCGATGCGGTCAAGCACGCCGCCCATGCCGGGCAGAAGCGCACCGGTATCCTTGATGTCCGCATCCCGTTTCAAAAGAGACTCCACCAGGTCGCCGATGATGCCCACCGGGCAAAGCACGAAGGCCAGCCCCATGGCCACCGGCCACGGCAGAAAAGCGGACAGCGAGGGCCAGAAGAGATCAAAAACAAATTTGACGAACAGGCCCCCGAGCGTGCCGATCACGATTCCACCAAGGGCCCCCTCGACACTCTTGTTGGGACTCACTTCCGGGGCCAATTTGTGGCGCCCCCAGGCACGTCCTGCAAAGTAGGCTCCGGCGTCACACAAAACGACCACCACCACACAGAAGAGCATCAGGAAGATGCCGGAATCGGGATCCACGCCCAGATCAAACAGATCTTCGGTCCCATATCGATCGGCCGCGGAGTTGTAGAAGAAACGAAGCAGCACGGCGTGCGAGAGAAGCCAGGCCACATAGAAAACACCGAAGAAGGTCCCGGAAATGCTCGCCAGGGCTTCCTGGATCTGCGCCTTTCGTAACTGAGCCACCATCAAGACCAGAAGAGAGGCGGTCATGAGGAGCGTCGCCAGGTAGCCACTGCCCACCCAGGCCACCGCAATCACCGCGGCGCCAAACCCCAACCCCGTCAGGACCAGAGGATGGGCTCCTTTGCCCTCGATGAGCCGGTAGAACTCCATCTGGGCCAGCAGACCGAAAACCAGAACGCCAATCAGGTAGGCATACCCCCCGATCACGATGAGATAGGTGACCAGAGGAACCAGGAAAGCCGCCGTCAACAAGCGCCGAGTCAGATCACTCAACGGTTTGCGAACCGTGGACTCGGGCAAGGGCGTGGACGGCCGGGGATGAACACCCTCTGACCCCCTCATCCCGTCGTTCTGATCCTCGGGTGTGGGTTCGCTCATGGCCGGAAGCATACAACAGAAGCCGGGACGACTCCGGGGACCGGAAAAGCCCACCCCAATCAAGGCCGAGAGGCCCTCTTGTCAGCTCGACTGACCCGTGTGCCCGAAGCCACCGGCGCCTCGCTGAGTCTCGCCGAGTTCCTTCACTTCCAACAACTCGACCCGACTGACCGGGGCCACCACCAGTTGAGCGATCCGTTCGCCGCGGGCAAACGTATAGGCTTCCTGCCCAAGGTTGATCAAGATGACCTTGATCTCCCCTCGGTAGTCGCTGTCCACCGTGCCGGGCGCATTGGCCACCGTGACTCCATGCCGCAGAGCCAGGCCACTCCGAGGCCGAACCTGCGCCTCGAAGCCCTCCGGTAGTTGGATGGCAAAACCCGTCGGAACCAGCCGACGTTCACCGGGTTCCAGAGTCTCTTCGGACTCGACGGCCGCGCAAAGATCCATGCCCGCCGACCCGCTTGTGGCGAACGCAGGCAACGGCAGCCCGTCACTTCCGGGCTGCCGCGCTATGCGAACCGAAACCACATCGGTCATCAAAAGGCCTTATTCGCCTTCCGTGGCCGTCTCAGCCAGCGCTTCCTTTCGCGAAAGGCGGATCCGACCGGCCGGGTCGATATCGATGCACTTGGCCAGTACTTCATCACCCTCGGAAACCACATCGGTCACGTTATCGACTCGACCGTCCGCGAGATGGCTGATGTGAATCAGACCGTCAGTCCCGGGGAAGATCTCCGCGAAAGCACCGAAATCAGCGACCCGCTTGACCTTGGCCAGGTAGATCTTGCCGATTTCAGCTTCCTGGGTGAGTTCGCCCACCATCGACAACGCCTGTTCGACGGATGCGCCATCCGGACCGAAAATCGAAACCCGTCCGGAATCCTCGACATCAATCTTGGCGCCGGTCGTCTCCTGGATCGCTCGGATCACCTTGCCTCCAGGGCCAATGATATCCCGAATCCGATCCGGCTTGACGAACATGACCTCAAGCCTCGGAGCAAACTCATGCAGCTCCTCTCGCGGCTCCAGGTTGCCGAGATCAGAGGCCGTCTCTTCTCGCATGCAGTTCAGGATGTGCAGTCGACCTTCTCGTGCCTGGGCCAGCGCATTCTCCATGATATCCCAGTCAATCTGCTTGACCTTGATATCCATCTGGAGTGCTGTGATGCCCTCTTCGGTCCCTGCGACCTTGAAGTCCATGTCGCCGAGATGATCCTCGTCACCGAGAATATCCGAGAGGATCACGGTCCTCTTGCCGTCTGTAATCAGACCCATGGCAATACCCGCCACCGGAGCCTTGATCGGCACACCGGAGTCGAGCAGAGCCAGCGTCGATCCACAGACCGCAGCCATCGAAGAAGACCCGTTTGATTCCAGCGTCTCACTCACCAGACGAATCGTGTAGGGAAAGTCCTCATGCTCGGGCAGGACCGGTGTGATGGCTCTTTCCGCCAGCGTGCCATGTCCCACTTCCCGTCGGCCGGGACCGCGCAGCGGCCGGGCCTCTCCCACCGAAAAGGGAGGGAAATTGTAATGAAGCATGAAGGCCTTCTTGAAACGACCCACCATCCCGTCGATGGTCTGCTCGTCGGAACCACTACCCAACGTGCAGTTGACCATGGCCTGCGTTTCACCACGCGTAAAGAGCGCCACACCATGAGGACGCGTCACAGCACGGACCTCACAAGCGATCTGACGGATATCGTTGTTCTTTCGACCGTCGATACGCTCTCCCGTCGCCAGCACACGATCGCGCATCAGGTCAGCGCCGATGTCGTGCAGGAGGTGGGAAACGTTGCCACGCAACGAAGCGAGCCCCGTCCGGCGACCTTCCCAGCCGGCCAGCGTGTCGATTTCAACCTTCTCGTTCGAGTAGGCGTCCACGTACTCGTTGATCACGCCCTTCTCGATCTCCTTCACGGCCGCGCTGCGCTCGTGCTTGGCGCGAATCTGGAAGGCTTCTGACAGTTGATCGCCAGCCTTGGCCCGGATTTCAGACTCCAGTTCGGAAAGGTCTTCGGGTTCCGCCGGAACCAGTTTCTCCTTGCCGACCTGCTTCTGGAAGGCTTCGATGACGTCGATGATCTCCAGGATCTTCTCATGCGCATGCTTGAGAGCCACCAGCATTTCGGCTTCGGCAATCTGGTCGCCTCCACCTTCGACCATGACGATGGAGCCGCGGGTACCGGCCACAATCAACTCAAGCTCGGCGCCCTCTCGTTGTTCGGGGTTCGGATTGATGATGAACTCGCCATCCGCCCGGCAGATCCGCACAGCCCCGATCGGGCCGAGGAAGGGCAGATCCGAAATCGACAACGCGGCTGAAGCGCCGACAAACGCGCACATATCCGCAGACGAATCGGGATCCGAAGAAAGCACCGTCGCGGTGATCTGCGTGTCATCGTTGTAGCCGTCCGCAAAGAGAGGGCGAATGGAACGATCGATGAACCGCGAAACCAGGACCTCTCGATCCGAGAGACGTCCCTCGCGCTTGAAGAAACCGCCGGGGATCTTGCCCGCCGCCGCAAACTTCTCGACGAAGTCGACGGTCAGAGGAAAGAAATCAATCCCGGGGCGGGGCTTCGAGTGAACCGCTGTCACCAGGACAGAAGTTCCGCCATAGCTGACCACCACGGATCCGGCGGCTTGCTTGGCCATTCGACCCGTTTCCAGGGTCATGGGACGACCACCGATCTCGATGGATGTGGTCGTCGGTTCAAACCAATAGGGCATATCTATGTTCTCCTTTCCGCTTTCCCACGACGCTGCGTGAGGCGGAATTGGTCCGGATCGAAACGGAAAGGAGGTCGCTTTGAAATGCAGGATCACTCATACACAAAGCATCACTGGCTTGGTATATGACCGACTCCCGCACCTCATCGCGAAACCGACATTTCGGTATCGCCCGGATGGGTTGAGGCTTGCTTCGTCTTTCCCCCCGGTCCAACGAAAACCTCAAATGGTTCTTTGCGCATGGGCCCTTTGCCGCACCCGCATCAAACCTGTTTAACGCCGCAGTCCGAGGCTCTCAATGAGCTTGCGGTAGCGGTCGAAATCCTTTCGCTTGAGATAGTCCAGCAGACGCCTTCGCTGACTCACAATCCTGAGCAGTCCGCGACGCGAATGATGGTCTTTCTTGTGCTTTTCAAAATGGGAGGAGAGCTGATTGAGACGGTCGGTCAAGAGAGCCACCTGGACTTCCGTTGAGCCCGTGTCGGACTCGTGGTGCCTATGCTCTTCAATCGTCACCTGCTTGGCTTGCTCGGAACTCAAATTCTCTATCCTCAAGATCCCCTTCGAGGGGGCTTATGCTGGGGTTGGTGATGGCTCGCCCATGAAAGCAACCGGGCAGGAACTTCCATCATTCATTGTCTTTGCCGGTCGGACCCACACACCGGTCCCACCGAAATTCGCTCCATGTTTCAAAGAACGCGGATCACATCGAGTCTAGACCACCGGATCACCTGGCCGTCTGCGGGCTCAGGTGAAGAGGCCCGCCTTGATCGCGAACTCCATGAACGCGGCGGAGTGTTACAGAGCCCCAGCCATCCTGCAATGGCGTTCCCTCGGGAATTTTCAGGACTGGCCGGAGTCATGCCGGCAGAACCCGCAGGGGCCAGAGTCGGCGGTCCGCCCGAAGCTCCAGAACGGCGACCATGCGCCCGGTCTGATCCAGAGCGGAAACCTGGGTGCCCGGCTTCTCTCTCTCGAGTGTCCCGGGGGAAATGTCGCCTCCGTTCTCGATTCGCGTGATGGCGGGCTGAGCCAGTTCAAGGGTGGCCAGACCCAGAGCCCGTTCCGGCGGAACCAACAATTCACTGATCCGCCCTTCCCGAGCGGCCTCCTCAAAGACCTCCGGGGTATGGGCATCCTGGATCCCGAAAGGCGCACTCCCCATTCGACGCAGGGCCGACAGGTACGCCCCGCAGCCCAGGACCTGCCCCAGATCATGAGCCAGGGTCCGGACGTAGGTTCCCGCCCCGCACTGCACATCGATCTCGACCTCGGGCGATTCAAAACGCATGATTTCGATTCGCCGGATGAAAACCGACTTCGGCTCACGCTCCACCTCTTCGCCTTGGCGTGCCAGACGATGGAGCGGCACACCGTCCCTCTTCACCGCGCTGTACATGGGCGGAATCTGCTCGATATGGCCTTTGAAGCCCTCCAGCGCCTTCACGACATCCGCTTCTTCGGGCAGGGCCCCTTCGTGGCGACTGGTCACCTCCCCTTCTCCGTCGAGGGTGTCGGTGGTCATGCCCAGGGTCGCGGTGCCCACATAGCTCTTCTCCGCGGTCTGCAGGAAGGGGACCAATTTCGTCGCACCGCGAATCGCCAGGGGAAGCACACCCGTCGCCTGGGGATCCAATGTTCCCAGGTGGCCGATCCGTCGAATACCGAGCCATCCCCGCGCCGCTTCCACGACGTCGTGGGAAGTCATGCCACCGGGCTTGTCCACCACCAGGAATCCAGCCGGACCGGGTTTGTCTTTGGGTGCTCTTCTTCTTCTGTAGTTATTCTTCCCCATGTTCTCCCTCCCCGGTGCCTACCTCATCGTCCGCCCGCTCCTCTTGCGACTCCGACTGCACTTCCGGCAGTCCCCGCAAGAGAGCCAACGTCTCCGACCCCTCCCTCAAAGACGGATCGTACCGGAACGACAACGTCGGCATCCTTCTCAAGGAGAGCCGACGAGCCAATCGCCCCCGTAAGAAACCCGTCGCCGAGGTCAGTCCGTCTGAAATATCTTTCACGTCGGTTTCCGGATCAGCGGCCAGCGGACTCCAGAAGATGGTGGCTGTCCCCATATCTGCACTGAGTTTGACTCGTGTCAACGTCAGCAAACCCACTCTCGGGTCACTTGTTTCCTGACGAAGGAGTTGGTCCAACTCGGCCCGGATCTGCTCCGCGATCCGCTCACTTCGGATCGACACGATCAAGCTCCTCCTCCCAGGGAAGTGCTTCCACTTCCCCGTCCTCCTCATCCTCGATCACACAAGGGGTATCCAACATTTCAATATCCGAGGCCATCACTTCTGCCAGATTCAGGGACTCCACAAAGCTCAGGGCCGCCTGCAAGCGACCTTGAACCATGGGAACGTCCTGACCCACGGCGGACAATCCAATCACGGCTCTTTGCCAGGTTCCCTGTCCACCCACTTCGGCCACGGAAACGTTGTGCCGGTTCCTGAGCCTTTGAACAATGGATCGAACGACTCCCCGCTTTTCCTTCAGTGAGTGGGACCCATGCACTCGGATCTCCAACAAGGCCGCCCCGACTCTCATGGGCTGTCCTCCGTCCCTGTCTCTAGATGGTCGCCGGAACCTCTTCGACCTCAAAGACTTCGATCTCGTCACCGGGCTTCACATCATTGAAGTTTGAAATCCCGATGCCGCACTCACTGCCGTTGGAAACCTCGCGAACGTCATCCTTGAAGCGTCGCAGAGACTCGACCTCGCCTTCGTAGACCTGAACTCCGTCTCGAACCAGGCGACAATGCGCGTTCCTCTGCACCTTTCCTTCAACCACCATGGAACCGGCGATGGTTCCCATTCGCGGGATCGTGAAGATCTGCTTGACCTCAGCCCGACCCAGCATGGTTTCACGTCGAAGCGGCGGCAAGAGACCCGACATGGCCCCCTTCACCTCATCGATCAGATCCATGATGATGGTGTAGCTACGCACATCCACACCTTGGCGGTCCGCCGCAGCGCGAGCCTCGGGATAGGGCCTCACGTGAAAGCCGATCACGATGGCCTCACTGGCCGAAGCCAACATGACGTCACTCTCCGTGATCGCACCGACACCGGCCGAAAGCACCTTGACCTTGACCTCATCCGTCGACAGTTTCTCGAGCGAATCACGAACCGCTTCGCTGGTTCCCTGAACGTCGGCCTTGAGAACCAGGGGCAATTCCTTGGTCATCGTACCGTCCGCTCGGGCGAAGAACTCTTCCAGGGTCAACCGTGCCGGCGCCGCTACCACTTCACCTCGCTCGCGTTCCTCGCGATGAGACGTAATCTGCTTGGCAATACGGTCACTCTCGACCACATGGAATTCCTGCCCCGCCGCGGGCACGCCAGAGAGACCTTGCACCTGCACAGGGGCAGAAGGACCGGCTTCAGTCAAGCGCTGACCTTGATCGTCTTCCATCACGCGAGTCCGACCCGACTGGGAGCCCGCCACCAGCACGTCCCCCTTCTTCAAGGTTCCGTCCAGCACCAGAAGCGTCGCCATGGGGCCTCGCCCCTTGTCCAGATTCGCCTCCAGCACGAAGCCACTGGCCCGGCGAGTGGGGTCGGCCTTCAGTTCAAGCAACTCGGTCTGAAGAGCCAGCATCTCGAGCAGATTCGGAATTCCTTCCCCGGTCTTGGCCGAGACATCCACACAGATCACATCCCCGCCGAAGTCCTCGGGCACGAGATTATGCTCCGTCAATCTCTGCTTGGCCTTTTCAGAATCCGCTTCCGGGAGGTCGATCTTGTTGATCGCCACCACGATGGGACAGCCGGCCGCCTGGGCGTGCTCGATGGCCTCAATGGTCTGTGGCATGACGCCGTCATTGGCCGCCACCACCAGGACCACGATGTCCGTCACCGCCGCACCTCGAGCCCGCATGGCTGTAAAAGCCGCATGGCCGGGAGTGTCAATGAAGCTCAGCGTCCGATCGCGCGACTTCACCTGGTAGGCACCGATGTGCTGAGTGATGCCGCCGGCTTCCTGATCCACCACCTTCAACCGCGTATCACGGATGGCATCCAGAAGTGAGGTCTTGCCGTGATCCACATGCCCCATCACCGTGATCACCGGCGCACGCTGGACAACCGAGGCCGAATCCCCCTCGGCTCCCTCGTCGCCGGAAACAGGCAACGGTGAAATATCCAGGAACTCCTCTTCCTTGAAGCCCACATCCTGCACTTCGATGTCGTATTCCTGAGCGAGCTTGCGGCAGGTCTCGATGTCCACCCTTTGATTGATGGAAACCATGATGCCCAAGGCCATCAGTTTACCCTGGACCACCGGGGCCTTGACTCCGATCAACTTGGCCAATTCGCCAACCGTGACTTCACCCGCGACCTTGATGGCCTTGGTCTGCTCCGCTGCCGCCGCCGCCGCGGGACGCGGAGACAGCTTGTCCCGCCTCTTCCGACGGGGGCTCACCGCGGGACGCGACTGTGCGTCTGCGGAACGCCTCGGGGTCTGCCCCCGCGACGTGATCTGTCTGGCAAATTTTTCCTGTTCCTGGAGATTCACGATCTCGCGAACGCGCTTGCGTTTGCGACCCTTCCGGTCGTCTTGACTCGCCGGGGTCGCCGGGGTCGCCGGTTCCGAACGCGTCGACGCGGTCGCCGCCGCGCCCTCGCCCGCTTGGCCCTCTGCTTGTACTTGGGGAGTCGCGACCTCAGCCTCAGGAGACTCTTCCGGCGCTGCTTCGGACTCAGCGGCCTCATCGGCAGCGGCTTCCTCAGCCGCCGCGATGGCATCTTCTATCTCGGGCGACTCGAGGGCGACCTCTTCGGCCGGTACGGGATCCGCCTCTTCGGCCGGCGCCTCTTCCACCACGGGCTCAGGGACAGGCTCCGCCTTGGCCTTCTTCCGGCGGCGAAGAACCGTAGCGCCCCCACTCCCCTCGACCCGACTTTCAACCATCTGCCGCTTCGCGCGCGTCGGTTGCCCCAGCTTTTCACGCAGGGTCTCCACTTCGGATTCATCGAGACCCGACATGGCGCTCCTGACCTCCACGCCCGCTTCCGCCGCTCTTGAAACGAATTCGTGTCGGTCGATTCCCAGCTCTTCAGCGAGCTTGTATGCCCTCAATTTGGCCATGTGGCTCCAAGCGTCTCTAGGACGATTCCTGCGATCCTGCCTCAGTGGACGTCTCCGCCACCTCGGTCGTTTCAGTCATGTTTTCAACCACGGGCTCCTGCCCCTCGGCGGCCAACTTCGATTCGGCCTCCACTCGAGCCCGCTCTTCCTCGGCTTCCTTTTCGACGATCAGTTCCGTGGCCCGCGCCTTGATTCGAGCCGCACCGTCATCATCGATTCCGGGCAGAGCCGTGAGCAGGTCGGACGCACAAGCCGCCAGATCTTCCAGGCTCGTGACACCCTGCTGCAAGAGGAGCTCGGCCTCGGGATCCCCGCAACCTTCCACCTCGGACACGGCACGAGAGAGCCAATCCGCAATCTCCTTCATCTTGGATTCGCTCTTGATGTCGATGCTCCACTTCGTGAGCTGCACCGCCAACCGGACATTCTGACCTCGTCGGCCAATGGCCAGCGAAAGCTGGTCGTCAGGCACGATGACGTCCATGGACTTGGCTTCTTCGTCAATGATGACTTTCGAAACCTGCGCCGGTGACAACGCACTACACACATAACGAGCCGGGTCCGGGTGCCAGGGGACGATGTCAATGCGCTCCCCTCGGAGTTCCTGCACCACCGACTGCACTCGGCTCCCCTTCATGCCCACGCAAGCTCCCACCGGATCGACATCTCCGTCACGAGACGACACGGCGATCTTGGAGCGACCGCCCGGCTCGCGTGCGGCCGATTCAATGGAGACGATCTTCTCGTACATCTCCGGAACTTCCTGCTCGAAGAGCTTCGTGAGAAGTTCAACGCAATTCCGAGACAGAAGGATCTGCGGACCCTTGCTCAAGCGGTTGACTTCCTTCACGTAGGCCCGAATCCGATCGCCCGGTCGATAGCCCTCTCTCGGAACCTGCTCCTTGGGAGGCAGGATGGCTTCGGCTCGACCCAGGTCGACAATCAAGGAACCCTTTTCAAAGCGACGAACGATTCCGTTGACCACTTCGCCGTTGCGATCCTGATACTCGTCGAAGGTCTGATCCCTCTCCGCATCCCGAATTCGTTGGATGATGACCTGCTTGGCCGTCTGGGCAAGAATGCGTCCGAAGTCGGATGTGTCCATCTTGACACCGATTTCGTCCCCGACCTCGGCTTCGGGGTCATAGTCCTGACGCGCGGACTGAAGCGAAACCTGACTCGAGGCATCGCTCACCGTCTCCACCACTTCCTTGAACTCAAACAACTCGATCTCGCTCAACTCAGTGTTGTAGCGAGCCTCGATTTCCTTGTCCTGGCCATGCTTCTTCCGAGCGGCCTGGATCATCGCCTCTTCCAGAGCCCCGATTATCTCGTTCGAATCGATGCCCTTGTCCTTGGCAATCTGATCTATTTCTCTTTTTAGATTCGCTATGAGCATGCTGCGCTCCACTCCATCCAGTGTGTCCCGGCCCTCAACCGGGTAGACGATCCCTCTGTACCGAACAAGGTCAGGCCTGTTCCTCACCGCGGAAATCAGCCGAACTGAAGCTGTACACCGAATTTGCCTTCTCGATCTCGACAAAGGGCACAGTCAGTCTTTCGCCGTCGACAGTCAGAACCGCCTCTTGTTCGTTGAACTCCACCAATTCACCTCTGAATTTCCGCCGCCCATCCAAGGGCCGAAGGGTCTTGAGTTTGACCTGGCTTCCCACAGCCGCTTTGAAGTCTTTCTGCCTTGCCAGCATCCGATCCAATCCCGGTGATGAGACTTCAAGACGATATGCGCCCGAAACAATGTCCTCTGCGTCCAGTCCCGTTCCCAGTTCGCGAGACAAAGAGGCGATGGCATCCACCGGAACCCTTCCATCTCCACTGACTGTATCCACGGTCACTCTCAGCACTGTGCTGCCTCTGTCCTTCACGGACTCCACATTCATCAATTCGTAGCCATGTTCATCCACAACCGGCTCGATGCAACTCTTCAAGTCTTCAGGAATCCGGTCGTACATCGCCTCGACTTTTTCCCTCTCCATCTTTCCGGCAACCACTTTTCGAATCTTTTCCCCGCTTCATTTCCGTATTTCGCGAAAAAAAAAAGCGGACCTGCGTCCACTTTTCCGGATCACACCCTGCGATTCGTCCGAATCACACTGGCTCGGTCCTATCCCGACTACCCGAAAAGCAATTTACCGACTCGTCTTGCGCCTACGAAATGGCATCACCCACAGACTGAATTCACTTTCGATCCCTCTGCTCGATCATGCATGCATCCTGCCGCTCTTCCCGCGCAACGATGCTCTGCACGCGGTCGAAAACAAGCCGATCAAGCGATTAATTAAGGAACTACGAACCTGTTGGAGAAGCCACATGACGCGTTTCCAAGAACCGGAACTCGTCATGTAAGCCCGCGTAACTTAAATGAATTGCGGCTCGTTCGCAAGATCAGGCACTGCGCGAAGAGAGATCCAGAGCCCCAACCAGGTCGGCGACCCGGGGGAAGCCGTGTTCCGCCGCATAGTCCGCAATCCCCACCGCAATTTCAGCGGCCGCCATGGGGTTGGTGTAGTTCGCGGTCCCGACCTGTACGGCGGTGGCCCCACAGAGCATGAATTTCACGGCATCCTCGGCAGTCAGGATCCCGCCGGAGCCACAAATGGGGATATTCACCGCCTGAGAGGCCTGCCAGACCATACGCAGTGCGATCGGACGAATGGCTGGACCCGAAAGGCCCCCCAGGATATTCGACAGAACCGGCCGTCGCGTCTGAACATCCACATCCATGGCCTGCACCGTGTTGATCAGACTGATTCCATCGGCCCCCGAATCCTCGCAGACCTTGGCCATATCGCCGATTCGGGAAACATTGGGCGAGAGTTTCACCAGAAACGGCTTGGAGCTCGCCTCCCGGACCCGGCGGACCAGAGCGCCCAGAAGATTCGGGTCCTGCCCGAACTCGATCCCACCACTCTTGACATGGGGGCAGGAAGCATTGATCTCGATTCCAGCGATGCGCGGAGACTCGGAGAGTTCCGCCGCCAGATCCGCATAGTCTTCGGGGTCCGTCCCAAAGCAGCTGGCAATCACCACGACATCCTCTGGAAGTGCGGGCAACCGCTCTTTGAGGAAGGCTTCCACCCCGATATTTTCGATACTGATCGCGTTCAGCATCCCCGAGGGGGTTTCGGCGATGCGAGGGGGTGGATTTCCCCACCGGGGTGCGCGAGTGAGACTCTTGCCCACGAAGCCACCAATCTGCGTCAGATCCATGAAGTCCTGGAATTCCGTCCCGTAGCCGAAAGTCCCCGAAGCGGTCAGAACGGGATTCTTCAAATCGATCCCCGCCAGGCGGACCCGCGTGTCGACTTTCCCGCTCACGGCAGACCCTCCCAGCTGATTTCACTGGCCGAATAGACGGGCCCCACGCGACATAGAAGTGAAAATCCCCCCTCGGAGAGAGGAACCGCGCACCCGAGGCAGACCCCAAAGCCGCACGCCATGGTGTTCTCCAGCGAAACCCAGCAGCGCGGGACCCCCAACTCCTCGGCCAACCGCGCACAGGCGTGCATCATCGGCGTCGGGCCACACGCATAAAGGGAAAACGATTGCGGATTCTCAGCCGTCAATTGTGGAATCAGGTCGGTGACACGGCCCCGTAGGCCATGACTCCCGTCTTCTGTCGTCGTGTGCACGCGCACGCCCAGATCCCTGAACAAGGAGACACCCATGAGGTCTTGTTCGGACCGAGCCCCGAGTACCACATCCACCTCGCCGGTCCGGGCCGCCTGGGCTGCGAGTTCATAAAGCGACGCCGTGCCTGTTCCACCGCCCACCAGGAGAGCTCGCTCTTCGGGCTGCGGGAGAGGAAACCGCCCCCCCAAAGGACCCACCACCCGAATCCGCTGCCCGACCTGGGCCTGAGCGAGCAAGCCAGACCCACGCCCCACCGCTTTGTAGAGCGTCTCGACCCGCGCCGAGTCCGGGCCCAGCGGGCTCTGCCTGAAGACAGCCATGGGACGGGGCAACAGGGGGTCGGTGCGAGCGACGTCGGTCCAGGCCCCCGCCGAAAGCATCAGGAACTGGCCCGGATCCGCGCCGGGCCAATTCGGAATGGCCAGGGAAAGTCGATAGTTGCCGCCCCCCTCGGCGATATTCTCAAGCACCTCGGCCTCGGCGCGAACAGGCGCGGGACGAACGGTCCGGTTGGGGGTGTGCTGTGTCATGAGGAAAGCATCTTCGCCATCAGGGTAATAGCGCGCTCGGCGCCCCTCGACCACGAATCCGTGATCGGCGTAGAGACTTTGAGCGGCTCGATTGGAAGCCCTGACCTCGAGAAGCACACGCGTGACCCCCTCTTCTTGCGCTCGAGCCAGGAGCGAAGTCAGCAAACTTCGCCCGATGCCTCGCCGACGAACGTCCTCGGCCACCGCCACGTCGAGAATCTCGAGTTCTCCGGCCACGGAGCGAGCCAGCAGGAGGCCCAGAACCCGACTCTCCCCGGTCCCGGCGGCGTCCACGCACAGGATCCGGGCATCCTTCCTCGCCATCTCGTCGCTCAGTTGGGTCCGACTCCAGGCCCCCGGCCGAACGTCTTCACACAAACGGAGGAGCAGGTCCAGATCGGCCAGGTGAACCGCTCTGGGCTTCATCGGCCCTCTTCTTCCACCACCGAGGAGGATCCCGGTGACGTCTCATCCACCCAGCTCAGCGCATCCGAGTCTGAAAGCAGCGCCTGCACCAGAGCGTGATGAAGAGCGTGTCCACCCCTCAGGACTTCAACATGCCCAAGAAGCGGCGCCCCCAACAAGGCCAGATCCCCGATCAGGTCCACACCTTTATGGCGAACGAACTCATCGGGCCAACGAAGACCCTCCTCGTTCAAAAGCCCGTCCTTGGAAAGAACGACCGTGTTCTCGAGACCGGCTCCCAGGGCCAGACCCGCTTGACGAAGACGCTCTGCGTCCGCCTCGAAGCCGAAGGTGCGAGCCCCGGCCAGTTCCTGCTTGAAGACTTCGGCCGTCAGTTCGGGTATATCGAGAGCCTGATGACCGATCAGGGGATGATCAAAATCGATTTCACAACAAAAGCTGAAACAGTCCGCCGGCGAAATCGAGATACGGCGCTCTCCCCAGCTGACTTCCACCGTCTTTCGCACCAAAAGCGATTTGCGCGGCGACGCCAAAACGGCGTGACCGGCCCGCTCCAGCAAGCTGACCCAACCGGAAGCGCTTCCATCGAGAATCGGTAACTCCTCCCCATCGGTCTCGACAATCACGTTATCCAGACCGGTGGCGCGCAAAGCGGCCAGCAAGTGCTCCACAGTCGAAATCCGAGAGGCCCCCACACCCAATTGCGTGGACTGGCTCGCACCCACCACAGAACCAAAACGGGCCGGAATATCGGTGCTCCCGCCCTCATGGGAACAACGGAAGACCACCCCCGTGTCCGCGGGCGCGGGCCGCAACGACACGCCCACCTCGGCCCCTCGGTGAACCGAGATTCCACGGCAGTCGACCGAATCGGCCAATGTAGTCTGGGACGGACAGGACACAGGACCCTTCCCGGGTAGGAGGGTTCCAGAGTAGAACGCCCGAAGACGGGCCGCTTCCCCGTTTCAGCCGATCTGCCGGATGAAAGCCGCCATCTCCTCCGCGGTCTGGAATCGGGACAACGGGTCCTTGTCCAGGCAGCGCGCAATCAACTGGGCAATCGGCTCAGGAGTCTCCGGAAGATGCTGCCGCACATCGGGCGCGGGTGTGTGCACGTGGTGATAGGAGACATCGCCTTCCTTGAAGGGAACCGTCCCGGTGAGCATTTCAAAAAGCGTCACACCCAGAGCGTAGATATCCGTCCGGTGGTCCACATTCCTGCCCAACGTCTGCTCTGGGCTCATGTAGTAAGGCGTTCCCGCCACAGCCGTGGTTTGTTGAAGCACTTCTTCCATGCTCTTGGCCAGACCGAAGTCCATGATCTTCGTATTCTTGTCGCGCGTCCACATGATGTTGGCGGGTTTGATATCCCGGTGGACGACTTTTTGTGCGTGGGCATACGCCAGGGCTTCGCAAAGCTGTACGGCCACATAGAGCATGCCCCGAGGCGCCAGGGCGCCCCGTCGGGCCAGGATCTGCTTGAACGTGATGCCGTCCACATGCTCCATCGCAATATAAAGACGCCCGCCTTGGCTCCCGGCATCGTAGACCGTCACGATATTGGGATGATTCAACTTGGCCGCCGCTTTCGCTTCGCGCAGGAAATGACCCGAGTCCTTGCCACTGGAGGTGAGGTGACCCGGCAAGACCTTGAAGGCGACCTTGCGGTCCAGAACGGTGTCAAACGCTTCGTAGACGATGCCCATACCACCGCGGCCCAACTCCCCCCGAATGTGGTAGCGGTTGGCGTTCCCGGGCGAAGAGAGCTCGGGCGAAGCGCCGGGTCCCACCGCTTGGGGCAACCGAGCCACTTCCGCCCGGGCCGATTCCAACCGCTTGGAAACATCGAGGTACCCGATATCCAGACTCAGTATCTTTTCGAAGAGTTCAACGCACCTCCGCCAATGGGCGACTCGCTCCAGAGCACGCGCCCACGCGTAGTAGGCCACCAGGTTTTCCCGATCGATCTCGGCCTCTCCGATAGCGGCTTCCAAGGCGCGGATGGCCAGTTCCGGCTGTTCCCGATTGCAGAAGAGTTGAGCCAGGAGGGCCGTCCCCTCCATGAAGTCCGGATCCTCGGAGCTCAGCCCCTGAAGAGAAGCCACCGCTTCGTCTTCACGCGAGATCGAACAGAAAGCCCGCCCCGCCTGCAGGTGGAGACCGGCGCGCTCCAGATTCTGGGCAGCCCGGTCCGTGCGCTCAAGACGCGTATAACAACCCGCGGCCTGTTCGAAAGCGCCCGCCTTTTCGTAGCACTCGGCCGCAGAAACACCGTCTCCTCCGGACTCGAACATTTCGGCCGCCGCCGACCAATCGCCTTGATTGCGATAACAGTCCGCCGCCTGGAGGAATTCACCGTGTTGACGATAGAGATCACCCGCCTCGGCATAATCCCCCACCCCTTCAAGACATCGAGCCGCTTCAACCAACTCTTCTTGATCCCGATGATGGTCCGCCAACTGGCGTGCCGCGGTCTTGCCGTCCCCCAGCCTCTTGAGCACCTCGGCCGAACGAACCGGGTCGCCGGCCCTCTGGAAAGCCCGTGCGGCCGTCTTGTCGTCGCCGAGTTTGAGAGCCAGTTCGGCGGCCTCACGCCAGCATCCGGCCTTCTCGAGTGCACAGAGCCCGCGCTCGGGATGTCCGTTTCGATCGTGGAGTTCCACGATGCGCTTGGCCAGATCCTGGCCCGTCTGGGCGGAGGAATGATTCGGCTGCGATCTCAATCGACTTTCCTCAAGAACCCGCTCCAGGCACGTGGCCGACCGACCCCATTCTGAAATCTCCGACCACACCCGCGCGGCTTCCATGAAGAATTCGGCTTTCTCATAAAGCGAAGCCGACTCATGCAACTGCCCGCCCTTCTCATACATCTCCGCGGCCTGACCGGGCCGGCCCATCTGTGCATAACAACGCGCGGCCGACTCCCACTCGTCTTCACCCCCGTAGAGAACCGCCGCACGCTCGAATTCTCCGGCCTCGGTCAACAAGCCGGCAGCCTCGACATTCCTCGCCTGCTCCTGGCGAACGTCGGCCGCTCGCGCCTTCAGATCGGCCTCCACAAAATGATTCACCGCCGAATCGAAATCGCCCATCTCCCAACACAATTCCGCGGCGGCTTCCAACTCACCGCGGCCGGCCAGAGCGCGAACCTGGCTGCGAGAGCGACGACGGGCCTTGCGATCATGGCCCGGAGACCGAGCTCCCTGGAGCTCCGGATCTTCGGCATCACGAACCCGCGCGCGCATCAAGAGAACAAACGCCAGCAACACGACACCGATCCCCAGCAACAGATCACTTCCCACCGGGTTCGGCCAGCCCCGATCCGTAAGGGCCGCGCTCCATCCGGGCCAAGGCCAGGCGAGACCGGCCGAAAAATCCGCCAGGGAAGCCCACAGCGAAAAAACAGGCGCAAGACCCTCCGGCCCCGACGCCTCCGGGACGGGAACACGTCCAAGCAGACCCAGAAGCCCCATGGCCAGGCCTATCCCACCAATCAGAAACCGACTCCAACCCAACTTTCCGTCCCCACTTGAAGATTCCAGAAGAGCACCTTGGCAGGGGATGCGATCCGCGCTCAAGAGCCGCGCAGGTCAGATGCACCCCTCCCCCTACCGGCTCTATCGGCAAACGGGACCCGTGTATGAGTCTGACTTCGATGAAAGGCATGAGGCGACCCAGAGGGCCTTTTCAGCCTCTCGCGGGGCCTCGCTCGAGCCACGACCCCGGACTCGAGGAAGCTCAGGCCTTACGCCAGAACTCCAGGGCGAGTTGAGTGGCCACGCGTCCGCGTGGCGTCCGGTCCAGGAACCCCTGATGGATCAAGAAGGGCTCCACCACGTCCTCCAGGGTTCCTTTGTCTTCTCCGACGGCGGCCGCGAGCGTTTCCAGCCCTACCGGTCCTCCCCCGAACTTGTCGATCAAGGTCCCCAGCAGCGCCCGGTCCAGGGAATCGAAGCCCGCTGCGTCCACTTCCAGACGATCGAGCGCAAAGCCCACGGGCTCCACGGGCACGGGTCGCTTCACATCGTCCTGCACCTCGACGAAGTCACGCACCCGGCGCAAAAGCCGGTTGGCCACCCGAGGTGTCCCGCGAGAGCGACTCGCAATTTCTCTTGCGGCCTCCAACTCGAGATCAACCCCGAGCAGGCGACCGGATCGCAAGACGATCTCCGTCAGGTCGTCCACCGGATAGTATTCAAGGCGGGCGCTCCACCCGAAGCGATCTCGAAGGGGCGAGGTCAAAAGGCCCGCTCTCGTCGTCGCCCCCACCAGCGTAAAGCGAGGGAGATCCAACCGGATCGATCTGGCGCTCGGCCCCTCTCCAATCAGGAGGTCAAGCTGGAAATCCTCCATCCCGGGGTAGAGGATCTCCTCCACGCTGGCCGAGAGCCGATGGATTTCGTCGATGAAGAGCACCTCGCCCTCTTCGACATTGGAGAGCAGAGCAGCCAGGTCTCCGGGGCGCTCAATGGCAGGGCCACTCGTCGCGTGAAAACCCGCTCCCATCTCAGTCGCGACGATCCGCGCCAAGGATGTCTTGCCCAGACCGGGCGGGCCATAGAAGAGAACATGATCCAGCGCTTCGCCCCGCTGTCGCGCCGCTTGAACGAAAACACCCAGATTCTCACGCAAACGACGCTGACCGATCATCTCGTCCAGGGTCCGAGGACGAAGGCTCTCCTCCGAGACCCGATCGGAATCCGAAGCGTCAAAGCTCAGGGGACCGCGGTCGACGTCGTCCATCTCACTCATGTCGCCAGACTCCTGAGTGCCACGCGAATCAGGTTCTCAAGCGAGGCGTCATCCCCGGCCTCCCGGGCCGCACTCACCGCCACTTTTTCCGCCTGATGGCTGGCATATCCGAGATTCTCCAGCGCGGAGATCAACTGCTCGACCACACTGAGTCCAGTCTCCGAGGGCTCGGGCAGGGTCTCTCCGTCCGGAACCGTTTGTTCCCGAGCCATCAGTTCTCGGGCTCCGTCGCTCAGGTCCAGACAGATGCGCTCGGCCAGTTTGGCCCCGACACCCGGAGCCCGACGCAGGGCCGGTGCGTCGGAATCACACAAAGCCCTCAAAAGAGCTCCCGTGGAAATGCCAGAAAGGATCGCCTGAGCCAGGCGAGGGCCGACTCGATTGGCTCGGAGCAGGAGATCGAATAGATCCTTCTCCAGGGTCGTCGCAAAACCGTAGAGAAGGAAAGCATCCTCCCGAACCACGGTCCGGATATTCAATCCCACGGTTTTTCCGGTTTCAGGCAAACGCTCGAAAGTCTGAAGCGACACGAGCACCTCATACCCCACGCCGCCCACGTCCAGGACCAGGCGCGTGGGCCCCTTGACGGCCAGCACTCCTTCCAGACGGGCGATCAACGGACTTCTCGCGGAAGCCGTGCGCGCGCCACATCCCTGAGGCTTCGCCGACCGGAACGAATTCCCACTCCGGCGAGCCGCCCGCCGTGGGCATGCGAAATCGCGATCGCCAAGGCATCCGCGGCATCCGAAGGCGGCGAGCGGTCCAGACCCAGCAAACGCACCACCATGAACTGAACCTGCTTCTTGTCCGCCGCTCCCGTGCCGGCCACCGCTTTCTTGACTTCCCGGGCTGACAGCTCGTGTACGTCCAGACCCTTTGCGGCCAAGGCCGCCAGCGCGGCCCCACGTGCCTGCCCCAGGACCAGGGCCGATCGGGGGTTGGCGGCCAGGAAGACCTTCTCGATCACCGCCACGTCGGGTCGGTGCTCACTGGCCACTTCGAGCAGTTCGGCATGGATCCTCGCCAGCCGATTCGCCAGCGATGCATTGCGCGCACCTCGAATCACACCGTGGGCCACGTGAACGAGCCGGCTTCCCGCCGAGTCCACAACCCCGTAGCCCGTTGCAGTGGAGCCCGGATCAATTCCAAGGATTCGCATCGCACCCCCCGCGCGATTCAAAGTCTGTCCCTCCGACCGCCCGGTCGAAGGAGGTGGATCAAACGAACTTCGCCATCTCTTCTTCTGAGATGTCAAAGTTCGCATAGAAATTCTGTACGTCGTCAAGATCCTCGAGAGAATCCGACAAACGCAGCATCCGCTCGGCCTCCGCCCCAGCCAGGGCCACCGTCGTCGAGGGAATCATGCTGATCGAGGCTTCTACCGGAACGAACTCGGCCGCCTCCAGGGCTTCTTTCACCGCCGGAAAATCGGGAGCGGATGTGACGACCTCCAACGTGTCTTCCGATTCCACCACGTCCTCGGCCCCCGCGTCGATGGCCGCTTCCATCAGGCTCTCCGAGTCGATGCCCTCCGCGCTGAAGAGGATGAGACCCTGCTTTTCAAACAAGTAGGCGACACAACCGGTGGAACCCAGATTTCCGCCATTCTTCGTAAGAGCATGGCGCACATCGCTGACCGTACGGTTCTTGTTATCGCTCAAGGTTTCAATCAAGATGGCGGTGCCACCGGGGCCGTACCCCTCGTACACCATCTCTTCATAGGCCTCTCCTTCGCCGCCCCCCACGCCCTTCTGGATGGCCCGCTGGATGTTGTCCTTGGGCATATTGGCCGCCTTGGCCTTGTCGACCACCAGTCGGAGCCGGGGATTGCTATCGAGATCGCCGCCGGCCAAGCGGGCCGCCGTCGCAATCTCTCGGATGAGTTTTGTAAAGATCTTCCCGCGCTTGGCGTCAGCCGCGCCCTTTTTGCGCTTGATGGTGGACCATTTGGAGTGACCAGACATGCGAATCCTCTTTATCTAACAGGGATTTAGCACGCAGCCCCGCCAAAGGCCATGCGAGCCAGAAAACCAGCCCTGGACCCATTCAGACCTTGGCGCGGATGGCCGATGGATAAAGGGAGATCGGCCTCGGTATCCCCACGGGATTCCTCGGCTTTCCCGACACCCATTGGAAACGGCGCCGGGGTCTCGTGTCACACGATCTACCACCCCCACCCACCCGACCCATTGCCCTTCGAGATCCAGAAGAGGAAGAGACCATGAAGCCCTACGCGATCGGAATCGATCTTGGAACCAGCAACTCGTGTGTGGCCATCCTCCAGAAGGAGAAGCCCGAAGTCATCGCCAACCGATTTGGAGAACGGACGACAGCCAGCGTCGTGGCCTTTGACGAAAACGGAAAGATCGAGGTGGGCAACTCGGCTCGGGCCCGAATCGTCCAACAACCGGAACGAACCGTCAGCTCGTCCAAGAGATTGATTGGTCGGTACTACTTTTCAGAAGAGGTCCGGAAGGCCCAGACAGTCAGCTCCTACGACATCATCTCCGGTCCGAATCACAGCACCCGAATCCAGATCGGAGAGGAAATCTTCTCCCTGGAAGAGATTTCGGCCATGGTCCTTCGCGAAATGAAAATGATTGCCGAGGAAGAACTCGGCGATCCCGTACAAAAGGCCGTGATCACGGTGCCGGCCTACTTCAATGACAACCAGAGGCAGGCCACCAAGGATGCGGGCCGGATCGCGGGCCTGGAAGTCATGCGCATCCTGAACGAGCCCACCGCAGCCGCGCTTGCGTACGGATTCGGCCGAGGCCTGGACCAGCGCGTCGGAGTCTATGACCTGGGTGGAGGAACCTTCGATATCTCCGTGCTCGAAATCGGCCGGGACGTTTTTGAAGTCTTGGCCACCAGCGGCGATACCTTCCTGGGCGGAGATGATTTCGACGATCGTATCCTGGATCTCCTCGCCGAAGAATTCGTGGCCGAACACGGAATCAATCCGCGCAATGACCTCCGGGCTCTTGGAAAACTCAAACGAGCCGCCGAAGAGGCCAAGAACGCCCTGTCTGAGGAAGAAGAAACCCGCATCCAGATTCCGGATCTGCTGGATGACCCGGCGAAGGGGATGCTCTCCATCGAGCGCACGCTGGCCCGGAGCGAGTTCGATGCCCTGGTGGCCGACCTGATCCAGAGGACTTTCAAGGTCTGCGACGAAGCCCTGCAGCAAGCCCACCTGACAGTCCGGGACCTCGATGGCGTCATTCTGGTCGGCGGTCCGACCCGGCTCCCTGTGATCCAGAACGCTGTCCGGAGCTATTTTCAACAAGATCCCCGGAGCGATGTCGACCCCGATGAAGTCGTCGCGGTAGGAGCCGCGATCCACGCCGCATCCCTGCTCAGCACAGCCGTTCCGGAATCTGTACTACTGGACATCACTCCGCTCGATTTGAGAGTCGGAGTCGTGGGGGGACTCACCGAACCCATCGTCGAGCGCAGCACACCCGTCCCCATAGAACAGACCCGGCGCTTTACGACATCCTCTGATTTCCAGGAAAGCGTCATCATCCGGGTCTATCAGGGTGACCACCGGGAGGCCGAAGAAAATGAAATGCTCGGGCAGTTCGAGTTCTCGGGATTCCCTTCCGCCCGGCGAGGCGAGGTCTCCATCGATGTGACCTTCGAGATCGATTCCGATGGAATCGTTCAAGTCACCGCCGCCGATCCAGCCACAGGCAAAGCCGCCTCGACCACGCTGACCTTGACCTCGGGTCTGAGTGGCCAGGAACTGGAAAAGATCATGGAAGCCAACCGAACAGCCCGGGTCGCCCCGGGCTGGCGACCCCCCGCCGCCGAAGACGAGCCCAAAAACCAGGAGGCCCCTTCGCCCTCGTTCAGCGGGGACGAGACGAGCCCGGCTCCGGACAATCCGGTGGAATCCGCTTTCGATGCGCCGCTGTTCGACGAGAAACCCATCGAGCTGGCTTTGCCCGAAGAAGAAAAACAGGAAGAGGCATAGCCCTTGAGCTCACGTATTCTCCCCATCGAGCTCACCGCTCTCGCCCGAATCGTCGACGAACTCGACTATTACCAGGTCCTGGGCCTGCGCCCGGAAGCCGAGGCCTCGGAAATCAAGCGGGCCTATCACGACGCGGCACGCTCGCTTCACCCCGATGCCAATCGCCACCTGAAGGAGCACCATCGGATCGATTGCGAGAGGATTGCCAAGCGCATCTCCGAAGCCTACTGCGTACTGCGAAACCCTCGACAGAGAAAAGCCTACGATGTGCACCGGGTCGAACACGGCAGCCCCCGACTCCCGCTCAATGAACTCCGGAATCGAGTCCGTGCCACCCAGGCGCCGACTCGAAGCGGACAGACCCAGGAGGGTCGGCAGTTCTGGGAACGCGCCACCGATGACCTCTCCCGCCAGGATTGGGCGAGTGCAATCCGGAACCTCCAGACCGCCGTGACCTTCGAACCCGAAAACGAAGTCTTTCGGGTTGCCCTGAGCCGGGCACGCCACGCGCTGCACGACGAAAAGGCTCCGGGCGGGCAGCCGGAAGCCGACTCCGCGCCACACACGTCCTGAATTCCGCACCTCTCCCCCATGGGGATTGAGAAGATCGCGAACCCGGGGAGAGTCCACGGCCCTGCCTGGGATGGCGGAGGCCCACTGACCCCTCTTCGCTCTCAAACGGGTACGTTGACAGTGCCCCGAGAGCTTTGCATGATGGCCGGGCGATCTGGAAGTCGAACAGGTGTCCCATTCGCCACGCCTGAAGCTTTATCGCCCGAGGCCAGGAGGTCCAGGGCTGGGCCCCAGACCGACAGGCCCCCGGGTCCATGACTCATTCAGCCACTCAAATCAAAAGAAAAAGAGGAAATCAGTCCATGCCTCCCGAAGCTCAACCCGCAGAGAGCAATGCGCTCCTGCCCGTGGTCCCCTTCCTGAAGATTCCTGAAGGAGCCGACCCCTATCTTGAAGGTTCCCGCTGCCAGAACTGTGGTGCCGTGTTCATCGGCGAGCGAGACAACTGCTCCAGCTGCGGCGCCCGCGATCAGATGGAAACGATCCAGCTCTCGAACAAGGGTGAACTCTATGTCTTCAGCATTGTCTTCCGCTCCTTTCCCGGTATCGAAGTGCCGTATGTCTCGGCCATCGTCGACCTGGAAGGTGGAGGCACCGTGAAGGGAAACCTGATCAACGTCGATCCGGACCCTGAAAAGATCCAGATGGGCATGCCCGTTGAGCTCGTCTACAAAACGGCCCCTCGCAAAGACGCCGAGGGAAATGAATACCTGACCTATTACTTCCAGCCCCGGTCCTGAACGGACCGACATCGGAGGAGATGAACCATGAGTGATGTCTACATCATCGGTATTGATATGATCAAGTTCGGAAGATTTCCGGAGACCAGCGTGCCCAAACTGGGCGCCACCGCGGCCCACATGGCCCTGGACGACGCGGGCGTCAGCATCCAGGACTGCCAGGCCCTCTACAGCGGCAACCTGGGGCAAGCCGCCGCCATGGTCGGACAGCGGATCCTGGCCGAAATCGGACAGACCGGAGTCCCGGTGGTCAACTGCGCCAACGCGTGTGCGACGGGCGCCACCGCCTTCCGTGAAGGTTGGATGTCCATCAAAGCGGGTATCTATGACATGGTCCTCTGCGTTGGAACCGAACAGATGGGCAAGGGACTCCTGGGCGGTGCCGGTGGCGGCAAGGGCATTCCCACGGAAGGCCTGCTCGGATCCGGCACCATGCCGGCGGTTTTCGCGGAAGCGGGCATGGAGCACCAACGAAAATACGGCACCACGTTCGAGCAGTTCGCCAAGGTGTCGGTGAAGAACCATCACCACTCCACCATGAACCCGAAGGCCATGTATCAGATCGAAACGCCGCTTGAAACCGTGATGGGCGCCGAGATGATCTCCTATCCCAATACCAAGCTCATGTGCTCGGTGAATGTGGATGGCGCGGCTGCGGCCGTGATCTGCTCAGAAGAGAAGGCCCGGGAACTCGGCAAGATGGACCGCGCCGTCAAGGTGCGCGCTTCCGTCATGTCGAGCGATCCCTACCAGGAGCGCAACCTCCAGATGCCCGACGTCAACAGCTGCACCCAGGTGGCCGCCAAGGCCGCCTACGAGATGGCGGGCATCGGCCCCGATGATCTCGACCTGGTGGAGTTGCACGACTGCTTTGCCACAGCGGAGATCCTCCACTACGGCAACCTCGGTCTTGGGAAACAAGAGGATGCGGGCCGCATGATCGACGAGGGTGAAACCTCGCTCGGCGGCCGAATCCCCGTCAACGTCTCAGGCGGATTGCTCTCCAAGGGCCATCCCCTGGGCGCCACAGGGATTGCCAATCTCTATGAAGTCAGCACGCACCTTCGCAATGAAGCCGGAGAGCGCCAGGTCGAAGGCGCACGCTTCGGACTCACCCACGTCATCGGGCTGGGAAGTGCCTGCGCGATCCACATCCTCGAGAAGGCCAGCTGAGGCCACGGGGACCGGGGCGCTTTGGGGCCCAGGAAAAGAACACCCATCGAGCCAGCCGGGCATTCCGGCTGGCTCGATCTGTTTTCACCCACTCTGACCTTCCCCCTCATGAAAGGAAGGCGACACCATGACGGTGGAAGAACTTCAAGCCCGGGAGAGCATCCGGGACACGCTGGCTCAGTACAACCACTCCGGCGATCGCGGTCGCGTTGCGGAACTGGCGGCCTGCTTCACCCGGGATGGCGTGCTCGATCTGGAGAAGGACGATGCGGCTCGAGGACGGGAGGCCATCGAGACGCGTCTTGCCCGAGTGGTGTGGAAGACGAAAGCCCAATCTGAAAAGCCTCGGGTCCGCCACCACGTATCCAGCATCAAGATCGAGCTTGAGGATCCAGAACACGCGCGAGTCAGATCCTACTTCGTGGTCTTTACCGATATCGGGCTCGATCACTGGGGGAGCTACGAGGACCGCTTCCGCGCAGTATCGGGTACCTGGTTGATCGAGCATCGACACGTCCGAGTCGATGGCGTCTCGTCTCCTCAGAGCATGGCGGCCGAGTTCCTCAAGAACCAGACCACACGCTGAACCATGGGGCCAGGAACCAATCCGGAGACCCGCGATTCCGTGACCGCCTGCGATGGAATCACCCGAAGCAGCTTGGCCCGGTTCCTTCAGCTGTCCTTGCAGACGTGATAGACACACTTGAGGCCTTCGTCGCACGAGCCATCCGAACGACAGGGTCCCCCATAGGTCCCGGAGGAACCCATTTCAGGTCCTGGCGCTCCACACCCCACCCAGGACACGATCCATCCCAGGAAAACGACGACGATGAGTTTATTCATGGCCCCTCCCGGCGAAGAGCATAGACGAGTGGCTCACGACCTGCCCCAACCTTCATCCTGTCTCCTGCCCCCCCAACGGAATCGGGCCCTCTTCGGTCCTTGCCTGCTGAGAATGCGCTAAATCTCTAGCCATGGGAAATTCCATTCAAAGCCTGATCATTTTCGTCTTGATCCTGGTCGGCCTCAACTTCTTCTTGAGTGAATTCGACTACGGGGTCCATATTTCGATCGTGGGCAGTATCGTTCTCACCCTCGTGATTTCACTGATCATGGGCAGCATGAGCGGCCGGCGCTGACGAAAGCGAAACCATGAACTCGCTCGCTGGCGATTCTTCCGTACAGTCAGAAGCGAGCACCGGAATCAAGCCTTCGCATCGAGGACGCTGCGGATGGGCGGGTTCTCCTCGGCGCCTGGAACACAAGGAAAGACCATGTACATCCTCCTCCTGATCCTGTTCGGTCTGCTCGGCTGGTATGCGTACGAAAAGAAGCAGCGCCCCACGCATGCCGTCGAACCGGGACTGCACGAGGAAATCGAAATCCCCCATGACCAGGAGTGGGAGGTCTATCAAAACCAGATCTCCCTGTGCTCGAAGAAGCTTCGGGTCTGCATGGCCGAACTCGATCTGCCCTACCAGAGTCATCATGTGGATCTGATTGAAACCCGATCCTACGAGAACCTGAGCCGCGAGTTCCTCAAGATCAACCCGGCATTCACGGTCCCCGTCCTGATTCACAACGGACACCCCGTCTACGAGTCACACGAACAGATCGTCTACGCCGCGGAACAGGCAGGACAAAAAGGGCGGTCCCTGTTGGGCTCCACACCGGAACATCGTGATCAAATCGCACGCTGGGTCGACGAAACCGCCATCAAGGGGGACCCCCTCTCCAGTGACCGGAAAACCGCCGGCCATGCCGCTCCCGGACTCACCATTCCGATCTTTACCTGCATGCTGAACTACATCCCGTGGTGGCGCATCGGAGAAGGCATTCTCTTCCACGGGGATCGGCGTCGTCCGCTGGCGTTTGCCGCCATGAAGGCCCGGGGCATCCACAAGCTGCCTCCTCCCATTCAGGCCATCATCGCCCACGCACGCAAGGACATGAGCCTGCGTCTCGATGCCGCCGAGCAGGACCTTGACGATGGCCGCACCTGGATCTGCGGGGATGTGTTCACCCTGGCTGACGTGGGCTGGATGGCCATCCTGGAGAGACTCGATGAGGTCGACTGGACCGGGTTCTTCTTCGGCCAGGGACAACGTCCGAAGACCCTGGCCTACTGGAAGCGGCTCCAGGAACGCCCGAGCTACCAAACAGCACTCAGCCAACGGAGCGCCGTCCATCTCCGTGCCCTGGAAGACCTGAAGAAAGCCAAGCAAATCGCCCCGGAAGTACGCGAAATGCTGGAGCCGAGTTGATTCCTGAAGACCCGCTCTACCTGTATCAGCCCGCCTTGATCTGAGCACCCGGGCTCCGGATCGTGGAAGACCCACCCGGACCTCATCCCGGCCACCCCCGGCATCGAGACCCTCAGTCGAGCACAGGCTCACTCAACGAGACCCGCGTCCCCGGAAGTCGCGCGCCCGGTCGATACCAGATAGGCGAAGACCAGGCCCGCTCCTGGATCACCGGCGAATAGAAGCTCTCTTTGGCTTCATCCGTACAGCACCGGGCGTAGATCTCGCCAAAGGCCCACTCTTCGTCCTGCACCGCCTGGGTGGCACTCTCGGCCTGAACAGAACACTCCGGAGAAAAGGGATTCACCCCCGCGGCCTGACACTGGAGCGTGCTCCAGCGGCAGGTCGGATTTTCAAGGACACGCACGTAATAGAAGGCTGGATTCACCGGGTCAAAGGCCTCGTCCTCCCAGACCGCACAGAGTTCGGCATTCCCCTTCCCAGTGGGCGCACACGTATCCGGATCCACCCCGGCCCCGTTGTCAGCGCGCCCGGCTATGTCCAGAACCTTCTCTTGCGGTCTTCCATCGTCGTCCAGCCAGCCCTTGATGATCTGGATCCGCTGCAGATCCACGCCCGGATGCCCCGGGCTTCCGGAGTCCTTGAGGGCCGAGGCCATGAAGCGAAGCTTCGCTCCCTCCGGAGCCTGGCCCAACTCGCCTCCCATGGGCACGCCTTGGCGATAGCCATGCGCGACCCGATCCGGTCGCTGGCATGCATCCGAAGCGAGATCAAAGCCTCCGAAGAAACGCAAGACAGGACGGGTCCCGCTCGTCGCGTAGGTCTCGCGACTTCGCATTCCTTCAAAAATTGCGTCGCGCGAGTTCTCTTCGGCAAAGACCACAGCGAGCCCACCCGGGTTGTCCTCGAAGTGATCCTGCAGGTTCCGATAGCCGGAGTCGCGCCGACCGAGATGGCCGAGATAGTTGTCTTCATCCGCCCCACCCGGCGTCGCGGAATGCGTGTCTGTGCTTCCGATGAAACCAAGCCGAAAAGGGTTGAACCCGGCCTCTTGTTCAAGCACCAGGCCGTCCTTGAGAACATTGCGAACCATGTTCCGTCGTCCGAATCCATCGAGGGGTACCGGGGCTCCTTCCGGAGCGCGCATGGCGCCGAACACCACACCGAGGGAGGACAGATTGTCGGTTTGATTCTGCTCAAACGTGCAGAGTTCATCTTCCGTATCGAGGCCCCGCCCCAACAGACGATCAAAACGACACTCACTGCTGGCCTTGTGCTGCACCAATTCCACAATCGGCTCGAAGAAGGCCCGGTCCTGGGCTTCACCCAGGTCGGCGGGATCTGGGAACATGAGCCCCCCCGAGAGGTTCGGGTTATGGGGAATCGCCAGTACATCACAGCCATCGGCCCCTTCAAGACAATCCTGTCTCAGGCGCCTCCAGAGTTCGGGCACATTGCGAGAGCCCGTATCGTAGGTGCTGATCGGAACCACGGGCACCACTTCATTCCTGAAGATGACGTTGCGATGGAGGTTCTTCATACCCGGCGCATCGGAATATTCGTATCCGACGAACGTTGTGAACGCACACTCCGCGCTTCGATCGTAGTGTTCTTCGGCCGCGCTCTGGATATTCTGCCAGAAGGCCCGAAGGCTGGCCGGACAATCCGAACCCGGGTAGCCGCAGACACTGACCCGTTGCCGCTCGCCGTTCTCGGCCGAAACGCCCGAGGTCTGCCACTGGTCGGCGGCAAGGAACTGCAAAAAAATGTTCCCACTGCGGGTCATGAGGCAAATCGGCGCAAAACGGCCCCAGGACCATTCATCGTTGGTGCAGATGTTCATCTCACCCAGGAANTCCGCATGATCGGTGACGGCCGTAAAGTCCAGAGGACGCCTCAATTGAGCCCGTACCGTGGGTTCACCATCCGCATCCGGTATCATGATGGCCTCGCCCTTGGCATAGCGGTATGCGTCCCAGGGATCGTTGCGCTGACTTGATATGAAGGAATCAAAGGAATATCGGGTATGCACATGCAGGTCGCCAAAGAAGGGGCGCTTGAGCGGAAAGGTCTCCGCGCACGCCTCTCTCTTCTCCGTGCGTTCGAACGCACTCGATGAAAACGGAACGAGAAGACCCACAACCAAAAACAAGCAGCGCCATGAAAATGCATTCGATCTCAAAGATCTCTCCAATTCCGGCTGTTCGTTGCGTACTCTAGCGGAAACCTCTTTTCACGATTGATGCAAAAACAACGACTCGACTTTCGCCCCATACCCCTGATCAGGAGTTCCCACGATGAGTGATGTCCTCGACGGATTTGAATCCTTTGCTTTTGAGCACGAAGGCGCCCGACGTGACGTCTACACGCTCGGCTCGGGACCCGGTGTGGTGGTCATGCATGAAGTCCCCGGAATCACACCTGAGGTCGCCGGCTTCGCTCGGCGGGTGGCGCAGGATGGCTTCACGGTTTTCGTCCCCCACCTCTTTGGCTCTCCGGCCAAGCCCCTGTCCATGGGCTACGCCCTTGGCCAGCTGATCCGCTGCTGCATCAGTCGGGAGTTCCACGTGCTGGCCGAGCGAAGCGCAAGCCCCATCACGGACTGGCTTCGAGCGCTCTGCCGCGACGCGCACGCGCGTTGTGGCGGACCGGGGGTGGGCGCCATTGGAATGTGTATGACGGGCAATTTCGCGCTGGCCCTGATGGTGGACCCCTCCGTCATGGCGCCCGTGCTGAGCCAGCCCTCCCTCCCCTTCGGCCTGACCGCAAGCAAGAAAGCCGCCTTTCATCTGTCAGACGAAGACCTCTCCATCGTGCGCGAGCGCGCGGCGNCGGGATGCAAGGTCCTGGGCCTTCGATTCACCGGNGATCCCATGGTTCCTGGCCAGCGGTTTGAATCGCTTCGACGAGAACTGGGCGACGGATTCGAAGGGATTGAAATCGATTCATCCAAGGGAAACCCACACGGCATCCCCGGCACCGCTCACTCGGTGGTCACCACCGATCTCATCGANGANGAGGGCCANCCGACTCGAGCCGCACTCGACCGTGTCTTGAGCCTCTTCCACGAACAACTGGATGCCTGAAGCCGCGTCTGATCCAGTTCGATTCCGATTCCAGGCGGATCACCAAGCGTGAACTCGCCCCGCCCTAGGCCGCCTCCCCGATCCCCCGGCCAAGACCCTCGTCCAAGCAGTGGCCCGGAGCTTCCGGCCCTTTTGCCGCGTCGCGAGTCCGTCTACCATGAGGCACGGGGGGAATCAATATGGGATGGCTGAGCGANCTATTTGGTAAGAAGAACCAGAAGAAGAAGACCACGACNAAGAAAACCGGGACTGCCAAGGTCCAGGAGATCGGACGCGTNGAGGATTATTTCGCCCAGGTGGGCGTCGTCGCACTCAAACTGTCGAAACCACTCGCCGTGGGCGACCGGATCCGGGTCCAAGGGCACACCACCGACTTCACNCAACCGATCAAATCCATGCAGATCGANCATGAGCCNGTGGAAAAAGCCCGCCGCGGTGCTTCTGTGGGAATCAAGGTCAAGAAGAAGTGCCGACGAGGAGACCGACTCTTCAAGGTCTAGGCCAAAGAGCGGTTCAGAAGCCGGAACTACCCAGGCTTTGCCCAAGCCGTCCCTGCCCGGGCCTCAGAGCCGGTTCTCGGNAACCGAAGCGCGGGGCACGTAGTCGGACAGGTAATTTTCAAGCCTTGAATGGATGGGCTCCTCCAGATCGGATTGGAAGAGCTCAAAATCTTCCCAGACCTCCGAAAATGCCTCTCCGTGGTGCTCCATCTTGTAGATGGAGACCATCAAACTGGTCCGGATCACTCCGTATTCGCAGTGCACGAGAATCGGTCCCGCGTTCTCATCCTCCAGNACGTCGAGCCACCCTTCCAGCGACTCATCGGGCGGGTACCAGCCTGAGTTCACCGGCAGATCAATCANCTCGACTCCACGCTGCGCCANGACGTCCGCTTCNCGCGCATGCCAATCTGCTCCGCCATGCGNTCTCCGCCCACGCTACGCAAATTGACCACGGTGCGGATCCCATACTCGTCCACCACATCAGCGAGTTGCTCGGGGGGCAAAGTGGCACTTCGATAGAGAAATCCCGGCTCCACCTCCAGCAAATGCTTCGGGGAAAGCCGATGTTCGAGCACCAGGCCCCCCGACACCAGGGCCACCACAACCAGAAAGAGCCCCAGCCTCCGGGCCCATGACATTCGAGACAACAATGGAGTTCTCGCCCCCTGAAATTCGTTTCTTTCGGATCAAGACCCACACTATCGCGACTTCAAGACACCGACCAGTTTTTCACCGCTCGTTCTCAAGCCCAAAGCCCGCCACCGCCTGGGCATAGAGGGAGCGCTTGAGAGTGCCGAAGATACGACGCTCCTTGGTGGCCAGACTCTGCGCCAGCGCCTTCGCCTCTTCGAGCAGACCCTCTTCACTCGCCTTTCCATCCGCGAAGCCCGAAGCCATGGCCTCTTCGGCGGTGTATCGTTTTCCACTGAGCACGGCATCCCGCGCGGTGGACGGCGGCAACTTGTCGCGGAGCAGGCCCATCATGGGCGCTCCGATGGGCACACCGGCATCCACCTCTGAAATCGAAATCCAACCGCGGTCTTCTCGCATGATCCGGTAGTCGCAAGCCAGCGCGAGAAACGCGCCCGCCGCAAAGGCATGTCCATTGACCGCGGCCACCGTCGGCACGGGAAGCCGTAGCAAGCGAACCATGATCTGACCCATCTGGGCCCCGAACCGGGTCCGATCATCGCCCTCAAGCCCCATCACCACCGGCACGTCGAGTCCGTTGCTGAAGAACTTGCCCTCTCCTGCAAGCACCAGCCCCGAATCGCCCTCGGTCCCCTCCTCGACGATGTCCAGGATCTCAAGCATACGAGTCTGCCAGTCCGGGTTGATGACATTGGGGCCGGCGTTCATGGTGAGTATATGGATGGCACCTTCGCGCGCGTACTCGATCATTCGGGTCTCCATATCGCGTTTTCCACGATGTCTGGAATGGTGCATGCTTCATGGACGGCTCACACAGGAGTTGAAACCGAAGCACACAAATCAAGAAACCGACAGAGGCACAATCGGCCGTTCGTATCAAGCATCGAGATGTCGGCCCAGGGCCACATCTCCCACAATGGTGGTGCGATGAAGCAATCGCCGGGTTCCGATGGGCGTTCCGGTGCCACAATGGGCTGTCCGCCAGTTGTCCCACAGGACGATGTCACCGGGCTTCCACTCGTGGATGTACTGGAACTGCGGTTGGCGCACGTGATCCAGGAGCTCTTGAAGAAGCGCATCCGCCTCGTCTCCCGTCAGTCCGAAATCCGCGGCATTCTCAAACCGGTCCAGGAACTGTTCCACCACTTCAAGCACCTTTCTTCCGCTGACCGGGTGCGTCACCACCACGGGATACACGGAGTCGGGAAAGTCTGGGAACCCGACATCCGACGGCTTCTTCGGGTTCTTGGGCCCGGGCTCAAAGCCCTCGAGATCCGCAAACCGCCACTTCGAACGCTGCATCTCGAACACATAGGTCACTTCAAGCCCTTGAATCCGCTCCTGGGTCGCCGCATCCAGTGCGTCGTAGGCCATGGCCAGATCGCAGAACCCGGTATTGCCTCCACCCTCTTCTGCCGTCACCGAGCGCATGACCGCACCGCGATTCGGCCTCCCCGTATAGTGGAGATCGATGTGCCAGGGCAGACGGCCGATGAGCGGCACGCCATCCCAATAACTGGTCTCGACCTCATCCCGAGCCGGATTGCTCCCCGTATCGAGGACGAAGAGTTCGGGATGATCGCTGGCCAGCTTCACTTCAAGCGGATGCCGGGCCAGTTCACCGAAAATCGAGCTGAATGCAATCTGGTGGGAGACATCCATCTCCTGGTCCCGAAAGGCGAGTACACCGTATTCAAGCCAGAGCGCCTCCAGAGCCGCTTTCAAGTCGTCGCCTACAGGCTCGCGCAAATCCACATCGAGTACCTCGACCCCGATATTCCCAAGAGGCCGGACATTCAGATTCATGAAATATTCTCCCTGCTCCCACACGCGTCGTGCAGGAGTCGTTCTGGATCTTCATTCTACACGCTTGATCGCACAGGAAACAACTGCAGGGCTCCGGCTCACGAGCGATCACGCCGAGCTAGTACGCCGTGACCAACTCCCGGACCTCGTCCTCCAGCCCACCGCCTTCAAAGTGAGAAACCTCATTCTCCTTCACCTTGAGGTACGCCAAAGAGAGTTCCGGGCCCAGCACCCGCAGAAGCACGTCATCCGAGCGCAAAGACGACAGAGCCTCCGAAAGGAGAGCCGGCAGGCTCTCGATTCCTCTTTGGACCCGTTCCTCCTCGGTGAGCGAGCCCGCATCTTCCGCCACCGGATCAGGCAAGGTCAACCCGCGCTCGACTCCGTCCAGCCCGGCTCCGATGACCGCCGCCAACGCGAGGTACGGGTTCGCCGATGCGTCGGCCACCTTGAGTTCGACGTTGGTGGGCCCACCTCTTCGTGAGGAGGGCACCCGAAGCGCCGCCTCCTTGTTGTCATATCCCCAGACCCGGTACGCCCCCGCCCAGGCTCCCGGTCGGATGCGTCGGTAGGAGTTGGTGCTGGGCGCCGTCAACGCGCAAAGACCTGGAAGATGCTCAAGAAGCCCCGCCAGGAACGAAGCGCTGAGCTCACCCAGAACAGGACCTTCTGACGTGAGGTTCTTTGAACCTTGAAAGAGACTGAAGTGCAGGTGCCACCCGTTGCCTGCCTCTTCCTCGAAAACAAGCGGAAGACAGGTCCCGATCAATTGGTGACGCATGGCCACAGCCGAAATCGTCTCCCGTACGGCCACGAACTGATCCGCAGCCAAAAGAGGCGAACCATGCTCGGTCACGATCTCGAATTGGCTGAGGCCGGCTTCCTTCAGCATGGACTCCACGGCCACACCCTGCTCTTCCAGACCCCGAGTCATCTCATCCAGAAGAGGACCTCCCGCATCAAGACCATGGGTCGAGGCATAGTGGGACGTTTCAAAGTGCGAGAGAACGCCATCGTTTTCCCGAAGAAGCATGAACTCGTGCTCAAACGCGGCCTGCATGCCGAGACCCAGATCGGACAGACGATCGACCTGCCTCTGCAGCGCCCCTCGCGGACAGTACGGCCAGGGCGATCCATCCTGCGAAACGAAGGAACCCATCACGGCGCCATGCTCCGGCTCCCAGGGGAGTACACGAAAACTTTCGGCATCCGGAACAAGCCACACCTGCCCGACCGGACCAATGGGCAGCCCTTCCGCCACCACATCTTCGTGAACGGGCACGGCCTGCGCTCCGGTCGCCAGCCCCAGCCCCTCGCTCACCATCTGCGCAATACGAGTGGCTCGAATCGCATGAACCCGGTAGACGCCCGCGTTGTCGACCCAGCCGAGACGCAGAAACCGGATCTCGCTCTTCTCTACGATGTCCACGAGGTCTTGAGTGGATTCAGGCATGGCGATGGAGGGCCCTCTCGAATGAAACAGACTTAGACTCTGACGAAGGGCTTGGCCTCACGCCACAAGGAAGAGGAAAGTAGGGTCTAAACCGGATGTCCGCGACCGGGCCCCCGTGAAAGAATGAGGCTTCGGGCGGCGGGGCCCTCTTCAAAGAACGCGGTGATGCACGCCACTCACACCCATGCTCGATCATACGCGCTTGGATAAATGACTCTGGAGCCGATACCGTGCAGGATTCAAAAGGAGAAGCCGTGTCGCTGGAGATGGAAACCCTCAAAAGAATATGTTCCGAACTTTCATCGAATCCGAATTCAGTGTGACGGCCGAATCGACCCTTCACCTTCCCTCGGTTAGCCTCATGGAACCTCCGCCAAAAAAGCCCCAACCCCTTGGAAGGGGCCAACTCGCCTGGCTGCGCAAACTTCTTTCACCCGTACGGAATCGGCCTTGAACCCACGAACCCATCGCACGACATCGGTCCCGGATCCAGAATGGATGGAAGTACAAGTCCCTCATGAGAAGGCCGGAGCCCGAACATAAAATGAAGAAAATCCTGACCCTCGCCATCCCCCTGCTCGCTCTTGTGGCGTGCGCCCACCCCTCGCAATTCGTTTCCGATATACCCATGCGCCCGGTCGGGCCTTACTCCAAGGTCGGGGTCCAGCACACGGATTCAGGTTTCCGCATGCGTGTCGAGTACACGGAGAAGAACGAGGCCATCTATCAGGTCATCGAGAACTGCGAGAACGAATTGATCAGCCTGGCCGAGCAGTACGCGGAAACGTTTCCGCGAACCATCGAGCCCATCCAGAAAAGCACCATCCAGGTCTCCATCAATCGGCTCCCCGCCGGCGTACGAGGCGGCTTCTGCAAGGCCACTGTACGGGCCGTATGGGCCTCCGAGACCGAACCGGTACAGCCCGGATAGACCGGATCCGGCAGCCAGGAATTCCTTCGGTCCAGCTCACCCTGATCGAACGCCTCGCGATTCCGCGTCTTTCTTTCCCGCTGCAGCGGAACCGGGCCGGAAGCGTGTCAATGGCCGGCGCCCCAGATCCCAAGCCGGAGTTCTCGGTCGGCGTGACCGGCCACTCCCCGCTTCAAAGAGTCAAAGATCCGATCCGGGCGGCTTCTTTCCGAGTCGAAACTGCGCGACCTTGGCGCGGAGTCTCCTAGTATTCTGGTAGACTCTCCCACTCAATCTTGACGACCGCACCCAACCAGAGGAACCGACTTGTCTATTCAAGTACATCCTTCCGACCAGGCCTGCGGAGCCGAAATCTCCGGAATCGACCTCACCGCTCCTCTCTCCGAGGAGCAGGTGTCCCAACTTCGGGCCGCTTGGCTGGAGCATCATGTCCTGGTTTTCCCAAATCAACCCATGGATGATGACGATCTCGAACGCTTCACCCTCTACTTCGGTCCCTTTGGCGTGGACACGTTTTTCGGGCCCATCCCCGGTCGGGATCACATTGCCGCGGTCCGCCGCGACGCGGACGAGACCCGCCCCATCTTCGCAGAAGCCTGGCATAGCGACTGGAGCTTCCAGGAAAAACCGCCGCAAGGTACCTGCCTGCGAGCGGTCACCATTCCGCCCACCGGCGGCGACACCCTCTTCGCCGATCAGCACAAAGCCCTCGACGCGATGCCCATGGAGCTTCGTGAAAGACTCGAGGGAAGGATGGCCATCCACTCGGCAAAACTCCCCTATTCACCGGGCGGGGCCTACGGCGATTCCGACCAGGCCGCCGGGCGCAGCATGGACATCCGGCCCTCCGAGGAAGCCTTGGAAGAGCGACTCCACCCCATCATCCGCCCGCACCCCGAAACCGGACGACCCGGAATCTTCGGATCCTTCGGATACATGATCGGGATCGACGGCATGGAGGGCCCGGAGGCGATCTCCCTCCTTCAGGAACTCTACGCCTGGCAGACCCGACCGGAATTCCAGTTCAGGCACGAGTGGAAACCCGACATGCTCGTGCTCTGGGACAACCGAAGCGTGCTTCATGCGGCCACAGGCGGCTACGAGGGTCACGATCGCCTCCTGCACCGCACCACGGTCGGAGCGGAGTAGGAAGCCCGGGCCATTCAAGAACCCAAGGCAGGACGCTCGGCGGCCCCCTCGCTCTTTCAGTGTTCCCAGAGAGGCGGCCTGTTCCACTCTCAGGAAGGCGGCACGCTGCGGGGCCACCAGGGTACCCACACGGACGTGCGGGCTTGATAGGCTTGGAAAGCCGCTCTCCGATCCGGTATCGCCAGCATTCGACGCTCTGTCATGACGGTGACGCCCGCGAGTACGCAGGAGTTGAAAGCCGTTCCGATCACGACCCAGGATTCTCCGCAAACCATCCCGAAGCCCGCGATACACCACCAGAACAACTGTTCACCGAAATAGTTGGGGTGACGGGAGTAGTGCCAGACCCCCGAGTCCAGGAGTTGAATTCGGGGTTCTACGGACTCCTGGCGTCGAGCGTTCTCGCGCATGAAGAGATCGAGCTGACTGTCGGCCAGGCCTGCCACGATGAGGCCAATGCAAGCGCCAGCAAACAAGAATCCGTCGATGACCCCTACGGGCACATCAAAAAACGCCACCGCAAAAAAGGGAAGACTGAGCCCCACGAGCATGGCGTGCTGAGCCAGGTATACCACGAAGACCTGCTCGATCATGAAAAACCGCCGCTCCCGTCGCATTTTTGCGTACCGCCAATCCTCCCTGAATCCGAACTGCCATCGCTCTCGCCGGAAGTAGTTACCCGTAAGGCGAATGGACCAGACCCCCAGCAGGAGAAGGCAAAGTAGAGCTCGCATTTCCGAGGGATCGGACAACGGATTGGTGAAGAAGAACAAGGCCATCAGCGGGGGCAGGAGAGTCCAGTAGGGGTCGATCAGCCAGGTGCTCTTCTGCACCAGGGCGATCAGGAAGAACTGGATATCGACAAAGAGGAAGAACAGGAGATTCACTGTCAAGACCGGATGGTGGAGCAGAAGGGCCGCCGCCTGATCGAAGCTTTCCGGCCAGATCAATCCGGGGTCCTCCGGGATCTGGCGGTCGGGGAACCAGCCAAAGAGGAGCAGGCAGCATCCCACGGCCGGAAGGGGAACCCAGAGTAGAAGCGCCAGATTCATCAGATTCCGTCGTCCCAGCAGAGGATGGTCTTCCATCTTCAAATAGCCGGTTTCAATACCGAACGCGGTCGGGTTGGTCATGACTTCTACTCCGTCTGTAATCGCAATGGCCGAACAGAACAAATTACGCCCGGCGCGCCGCGACCCCATCTTACGCTTCCGCGTGATGGCGCATCCGGTGCATCAAGCTCAGTTTGGCAACCGATTCCTGCGACGCCGGAGCATGGCAAAAACGAGCAACGGAGCCACCTCTAGCCCGAGGAGCCCACAGGCTTTTTCCTGGCACAGGAAGCGATCGCATTGCGCGGCACACGCTTGAGTATCCTGGCTGGACACGAGACCATCCTTGTTGATATCTCTCGGATCACAGCGGTCCACCGTCACGGTGCCCTCCGCTTCGGAGATCAATCGGGTATCCCTCCGATCGACCGCCCCATCGGCATTGAGGTCGCATACAAGAGCGCGAGGGGAGCAGGTCAGGCCGCAGACGCTGGGCTCGCTGTCACATTCGAAACCGTCCTCAACAAGGCAGGCCATGCTGCAGCCGTCGCCCTCCATGAGGCCTCCGTCATCGCATTCCTCGGTCGAATCAAGAAAACCATCACCGCAGGTCAACGGGACGCCAGTCAGGTCTCCCGAGATCGCCTCG
>NZGT01000133.1 GCA_002691025.1 Spirochaeta sp. | reverse complement strand
GTCGTAGACGAAGACGTTTCCTTCTAGGGCGCGGCAAGAATGACCTTTACCGATACCTTCATACGCAGACCCGTTCTTGCCCTTGTGGCGAGCCTCATGCTATTGCTGCTCGGGATCCAGTCCGCCGGCGAATTGCAGGTTCGCGAATACCCGATCCTCGAAACAAGCGTAGTCCGGGTCAGTACCGTCTATCCAGGAGCCAGCGCGCGAACCATGCTCGGCTTCGTCACGACACCACTGCAGCGGTACCTCGCCAAAGCCGACGGCATCGACTACATCTCCTCCAGCAGCTCACCGGGCAGTTCCAGCATCGAGCTCCACCTCCGGCTTGGAGAAGACACTCGCGCTGTTCTTTCTGACGTCATCGCCAAGGTGAACGAAGCCCGGTACGAATTGCCGAACGACATAGAAGATCCAATTGTAAGCTCCGAATCCATGGGCGAAGCGCTGATGTATATCGCTTTCTTCAGTGACGAGCTCTCCATCCCCCAGATCAACGACTATCTCGCGCGTTCCGTCCAGCCCGTCCTTACGACTGTGGAAGGCGTCGGAGAAGCCGACCTTCTCGGAGACAAGAACTTCGCCATGCGGGTCTGGCTCAATCCTGAGAAGATGGCTGCCTTTGATGTCACTGCCCAGGACGTCCGGAATGCCCTGCTTCGCGAAAACTACATATCGACCAGTGGATCCACCGAGGGGAGTTGGGTTCTCACCAGCGTAGAAGCGGCCACAGACATCTCGGAACCCTCCGAGTTCGAAAACATCGTCGTTCGTCAGGAGGGCGAAAGGCGCGTTCTCCTGAGCGACGTCTCCGAACTGGAACTCTCCAACCAGAACATCAGCTTCGCGTCTTTCTCCAGCGGGAAGGAGACCGTCTTCATTTCCATCAAACCCGCTCCGGGCGCCAACCCCCTGGAGGTTGCCCAGAGAGTCCACGCAGTCCTTCCAAAACTGGCAGCCGAAATGCCGGCTGATCTGGAAGTCTTCATCGACTATGACGCGTCCATCTATATCGACGAAGCCATCTACGAAGTCGCCAAGACCATCCTGGAAGCAGCGGCCATCGTGATGTTGATCATCTATCTCTTCCTGGGCTCTCTTCGCGTCGTCATCATCCCCCTTGTGGCCATCCCACTCTCTTTGATTGGCGCCCTCTTCCTCATGTACCTGCTCGGTTTTTCAATCAATCTACTGACTCTCCTGGCCATGGTGATCGCAATCGGCCTGGTGGTCGACGANGCCATCGTGGTTGTGGAAAANGTCCATCGNCACATCGAAGAGGGNGCNACACGGATGCAGGCGTCGCTACGCGGCGCGCGACAAGTCGCCCTGCCTGTCNTTGCCATGACGCTNACNCTGGTGGCCGTCTATGCCCCTATNGGATTTCTGGGTGGTCTGACAGGCGCGCTTTTTACGGAGTTCGCGTTGACGCTCGCCGGGGCCGTTGTCATCTCAGGCTTCGTNGCGCTCACCCTCAGCCCCATGATGTGTGCCTACATATTGAAGGANAAGACTGAGCAGGGTCGCTTCGCCAANCGCCTGGACGATCTATTCCTTTCGCTCAAGAATGCCTACAGGCGGATACTCTCGTATGCCCTTGGAAACCGAGGCGCTGGCCTNTTGTTCTCTGTCGCCATCATCGTGAGCCTCCCCGCCCTGTTCGCCCTGAGTCAAGAAGAACTCGCCCCCACAGAAGACTCCGGNGGGATCAATGTATTCGCGTCGGCTCCTCAGTACGCCAACATCGATTANATCAACCGCTTCCTGGATCAGNTTGTCGACATCTGGAAGGAAATCCCCGAGATCACCCACTCCTGGCAGGTGAGTTCGACACGTTTCATCATGGGTGGNCTCACCCTGAAGCCCTGGGACGAACGCACCCGCACNCAAGAAGAGATCATCGAAGAACTCCAGCCTCATTTCCTGGGTATCAGCGGCCTGGAACTCTTCACTTTTTCNGAGGCCCGACTTCCGGGCGCCGAGTCCGGACTCCCCNTCAATTTCGTAGTCGCCTCCAACGAAAGCTACGTGTCCCTGGACGGAGTGACCGAGGAACTCCTCAACCGAGCCCGCCAATCCGGCCTCTTCATGTTCGTNACCAAATCGCTCAAATTCACCCGACCTGAAGTCACGGTCTCCATCGAACGCGCGAAAGCCGCCCGCCTGGGTGTCTCNATGCAAGCCATTGGAGACACGCTCGCCATCATGCTTGGGGAATCTGAAGTCAATCGTTTCAGCATCGAGGGACGCAGTTACAAGGTCATCCCCCAGGCCGCTCCAGACTTCCGTCTGACCATGACCGAGTTGGAAAAATACTATGTNCGAACAGGANCNGGAAANCTCGTNCCNCTCTCAACCCTGGTCACCCTCGATCAGAAGGTCGAACCCGGGTCCTTGACCCAATATCAGCAGCTCCATAGTGCGAACATCCAGGGGATGATGATGCCCCCTCACTCCCTCGGAGAGGGACTCTCCTTCCTGGAAAACACTCTCCAGGAAATCAGTCCCACCGGCTACCGAGCCGGCTATGAAGGNGAGTCTCGCCGGTTCATGAGCGAAAGATCCAGTTTCGCGCTGCTCTTCGGGCTATCGATGCTCATCATCTTTCTCGTTCTTTCCGCTCAGTTCAACAGCTTCCGGGATCCACTGGTCGTGCTGATCGCGGTTCCCATGTCTATTTTTGGAGCTGTCGTTCCCATGGCTATCGGATTCGTGACCCTCAACATCTACACACAGATCGGACTCCTGACCCTGATCGGGTTGATCAGCAAGCACGGGATCCTCATTGTCGACTTTGCCAACGAACTCGCCTCGCAAGGGGCAAGCCGAGAAGACGCCGTGATCGANGCCGCCTCGCTCAGACTCCGGCCCATCCTCATGACCACCGCCGCCACGGTCATCGGCGTGATCCCGCTGGTGATTGCTTCGGGTGCGGGGGCGAACAGCCGATTCAGTATCGGGCTCATGATTTCAGCGGGAATGATGGTGGGAACCCTCTTCACCTTGTTCGTGGTGCCCACCTTCTATCTGCTCATGAACCGAAAGCCTGCTGATTCAAGCGCGCAAGAAAAGGNTCTCGGCGAAGAAGANCCGCCTCAAGAATCCNNGCTGGAATTTCAGCAGAGCTAGACCGCAAGAGCTCAGCTTCGCAAAAGGCGGCGGCGCCCCAGGNCNAAGAGCATGACGCCTCCCGCAGCCAGCAACACACCCCCAGAAGGTTCGGGCACCGGATGCGGGATCCAAGCGGCCAGGTCCGCTTCGATGGTGCCGGACGNAGCGCCTCCGGAGACCAGNCTCANNTGATCGAGTTGCANTCGAGGATTGACCACAAAACCTCTTGGAAAGATGTTCGCCNGNTTCTGGAGGTTCAGATTGAGCAGAAGCGATCCAATCGTATCTCCNAGGATGATGGGNNCNGCTGTTCCNGCGACAAGNTCTTCTTCATACATGGGAATATTNGCGATCAGGCCANANGGAAACTCGGTCANACCAATCAGCCTCAGAGCCAACATATNGATCCCGAATTCCTCGCTTGGACCGAAGGCCACTCCCAGAGAGGTAAGGGAATTCACACCTGAAAACTCAAAGCTGTTCAAGGAAAACAGGCTCCCTGCTGGAGGAGTAAGCCCCATCGGATCGGTGTACGTGGTCGAGAAATCGGCTGAGATCTCGCCTTGGATTTCAAGGCAGTTCTTCCCCTGCAAGGTNGTCGCGTAACCCGGCGGCCCTGCAGAAAAATCGGAAGCCACCTTCGCGGCCCGCCCCTCAATCCANTNACGGGTNTCNGNNATGGCNCCNGAAAGATCTCCGGCGATCGGCGTAATGAGNGCTTCCATCTGGTCGATCCGGTCGGAGATCACCGCCTCGTCCCAGACCGTCGCGATCAGTTGGTTGATGCGAGCCTCNTATTGCAACCGGATCGGTTCCATCTTCCATAGCCGGTTCGAGATAGCCGCATTGTCAAAAACCGTCCTGGCCTCGGAGTTGAGACCGGCAAAGGGATTTCCACGACCGAACAGGTCGTCCAGGCTCCACGGGAAGAACTCATATAGACCCGTTCCAGGGTTCTTGTAGAGCCAGTAATTGTTGGCATTGCCCGAATAGCCATCCCAGTTCCCGATCAAGCCATCCAGTGCCCAATGGGTCAGGTATTTATCGATGTCTATCAACTGCGCGAGAGCAGTCAGCGAAGCCGTATCGTCCGCGATTTCCAGCGCCGCCTGGATTGCTTCCAGATCGGTTGCGTCATTGTTGTTCTTCTTCTCGATGACACCAATCCANTTGTCCCGNAAATCACCCACAGAGCCCTCGTANAGATTGCCCGTCGAGTCTCCNTAGTTACGCCTCAGNAAGGGCTCCTTGATGCTCTCCACNTTTGAATAGATACCGAGNCTGACNCCATTCAAGGTCACATGGGCGAAGTTGCAACGAGACGCCACTAGACCCGCATCCTCGAACAGGCGGTATCCNATACACTGATCCANGAGAGACGGATCCTGCTGGAGNTTGTTCAAGGTCATNCGCTCAAGACCATAGACCCTCTCNTCNCCGCCATACTCGGTGAAATCGATCTTGAACGACGGCTTCNATCGAGAAACCGAACCGAAGAAACCCTTCTTTCTNACTCCNGCATTGTCGATGGTCGTCCCATCCACGGTCACTTCCGCCGGATANAANGTGTAGGGNCTGGGAGCCGGCGCATCGCCACAACGTCCACCAAAGGTGTCCATGAGCGTACGCTGCTCTCGCCTGAGCGACTCGTAATCAGCCGGNAGCATCGTGATCTCAACCTGGAGAAGTCGCTCGATATCAAACCCGAGAACTGTCAGATCCGTGTCGTCGCATTGAGAGGTGGGTGCCCCCCCTGTGCGAAGGGGGCCGAAATCCTGAACCCGGGATCCGCCCGACCACGGATTGGGCTGGCCAAAACTGCTGTCACTGCTTGCATCGTCGTAGCAGAGTGTGGTGGCCTCTATGAAGGCCGACGGATTCTCTTCAAGGCGATACACCTCGCGACTATTGATGGAGCCGCTTCCCCCGATGCCCTCTCCGGCCGGCCCGAAAACAGTCGCACCGGTTGCGTCCTTGATGACCAACTGCCAATCATTGTTATTGACCGAGAAGGGTGTCGCGGAGATATAGAGTCCACTCCCGAACTCATTGGCGCGCACATTGATCCACCAATCTCCTGAAGCCGGGTCGTAGCTGACGTCTTCAGCCTGATCTTCCGACACCGTGATGATCGTACCCGCTTGCAACTGCGTCCAAAGGGAGTCCTGACTGAGGGAAAGAGTGGTCTCCAGAACACCTTCTACCCAGACCTCGAAAGTCCATCCCCTGAGGTCGGCGCCATCCTCGGTCAGGACGAGTTCGAACCAGTTTCCGCCATTGCCCGGGACACGCCCCAGATAGATATCGGCCGCCAGGCCGCCGTCATCATCCTCCGAGGCCGTACCTCCATTGAGAAAGATGCCAACGCCAACCGCATTGAATTCATTGAGATAAAGNACCGACGCCGACGCCATGCCCGGCCAGGCGACTAACAGCATCACCGCCAAAAGGGCGGCCGCTGATCGGACCTGTGTCATCCGCATGAGAAGGCCAGACAACAGGGGTGAGGAAGGCCGGAATTCCGGTCTGGATAGATCGTGCATGAGTTGGTCTCTCTTCTTCCCCGAACACCCACTATGCGGTGAGTTGTCGGCCAAATCAAGGAATTTCANCGGAATGCCGCCTCCGAAGGAATTCACGNGGAACGGCGGCTGGATAAGNGGGCCCGAAGGANCTTATCGTCCCCCAAGGCGTCCTTCATTCATTGCATTCCACTGAGAGCGGAGCTCGCCCGGAACATTTGAAACTGTCCGTCACTCCGTTGGTGACCTGGGAACAAGCGCTGAACATGGCCTGCTGTTGCGCATCCGAGGAGTCAGCCGCCACCGCAATTTCGCACACCGTCTGNCCGTTGAACTGGATGCATACACGACAGCGCGTATCNAATTGCCCCATGGCGAGGTAGACCACCACGGCCACGAAGCCAAGCAAGATCAGTATGCCCACGTAGGTTCTCGACATCACAGCCTCNGATTATAGCAGCCTGTCTTCAGGCTTCCGTAGGCTCNAGTACGCAGTGCGTTCCCTTGTAGATGGTCGCCATGCATTTATTGCACTGGATACAAAGCGAATCGCGCTCTCGGCCTTCAGCCATTTCCGTCACCAGGCCCGGCTCACGCAAAAGCGCCCGCCCCATGGCGACGAAATCAAAGCCCTCATCCAGGGCGCGCTGAATGGTCCGGGGACCTGTGATCCCGCCAAGCAGGATCAACGGCATGCGAAGGGCACGNCGATATTGTCGCGCATAGGGGAGGAAGTACATCTCTTCGAAGGGGTACTCACGAAGGAATCTCTTCGCCACCAGGCGGAAGCCCAAACGAACCGCTCTGGGAAAAGCCTGCGCCATTTCCCGAATCGGAGCTTCACCACGGAATACGTACATGGGGTTCTGAAGTGAGCTGCCNCCCGTCAACTCGATGGCGTCGAGTGCGCCATCGGCTTCAAGCATTTGCGCCACCTGAACACTTTCGTCCACCCACAGCCCTCCCGGCACGCCGTCCGCCATGTTGAGCTTGGCGAGCACAGCCACCTCAGNCCCCACGGCCTCGCGAACCGCCTCCACGACCTGACGGGGAAAGCGAGCCCGGTTTTCAAGGGATCCGCCCCACTCGTCTCGGCGACGATTCAGACGGGGNCTCAAGAACTCACTGAGTAGATATCCATGACCCAAGTGGATCTCGATGGCATCAAANCCACACCCGACCAGCCGNCGCGCAGTTTCNGAAAAAGCCTTCAGGACGCGGGGGAAATCGAGGGATCCCATCGCCTGGGTCCGGCGAAGCGCAAGGGGACTGAAAAGGCGCGANGGGGACAGTCCGCGGAGTCCTGCACTCGCCGCCACGGCACCCGCATGGCCGATCTGGCCTGAAAGTGCGGCCCCTTCCTGATGAACGGCATCCGCCAACCTGCGCAGATCCGCTTCGTGGCCGGCTTCCGGAACCAGTTCATTGGGTGTACCGCGACCGTCCGGAGAAACTCCGATATACGCCATGGTGGTCATCCCGACGCCCCCCGCCGCCATGCGACGATGGAATTCAATCAACTTGGGATGAACCGTGTTCCCGTCGGTCATGCCCTCGAAGGTGGCAGCCTTGATGACCCGATTCCGTAACTTCAAGGGGCCCAGATAGGCTTCTTCAAAAGCACCATGGCTGCGACTCGACTCGATCATGCGATCTCTCCCGAGGGGCGTAGGGTGTACATCATAGACAAGAGGCTATCCTCATGCCCGAGTCGATTTTGATATCGGCCTACGCCCACATGGAGGAGATCTCGCGATGCGAAACGACTGGACTCTCAAGGCCACCCGANGAAGGTTCCTGCGCTACATGGGCACGGCCACGATCGCAGGACGNACTCTACTGGGTAANGGCCAGGCCCACGCGGCCTCAAGCCAATCCGATCCGCGGGGCGGAAAAGCCTGGCCCGCCATGACCTATCGTGATTTCGGCAAGACTGGATTCCGGGGGAGTCGTCTGGTTTTCGGTTGCGGCGCCGCNCTNTCGGGTCAGCCCAGGGATGAACTCCTTGACCAGGCNTTGGACTCTGGCATCAATGTCTTCGATGTGGGAACCCGGCGTTACTACAAGAATGCGGAGAGAAACCTCCGCCCCTTCCTCGCCAAGAATCGAGACCGCATCTTCCTGATCTCCAAAGCCAGCCCCTACATCGACATCGAACCCAATGAGGAAGTCACCACCGCCCAGGCGCGCGAAGGAGCCAAGACCTGGACCAGCCTGCTCAACCAGAGCCTTTCCGACCTTGGCGTGGATCACATAGACGCCTACTACATCATGGGGGCCCACAATCCGTCCATCATCAAAAGCGATGAACTGTATGAAGCCTTCTTGCAAGCCAAGAAAGCCGGGAAGACACGTTTCTGGGGCCTCTCGACCCATCAGAATGCAGAGCGGGTCTTGACCGCTGCAGCGGACAGCAAACGGTACGCACTGGCGCAGATCGCCATCACGCCGGCCGGCTGGTACAGCTGGGCCGACAAGAACATCCAACCCGATTCACCCGACATGATTGGACTCCGGCCGGTTCTCGACCATGCCCGTGCCGCCGGCATCGGNCTCATTGGCATGAAGGCCGGACGCTTCCTGGCGGGACGCAAGTGGTTGGGCTGGGGGAACCCCGATGCCTTCGACCATGTCTACGGGAAGAAATTGATGTCGTCTGATCTGAATACCTACCAGCGAAGCTACGCCTACGTTCTTGAGCATGGCCTCGACGCCGTGAATGCGGACATGCAGAGCATGCCGCACCTCGAGCAGAACTTTGCAGCGGCAGCCACCGCGCAGGAATACTTCGCCTGACCCCGGCCTCGCTTCGGCGCCCGGCAACANCCCTGCAACTCGCATGCACGAAGATCCCACCCTCTTGTTGAATACACAGAGGCCGACCAGATTCTCTCTTGAATCGGATCTGCAGAACGCACTGACATGACACTCTCTCATGTCNGCTTTCTCACGGCTTGAACGCCGAAGAACTGATCTCGCGTCCTGCTACGCGAAATCTACACACAGTTGTGGAACTCAGGAGAATTCCTGGATGCTTCTATCAACTCGAAAGCCCTGAATGCCGCTCAAGAATATATACGGATCAGAGAAAGGGCCATCGATGAAGAAAATCAACGCAAATGAATCACTCTATGTTCTTGGCTTGCTTTTCATGACGTGCCCCGTGGCCGCCATATCAGACCCCGGGAACAACAAACCCGCTGGACACGCCTCTCGGGTCGCCATACCTCCAGTCATGGAAATGGATATTTCATCGTGGCTTGAACAGTCCCGCGAAGAAGCCTTCACCGACTTTCGCGAGCAATGGCAGGCCGAGGCCAGACGGGTCGTCAACAATTTCGGAAACTACGACATGCAGTCCGATCTCAACTCCAGTCTGGCTCAGGGGTTTGCCGAAGAAGCCAAGGAGAANCTGGCCATCATCCTGGGTGGCCAGGATGAACCCCTGAACGTACAGCCAGAAGTGGAATCTCTCGCTGCCAACTAAAGCCGATCCATGAAAGTGGCTCAGGCTTGCGCGCTGGGACGCGACGATACCCGACCGTGCCAGGCGTGAAGATGAGTCAGCTCCGCCGGGATCTCTACACGGGCCATCCTCGAGAAATCAACCGCAATCAGGCCCGTGATATCGGCCAATGAAAAATCATCGGTGGCGACGAATTCTCGACCCTCGAGCCGCTGGTTGAGCGTCTTGAAGAAAGCCTCTGCACGAGCGTGACCCCTTTGCGCCAATTCCGGAATCTGCGCATAATTGTCCGGTCCCACATTGGCTCGGTCGGCAAAAGCCGGGTTCGCATTCCGGAAAGCGTCAGCGAGACTTCCTATCCCCTCCCGCTCGATAATGGCATTCCATTCTACGACCAAGGCCCGCTCCACGGAGTTCCTGCCCATCAACGGNGGNTCGGGCGCAAACGCCTCNAGATAGTCGGCGATNGCCGTATTCTCNGTCAAAANCGTCCCGTCATCGAGTTCCAGACTCGGAATGGTGCANCTTGGATTGATCTTTCGATANTCATCGGAAAGTTGTTCCCCCTGCATCATGTCGATCTGGACGGTCTCGATTTCAAGGCCTTTTTCGGCCAGGAAGACCCGAGCTCTTCGCGGATTGGGGGCCATTTTGAAGTCATACAGTTTCATGTGTTCTCCGATTCAACATTCTGGAAGACCTTCGCAANCTGGCNAAAGGACGAGAAAGCAATCCCGCATTGGATGGGTCTGCTGATGAGNATAGGCTACCCGAGAGAGAAAACGGTTGCGAGAGCCGCGAGCCAACCCCAGCTTCCCGCCTTCGGGTGGCAAAGGCCTGATCTGCTCGNCGGGTNNCCATCCGATATAATGNTCNNCAGACGAGAGGCCAAGCCATGGCCTGGGTNCAAANCAGCGGAANAGGAACGGGGCCATGAGCGAAGAGCATCAAAAGCTTCGATTTCCCGATTTCCTCGTCATCGGAGCCATGAAAAGTGGCACCACGACCCTCGCCTTTGATCTCGAGACGCACCCCGAGGTCGCTTTTCCTGGCGGCAAGGAGGTCGGAGACCTTCGAAGGAAGGAAGTGCTCAGCCNGGAGGGNCGCAACCGCTATGGCGGCGTCTTCGCTGGAACACCGACAGGGATCAAGGTCGGCGATGCTCACCCCGCCTATTCGTACGATGTCGGAATCGATGTGCCTGGAAAAACCCTTGAACTCTGTGGCCGCGATGTTCGCCTGATCTATATCATGCGAGACCCGATTCGAAGAGCCATCAGCCATCACACCCACCTCTTTCAACGAGGGGGTGCCTCCTCTGATGTCGACACGGACCTCAGAACCGACAACCTCTACCTCGACTTCGGATGCTATGCGCGTCAACTCGAAGGCTGGCTTCAGACCTTTGATCGAAGCAATTTCCTTTTCCTTCGATTCGAAGACTATGTTCGACAGCGGGAAAGAGGGTACGAGAGCGCGATTCGACACCTTGGGCTTGAGCCCCGGCCGGAGTTGCTCACCCTGGAGGCCCGCAACCAGGCTGAAAACAAGAGACTTCCGGCTTTCAACAACCGGATGGATCAAAGACGACTCCAGAAATGGCGGACGCAACTGCAGAAAAACCTCCCCTCTCCCATTCTCGATGTGGCAAAAAGACTCCTGACCCGCCCTGTACCCAGGCCACCCGCGGCCCCTCTTGAGGGCACCCTGCGTTATCTGTACGATCACTATTCTCTTGAACAGGAAAAGCTGGATACTCTTCTCGGACCGGATGCCCCGCAATGGAACCTGGACGAAACCGTTGGGGCCCTGCTGGACGAGAAGGAATGAAAAGCGTGCATACCCGAAATCTCGCGGCCCCGATGGGCCGATCACTGAAAGGGAGATCCAGATGAAGTCACTCGACCGGACGATGATCCGAAGCCTCGGAATCCTGCTGCTCGTCGCTGCTGCGAGCTGGGCCTGGCAACCGGCGGAAGCCAACCAGGCCGGCCAGACCAACAAGGTCCGCAGTGACCCCTGGACTGCGCCCGCGGATGTCGCCAAAGCGCCCGCCGACGCGATTCGAACAGCATCGGGCCTGGCCTACAAGGTCCTCAAGCCCGGCACCGGAACCGTTCACCCCAAACCCACCAACCGGGTCACCGTGAATTACAGCGGCTGGCAGACCGATGGACGCATGTTCGACAGCTCCTATAAACGGGGCAAGCCGGCCACCTTCCCCCTCAATCGGGTCATCAAAGGCTGGACCGAAGGCGTTCAGTTGATGGTCGTAGGAGAGAAAGCCCGCTTCTGGATCCCGGCCAATCTCGCCTACGGGAAGAATCCTGGAGGAAGAAAGCCGGGCGGCGAACTCGTCTTTGATATCGAACTACTCGACATCAAATAGAAAAGAGCGGGAAGACCGAGTCCTGAATCGCGTTCTCGGCGGCCTGGAGGATCTCCTCCAACCCATCGAGCAAAGCCGTCAGGAGGGCTGAGAAGCGCTGGCCTCATCCTTCTTGGAATCCGTGCCCGGGTCGTCGGCAGGCGGATTCCCTTCGGCGCCCTTCGGCTCCGAAGGCGGGGCGGGATCCTCTTTCGGCTCCTCCGCCTCGGGAAGCCAGTTCAAACCCAGCTGCCAGCCGCCTCCCAAAGCCAGGTAGAGCCGGATCACAGCCAGGCGCTCTTCAAGTCTCGCCTCCGAAAGATCGAACTCAGCTGGGAACAGCTCCTGCTGCGCTTGCAGGACTTCGAAATAGTTGGCGAGTCCCTGGTTGTAGCGAATCAGCGAGAGGTTGACGGATTCCGTAAGCTGCTTGACCTCTCTTTCGCGAGCTGCACGCTGATCCTTTCTCAATCGACGATCCGTAATGGCGGTGGAAACCTCGGAGAAAGCGTTCAGAGCCGTGAGCTCGTAATTCGCTTTCGCCTCCTCCCACAAAGCCTGCTGATTCTTGTACTGCGCGTAGAGGAAGCCACCCTGGAAGAGGGGCCCTGAGAGTTCGCCTGCGATACTCCAGATACTGGTCGTTCCGCCGGAGGCCAGAATACTGAGATCCTGGGAAGACCCACCCCACATACTCACAAGACCGATCCGGGGCAAGAAATTACCCATCGCCACACCCACCTCGGCATTGGCGGAAACGACCTGCTCCTCGGCTTGCCGTATATCGGGCCGACGCTCCAAGAGGGCTGAAGGCAGGCCGGCGGGCAGAGAGGGAAGCTCCTGATGCATCAAGGCTACGCCCCGAGGTATCGCGCCCGGAGGCCTCCCCAGTAGCACCGAAAGCGTGTTCTCGACTTTGGCGATCTCGATTTCGATCTCGGGCAACCAGGCTGAGGCCTGGGCCTCCGCGGCCGCAGCCCGCGTGACCTCGAGCCTCGATGCAATGCCACCTTCATATTTGCGTGTGAAAAGAGTGAGGGTCTCATCGAAGGCCTCGATGGCCTGAACCCCGATGGCATGAGCACGATCAAGTTCCAGCAGTGCGAAATAGAGAGTCGCCACGTTCGAGACCACGGAAAGCAGGACACCGCGCTGAAACTCTTCCGCAGCCAGGAGTTGAGCCTTTGCCGACTCACTGGATCTACGGATCCGGCCCCAGATATCGACTTCCCAGGCGACGTTGAAGGCGCCCATATAGCTCGTGTATTTGACCCCGGAACCCGGACTATTGTAGTTCTGACTTCGCGCCTTGCCGGCCGAGCCCTGGTAACCCACCTGCGGATAGAAAGCGGAATTGGTCGCCACCGAAAGGCGGTAGGCCTGCTCGGTTCGAGCCACCGCCATTTCGAGATTGAGGTTGTTGTTCAGCGCCGTTTCAATCAATTCAACCAGAACGGGGTCCTGGAAGATCTCCCACCAGGCCAGATCCGCCAGGGACTTGGCCTCACGCGAGTCCAGACTTCCCCGATAGACTTCCGGCACCTCCACAACGGGCTTCTTGTAATTCGGGCCAATGGCGCAGCTCACATGAAAAGCGAGCGTCAGACAGGCGACAAGACGAATCGGCTTCACGAATCATTCTCCGCACTCGTCGTTTCCTTGCCTTTCGAGCCAAAGCGATGAGCCGCCCTCTCCACCATCGAGAAGGTAGAGGGCACGATGAAGATCGAAATGCAGGTTGCCGCAAGCATGCCACCCATCACCACGGTTCCCAGGACCTGACGTGAGATGGCTCCAGAACCCGTGGCCACGACCAGCGGAATCACACCGAGGATGAACGCAAAGGCCGTCATCAGGATGGGTCTCAATCGCAAGCGAGCTCCCGCCAGAGCGGCCTCCTCGATACTCATTCCCTCAGCCAGTTTGCCCCGGGCAAATTCCACGATCAAGATCGCATTCTTCGCCGACAGACCGATCAACATCACGAGACCGATCTGTGTATAGAGATCGTTGCTGAACGATCGAGCCCACAAGGCCAGAAAGGCTCCTAGAACCGCAACCGGTGTCGTCAAAAGGACACTGAAGGGCAAGGACCAACTTTCATACTGTGCAGCCAGGATCAGGAACACCATCAGGAGCGAAAAGGCAAAAATAACCGATGGGGAAACTCCCTGAGCGGCTTTTTGAGCCTGATACGCCATTCCCATGTAGTCGTACCCCATGCCGTTGGGCATCGATTCCTGGAAGGTCTCTTCCAAAGCGGCCATGGCCTGCCCTCCGCTGTACCCAGGAGCCGGAATCGCCATCAACTGCGCGGTACTATGCTGATTGAAGCGCATGGTGAATTCAGGACCATAGACCCGCTTGCTGTCCACGATGGCGGAAAGTGGGACCATTCCTCCCTCGGAGTTCCTGACATAGAACCGACCGAGATTCTCCACTTCCTTCCGATAGCTGCCCTCGGCCTCTACATAGACCTGCCAGACCCGACCGAACCGATTGAAGTAGTTGATGAAAAGGCCACCCATATAGGCCTGCATGATCTGGTAGACGTTGCCCAACTCCACGCCCTGCTTCATGACCATCTCACGATTGACCTCAGCAAAGATCTGGGGGACATCAAATTGGGCCGTGGTGGAAACCCGACCCAATTCCGGTCTCGCCTCGCTGGCCTCAATGAATTTCTTGGTCTGTTCCGCCAGGAACGGCACGCCCCGGCTCTCCCGATCCTCCAGCATGAAAGTGATCCCGCCCGCGTTGCCTACGCCTGGAATGGCTGGAGGGGGAAAGACAAAAGCCATGGCGGCCGGAAAAGCCGCCAGTTTCATATTCAGATCCTGGGAGATCACATCGGCCGTCAGGCCCACATCATCGCGCACTCCCCACGGCTTGAGGGTGACAAAGAAGAAGCCGTTATAGGTGGTCTGGACACCAGACAGGAGGCTGAATCCCACGACGGTGTTGTAACTCTGGACTCCTGGCGTGTCCTTCAAGATCTCTTCAATCTGACGACAGACTTCATCCGTGCGCTGCAGGGAAGAAGCCGCCGGCAGCTGGACGTTCAGGAACACGAAGCCTTGATCTTCATTGGGCAGGAAGCTCGATGGCAATCGGCCACCGAGGAAGACTACAGCCACCACAACGCCCACCAAGGCAACCACGGAGAACCCAGCCTTGCGAATCAACTGCCGGCAGACCACCACGTAACCGCCGGTGGCCCGATCAAAGCCCCGATTGAAAAGCGCAAAGAAACGCGCCAGCGGCCCATGGGACTCCTTCTTGGGGCGAAGCAGAAGACCCGCCAATGCGGGACTGAGCGTCAGGGCATTGATGGAGGAGAAAAGAACGGATACCGCAATCGTAATGGCAAACTGTTGATAGAGCCTGCCTGAAATTCCCGGAATGAAGGCCGTAGGAACAAACACGGCGATCAAGATCAGCGTGGTCGCGATAATCGGAGAGGTCACCTCCTTCATGGCCTGGACCGCCGCATCTTTGGAGGAAAGGCCTCCTTCCATCTTGTGCTCAACGGCCTCCACGACAACAATGGCGTCATCCACCACGATTCCGATGGCCAGAACCAGACCGAAGAGAGAAAGCGTATTGACCGAGAAATCCAGCATCGGGAAGAGCATGAAGGTGCCGACCAGGGAAACCGGAACGGCCAGCAGCGGAATCAGGGTTGCCCTGAAATTCTGCAGGAAGATGAAGACCACCAGGATGACGAGAGCCAGGGCTTCGAACAGGGTGATGATGATCTCCCGAACCCCTTCCCGAACCGCCTCAGTGGTGTCCAGGGAAACCACGTATTCAAGACCCTCTGGAAAGTCCTTGCTGAGCTCTTCCATCAGGGCTTCCGCCGATTCCATTGTCGCCAGCGCATTGCTTCCGGGCTGTTGATAGACGGCGACGATGGCGGAAGGCTTGCTGTTGAAACGACCCATCAGATTGTAGGTCTGCGCACCCAGTTCGACTCGCGCCACGTCCTTGACGCGAACAATCGCCCCGTCCGACGTCGCGCGTACGATGATATTCTCGAAATCTTCGATGGTCTTGAGTCGCCCCTGCGCTCTGACCGAGTAGGTGAACTGCTGGCCCTGGGGAACGGGCTCAGCCCCCACTTGACCCGCCGGGTTGACGGAGTTCTGGGTCTGGATGGAATCCACCACCTCCGGAATGGTGATTCCCATGCTGGCCAACTTGTTCGGATCGACCCACATCCTCATCGCATATTGGCCGGCTCCGTAGATATTGACCTGCCCGATCCCTTCCGTCTGGGACATGGCATCGAAGATGTTGATGTATGCGTAATTGGAAAGGAACAGCGCGTCGTAACTGTCATTGGGTGAATACAGGGAGAACAGGGCCATGGGGCTCGTGGAGGCCTGCCGGATCGTTACTCCGAAGTTCCGCACGTCCATCGGCAACATGGCTTCCGATTCGGAGTACCGCATCTGGGTCAGGATCTGATCGGTATTCGGATCGGTCTCGACGTCGAAGATGACCTGCAGGGTCATCATCCCATTGTTGGCGTTCGTCGAATACATGTAGTCCATGCCTTCGACGCCGCTGACGCTCTGCTCGATTGGCGTGGAAACGGAATCCTGGACGGTGACCGCATCGGCTCCGACATACGTAGTCGAAACACTGATCTGAGGCGGCGCGATATTCGGGAATTGGGAAATCGGAAGATCGAGTACCGCCACGGCGCCGAGGATCACCATCACGATGGCAATCACCATGGCAACAATCGGTCGATGAATAAAGAAGGAGGACATGAGTACCCTGGATCAGCTCTTCGAAAGCGCCGGCGGAGAAGGATTACCGGATCGAGCGACCGACTTGAAGGACCGCTCCCCATCGCCACCCCGCGAAGCCGCTTTATCCTGCTTCGTGAAGGTGGCCCTGCTGACGGGGTTGACCTTCATCCCTGTCCTGGATTTCTGGAGGCCCTCGACGATGACGCGCTCGCCGACCTTGAGACCCTTGGTGACGATCCAGTCCTTCTCGTGCGTCTCGCCGATCTCCACGGGACGAACCTCCACCTCATTCTTGGCGGAAACCACAGAGACCAGATACTTGCCTTGAATATCGGTCACCGCGCGCTGCGGGATCAGCAGGGCGCCCTTCTTTGTTCCGACATCCACACGAACGCGCGCAAATTGACCCGGACGAATCACATTGTCGGGGTTGGGAAACCGACCTTCAATCACGATGGTCCCCGTATTTTCGTCCACGCTCCTGCCCACAATGAACGGCGTGCCTCGATGGGGCCACGCCGAGCCATCCGCCAGGAAGAGTTGGAGGATGTCTCCGACATCGGACAACTTGCCGCTGTTGGAAATGGCACTCGAGGTATTGATGACCTCCAGGTAAGCCTGCTCACTGATGGGAAAATTCACCTTGATCGGATCCAGTTGAGAGACCGTCGTCAGTTCTGTCTGGGGTGTGACCAGGTCTCCGACCTGGGCTACCGAAATACCCGCAATGCCTGAAATAGGGGAATTGATCTTCGTCCACGAAAGGTTGAGCTTCGCTTGCTCGACGCGGGCCTTCGCGGTCAAGATGCCGGCTTCCGCCGACAACATGTTCTGTATCGCATCGTCGAGTTCCTGCTGACTCACCGCACCTTGCTTGGCGAGAGGCCGGTACCGTTTCACATGGCTCCGGGTCTTCCTCAAGTTGGCCTGGGCTTCGCCGAGCTGACCCTGGGCACTGGCCAGATCCGCATTGAACTCCCGGGGATCGATCTCGAAGAGCAGTTCGTCCGACTTGACCAGAGTTCCCTGCTTGTAGACGATCTTGAGCAGGTAGCCTTTGACCTGAGGGCGGATCGTGGCGTTGTTGAAGCCCACGGCGCTTCCGATCCAGTCAGCAAACATGGGTACATCCTTCTGCACCACATCGGCCACCACGACTTCCGGTGCCGGCGGACCTTCCGAATCCTTCGAATCACAACCCATCCAGAAACACGCCGCAATCAGGACCCATACCGACATCCCGAGACAACTTCGCGTACGCGACCCTACCCGTCTTCGATCTGAAATAAAGGCCACCGATGCCCATCCTCTAGCTTCAATATTGAGCAGACGCCTACAGGGTTCATGGATGAAGCGGCTCACGCTTTCCACAAAGCTTTCGCCCCAAGTGGCCCCGCACGCCCTGAGACGATAGCGCGACTGCTTTTTATTTTGGAAAAAAGATATCCGCCTTTTTCGAGCGAAATTTTCGATTCCCGCATGAAAGCCGATGCGGAACACACATCCCACCATTCGGGCTTCTTGCCTCGGGGGACTCACCGGCGTCCTGGCCACGACCACCGCCGCCTTTTCCGGGGGATTCCTGGTTCTTCTACTACTCGAATCAGCGATTTCCCAATAGAGCAAGCATCAAACCCCACTCGCGAGGCCCGCTACTCGTGGGTTTTGTCCTTGAAGCGATGCGTGAAGAAGAGAACCACGGCCACCGCGATCGCCACAAGTGGAATCAAAACCCAGACAAAAGCCTCAATCCAGGCCATGGCCAGGGTCGAGAAGGCCAGCATCACGCCCAGGACAGCGAAGTGCCAGTGGAAGTGGATGCCCGCCAGGAATGTCGCCAAAGACACCACAAGAAGCGAAACCAGCCCCGCCTGGGCTGCATCGATGCGATTCGTGTAGGTGTAGAGAAGAAAAACGATTTCCAGGGCGCCCAGGAGACCGAGCCAGTGAAGGATCTGCACACGCAATGTCCAGAAAACCCCAGCTTCCCGCTTGTTTTCTACCCCGACCCAGCTTCGATACAGACTCGTGACGGCAAGNAGAGGCACCAACCCGAACCAGAACCAATATCCCCAACTCGGGGACATGTCCGTGATCGCCACACCTCCTCCAGAAATGATGAAGATGACGATGAGCATGTATTCGCTCGCGCCGATCCACTCCTTCTTCGGATGATCAGCGCTCTTCTCTGACTCGCTCATGCCGTCTCTCCTCTCTTACTCCAACTGAAGGNCTGATTGCCGCGGATGNNTCCAGAGTGTACACCGGCTGGCGACTTTGGAAGGTNCGCTCAGGCGGCGCCGGGGATCAAGGCNTGAGCGACNCTCTCCAGCATCCGATAGCGGGGCTCGAAAGCCGGCANGACCATGATCTGATTCAAACCGGCTTNTTCCAACTCCGCGAGGCGACGGGAAAGNNCTGCCTGGGTTCCGACCATACAGGTGTGTTCGATGATCTCAGGCGTCAGGAAACGNTCTTCTTCAGGNGTCACCCAGCAGTTGTGACCTGCGTGGATCCGTTGGTGNAGCCGATCCGCAGGAACGTCCTCGAGCATGGCGCAATATTCGGGCCAGACCCCGGAAAAGATCTCGGGCGCGGGCTTTCCAAACTGACGCCATTGGTCGTACGCGTAATGGAGACTCGCCATCGCCATGGCACCGCACTCCTCTCGCACACGAGGCGAATCCGAGGATTCACCCTCTTCAAGCACTGAAACGCAGGTCAACGCCGTGGTCACGTAGTCACTCCGCCTCAGCTCTCGCCCNGCTTCTTCCGCCCCTGCCTCGATCCATTGCCACATCAATTCCATCACAGCCGCATTCGGGGGCATCGACAGCACGGCCCCATCACCGTGACGACCTGCGAGCCCAAGAGAGCGGGGCCCGAAACCCGAAACATGGAGGGGAATTGGATCCTTGAAATTGACGAAACCCTCTTCCTGCATCAAATGACGGATCGGTCGCTCCTCGTCGCCCACGACAACCCGGGACTCCTTGCCTTCCAGAAGAGGACGCAGGCTCTCAAGGTATCGATCGAATTCGGCAATCCNCTGTGGCTTCGCACCCATGATACGCATGGCTGTATTGCCCGCTCCCACGCCCAGGAAGGTTCGGCCCGGTGCCAGCACATTGATGGTCGCAATGGCNGCNGCCGTCACCGGAGCAGGTCGGGTNCCTGTCACGGCAATCCCCGTACCCAGGCGGATTCTTTCCGTCCGAGAAGCCGCTAGCGCCAACGTGGCGTAGCAATCAGACCAGATCATCTGGCTATCGGCCAGCCAAGCGTGGGAAAAGCCNAGCTCTTCTGCCCGGACCACGTAGTCGACATCTCCGATGTGACTGGCAACGCAAACCCCGATATCCACGTACTCCTCCTTCACACTCCAACCGGAGCCCAGACCCCCACGAGAGACATTCAGCCCTGGCCNCCACTANAGGAGGGCACGATAGCATCGAGAAGGCCGGGCCCCTCTTCATTCGATGGCCTCCGGGCCCTGACTGGCCCCGATCACCGATCTCCATCACACTAGAGGCATGAAATATCTCCACACCATGGTTCGCGTCTCCGATCTTGAAGCCTCACTCGATTTCTACTGCAACAAACTGGGGCTCGAGGAGCAACGTCGCATCGACGTNGAAGCCGGCCGCTTCACGCTGGTGTTTCTCGGAGCTCCGGGCAATCCTCAATCGCAGGTTGANCTGACCTACAACTGGGATCCCGAAGCCTACTCGGGTGGCCGCAANTTCGGGCACCTCGCGTACGAAGTCGAAGACATCTACGCCCTCTGCCAACGCCTGATCGACCATGGCGTCACCCTGAATCGACCGCCCCGAGACGGCCGAATGGCCTTCGTCCGCTCTCCGGACGGAATCTCCATCGAATTGCTCCAGGCCAACCAGGCCCTGCCCGTTTCCGAACCCTGGGCCTCCATGGAGAATGTCGGCGAGTGGTAGCGATCAAGGCTGGGCCGGCGAGCTCACCTCATTCCACCTGCCGGATCCACGACTTCCTGACAAAGACGACAAGAATCGCCGCGGTGAAACCGGTGATGGCCATGGTGACGAAGGCTCCCTGAAAGCCGTAGAGAGCCTGGGCTCCCAGAACGATCTGGCCACAAAACGCGCCCCCAAGGTGGCCCAGGCCATCGCTCATGGAGACGCCTGTGGCGCGCACCCGGGTGGGAAAGCTTTCTCCGGTCAGCGTGTAGAGCACCGGGATCACGAAGCCGATGGTAAAGGAAGCAATGAAACCCAGGATGGGAATGGTCACGCTTGAAGCGTAGAAGCCGATTCCCAGCAGCGTGGCTCCCCAGACCACCCCGAGAACCGAGGCGCTGATGCGACGATCAACCCGATCGCTGAAATAAACCGCGGCCAGAGCGCCGCCCACGAAGCCCGATCCCGTCAGACTCAACGACCCGATACTCTGCTTCAGCGAAAAACCATGGGTGGAAAAGAGATCGGCGGCCAGGGTCAGCCAGCCATAGTTGCCGACATAGTAGACAAACCAGACGACGCCCAGAAGAATCAGCCGATTCAGAAGCGGTGGCTTGAGCAGAAACAAAAGTCTCTTCCCCGAATCCCCGGCTTCAGGCTCAAAAACCGCCTGGGGCTCGGGAAGTGATCTCCCAAAACGCTTCTCGGCCAAAGCCTCCGCCGAGACCAAGGCGTCTTCCGCTTCGTCCGCTCGCCCCTCGCCCAGCAACCAGTGGATGGAAGGAGGCAGACCTCTGCGCATGAAAGCAATGATGACGCCGCCCACGGCACCGGCCACAAAGAGGACGCGCCACCCCCATTCGTATCCCGGGACCAGTTGGAAGGCGATGACCGGAACCACGGCGAAACCCGTAAAGGCCGCCACAATGGTCCAACCGGTATAACGACCCCGGAGTGGAGCCGGGGAGATCTCATTCATGTAGGTGGTGACAAGAGCAATCTCTGCCCCGATCCCCATGCCCGAAATAAAACGCCAGAAGATCAACCAACCGAGATCGGGGCTCGTGGCAGACAGGAGCGAACCCACAGAGAAGAAAGCCACGGAAATAAAGAGACTGACCCGTCGACCAAAGTGATCCGCAATCCGGCTATCCAGGAAGGAGCCCAGGATATAGCCGATGAGCCCACTGGTAATGGCCCAGGAGGCCTCTTCGGCACTCACTTGAAACTGCTTGGTGATCACAGGAAGAGCAAAGCCGATGGTGACAATGTCGAAGAAAGCAAAAAAGAAGCCTGCTCCCACAATCACCAGGATGGATCTCGGATAGGGCCAGACCGGGATCCGATCCAACCGAGCCAGAATCCCCTGCTCCACACGTGCTCCGCTATCGACCATCTTCACTCCCCCCTTTGTCATTCCACGTCCGCAACGAAGTCCGTCACGAACCGCTCTTCCTGCCCGACCTGTTTGCTGCAGTCAAATAGGCGAAACTTCGACGGGGATGCCGTTTACGGCCTGATTTCCCGATATCTCGTCGACAAAATCGCCGGGCGAAAGGTGATTGCTGTTGACGCCCGCATGACGAGCGGCGACTTCAAGCCGCGCTCCAGGGCGATCGTGCCCCCATCCATGAGGAAGGCAGACCACGCCGGGCATCATTTCCTCCGTGACTTCAGCCACGACCTCGATACAACCGGACCTGGAACGGATCTGGGTGATTTCATCATGAACGACGGAACACCTTTCGGCATCGTCCGGATGAATCAACAGTGTGCATCGGTTGCGTCCCGCAACCAACTTCGGAAGATTGTGCATCCAGGAGTTGTTCGAGCGTACATCCCGCCTTGAAACCAGGACGAGATCCGGCTCCGCCCGCTCGATTCGCTCTGCGAGACGATTCAGGTCATTGGTTATATATTCCGGAGCCAGTTCCAGATCCCCACTCGGCGTCCTCAAGACTTCATCGATCCGCGGAACCATCGGTCCGAGATCGAGGCCATGCGGAGCCGCCATGAGATCTTCCAACGTCAGACCGTCGGACTCCTTTCCGTAGATGTCACCCCACGGCCCGGTCCTGATCTGGAAATCGAGCATGCGCATGGGCCCGTGGTGGTTCGACATTTCGACGATCTCTGCAGGCTCCCGCCCCTCGAGAGCAAACCCCGGCATCTGCACCAGACCGGCAACGAGGCCCCCGTAGAAAAGATCATCGATCTGACCGATATCGACACTCCCAGGATCCGCACCCTGACAGATCGCGGCCAACATCAAGAGGGTCTGCCACTCCGCATAGGATCCTTCAGGAGGCTCGAAGACCGGGGGAGAAAAATTCCCTCCGCTCCGAATCGCCCAACTCCAGATGAGCTCATCATAGTGAGGCTGCTCAAAAGGGGAGAGCGCCGGAAAGATCACATCCGCATGGCACGTGGTCTCATTGATGTAGAGGTCGAGCGCCACGATGCACTCCAGGTCAGGCAGCACCTCTTCCAGCTTGTCCCCACCCGGCGAGGAAATCACCGGGTTTCCGGCGATGATGACCAGCCCCTTGATCTGACCTTCTCCCGGCGTAGCGATCTCTTCAGCCAGGCAGGAAACAGGAAACTGTCCCAACACCTCGGGATAGCCGCTAACGCGACTCTTCCAGCGACCGAAACTGAACCCTTCGGCATATTGGGGATCCGGCAGGTTCAGCAACGACCAGGCAATCGGGTTGCCGAACATGGCGCCCCCTTCCCGGTCCATATTGCCCGTAATGACGTTGAGCACATCTGTCAGCCAGGAAGCCAGAGTGCCGAATTCCTGATTGCAGGTGCCGATCCGGGCATACACAGCCCCGTGATCCGCTCCGGCGAGGCTCCGGGCCAGTCTTTCGATGTCTGCCTCGGGAATTCCACAAGTCGACTCCACGCGTTCTGGAGACCAGGCCTTGGCCAGTTCCTTCATGCGGTCAAGCCCGTCCACCTTCCCTTCCAGATTGCCCAGACTCTCAAGGCCCTCTCGGAAGATCACATGGCACATCGCCATCATGAGGGCGGCGTCGGTACCCGGCCGGATCGGGACCCATTCCGTGGCGTGATCGCATGTCCCGGTTCGGCGCGGATCCACCACGACCACCTCTCCACCCCGGTCCTGAATGGCGTCCAAGCGACCCAGGAGATCCGAGGCCGCGAGAAGACTGCCCTGTGACGCGTGCGGATTGGCCCCCACCACAAGAAGAAAATCGCAGCGATCGACATCAGGGGCAGGAATCCGCCAGGCATCCCCGAGCATGAGGGCAGACGAAACGTTCTTGGGCCACTGGTCCACGGTGCCCGGGGACCAGACACTCTCGATTCCCGACATGGGCATGAAGGCAGCAATATATCTCTGCAGTGAAAAATTATGGGCGGCGGGGTTTCCGATGTAGGTATGAAGAGCCTGCATGCCATGGTTGGCCGTGACGGCCTGAATCTTCTCAGCCGCGACGCGAAAGGCTTCTTCCCAGGACACCTCCCGGAACTCTCCATCCTCCCCTTTCACCACAGGAGAGCGGAGTCGATCCGGATCATGATGCAACTCTCCCAACATCGTGCCTTTGGGACAGATATACCCACGACTCCACACATCTTCTTTATCGGGACGAATGCGGAGCACCCGATCATCTTCGACGGTGACTTCCAGACCGCACATGGATTCACAAAGATGACACGTTCTGAGGTGGACTTCTTCGCTCATAGATTCTCCATGACCTCAAGTTCGTTCATGGAGAGTATGTCACGCTATCGGGCGGTTCGGCTACCCGTAAAGTCACCCTTCACATTTCTTTGCAGTATCTGGACAGTCGATCCTTGTTCAACGAGGACTTTCGATCAACTCCAATCGCTGAATCACATAGCGGGTACCGACTTCCGTCGCCGTGAACCGTCCGCTGACAATGGGTTGAAGACCCGGTTTTCCGTCCACGTCATGGACCTCCAGGTCACCGAGGGTGAGGGTTTCGCCTGATCGACCCACGATCACGCTGGAAACCCCGAAGAAATAGACGGCCCCGCCGACCTCAAGCGACTTTTCGGACAGATTCCGCTCCCCGAGCACACCCTCTCCTTCAAGCCTCGGCTCTGCGGCCGAAACGTCGCCGACCATGATGACGAGGAAGACGAACGTCAGCAGGCAACCGGAAGTCCACTCGCCCCATTCAACCCAGGACCGCTGCCAACGGACCTGACCCGAACCACCCACCCTGGCCCTCACGCCGCGCATCTCTTCCATCATCACTGTGAATCCCTCCAGCTATTCAAGCGCACGCCCGTCGGGCAATCTGTATTGGGAGCGTCGCTATACGCCGTACCGTCGCTTGTAATCACGACAACCATGTTCTTGCAGCCCATGTCCGGATCCGGGTCACAACCCGAGCCCGTACACGGAGGCGCCGGCTCACTGCCCGGCCCCACCGAAACCCGCGGTCGATTCGGAACCCCTCCTCCGATATCAATCTGACGGGTCATGGTGGCCGTCTCTCCCGAATCGGTCGAAAAAGCGCCCTCGGCGCAGCGAAGGTCGAAGCCGTAGAGCCGGGAGTCCCCTCCCGACGCACACGGATCCGAATCTCCATCCGGCAAGAAGGACAATGTATACACATCCCCGAAGAAGATCGAACTGTTGGTGATGAACTTCTCGCCATCCGTGGCTTCGATATAGAAGCCGACTTCAGGCGCGGCCGGATAGTCGCAGGTCGTAGCGAGGTCCACGGGGACGAAGTCCACACTTCCCGAAAAGTCATTGTGGCGCGCTTCGGTTGGCGTGCTCGAAGATGATTTCTCCCAGGGGTCGAGATCCTTCAACACATAGAAGCGGTTGTTCTCCTGCGTTCCTTCGGGATATCCAGCGAAATCCAGTTGATTCCTCTCTCCCGTTCCAAAGGCCAGCCATAGAGTTCCACGAATCAGCGCTCCAGTGGGCGGAAAGAAGATGCTTCGATAGTGATCGACTGGGCAGACGGAGGGAGAGGCCGCATCAAATTCGCAATGATCCACTTCGACAAGGCGAATCCAGGACCAGGCAGACTGGTCCAGGTTGGAATCCGCAATGACCCCACCGGAGGCCGGCAACTCAGCGGGGTTCGAGATCACCCACTTCCAGAGATTGCCGCCCAGATCACCCAGATAGATCACATCCGCATAACCATCGAAGTTCAGATCAAAGACGGCCGGCGTCGCCGCCAGGGCGAATTGCATCCTCGGATCGCCCTGATTGGCATCATGCGAAAACCGTTTCATCGCAATCAGATCGCCGGTCTTGATATCGATGATGAAAACAGCGCGTCCTTCGCGTGAGGTGGAAGCATCACTCGAAGCGTCATAGGAAGACGGCCTGTTTGGATCCCCCTCTTCCGAGTAACCGCCTGCCACGATGGCTACCCACCGCTCGTAGCCTGCACCCGAGTTGTCATCGCCTCCCAGATTCACACGAATGCGGGTCACGATGGGGTCAGACCACGTCTCACCCATATAATCGGCATAGGGATAGGCACCGGAACCTGAGCAGCGGGAATCACCCGTCGCTTCGCAAGGGAATTCCCAGAGATAACCGGGATAGGGAAGTGTCGCATTCAAGCCCTCGGGATGAGATGCATCGGGAGGATCGGTCACATCCAGGGCCCAGATCACATTGCCCCCCTGCCTCATGTTCCCCAGCAGGATCGTATGCCACTCATCCGCATGCGACGGTACGGATGTCGGAGTCGGATAGAACCAGACGTCTGCGGCCTGAGGGGATCCGTCCATGAAATAGAACTTGGGTGACACCTCATCCTTGGCCAGTTCTTTCGCGTTCTGCCGAGCCGGATAGGCCATGAAGCCCATTTCCTCGATCCCCGTCCCGCGATCAAAACGAGGCGGCGTCAAACCAGCATCCCACTCACCCGCGTTGAAGCCATGCATGAACCCACCGTTGGATCCCGCATAGAGGACCCGCTTGCGATATCGATACTTGTCAGCAAACTGCCTGTAGCTGACATCGGACAGGCCGGAATTCGGCGACCCCACAAGCAACGGGTTGGAGTGGAAGACATCCCAGAGTCGCTTGTCCCGATCCACACAAGGCGCCGAATCCCATTCGCAACCGGCCAGATATTCGACGATCCGGTCCGCCAGGTCCTCGTTCGAGGCGATACCGCTGTCAGGAAAATCACCGATGGAATAAGGAGACGTACCCAGCGCTTCTCCGGAACCCACCAGATCCGAAGACCCGATCACGGATGGGCTGAAGAGAGGAGGAAGCACCGGGGTCGAGGCCGGCGGGCCGCTCGCATAGTTCGAGGCATAGAGATTTCGGGTCAGGGAAGTCGGCAATTCATCTGCCGCATCCCAGAAAGAGGGCGCATTGGTTCGCAAAACCCCGGTCAGGCAGCGCGCAGGAGCCAGCGGATCATCGACAGCACAGTCGCCGAGAGCATCCTGGATCTCTCCACTGGCCGTGAATTCAAAGTTCTTGATATGGCCTTCCCAGAAAGCACCCCCTGATCCCGGAATGAAATAGCTGGTGTAGAAGTTGTTCCCATCNGTCGCCCGACTGGCCGGAACCGTCGCTGCTGTAAAGGACTGTGATTTTTCGATGATATCCGTGAGTGCAGCCACGATGGCTTCTGCCAATTCTTCCGCATTGGTGCTGTAGAAGAAGAGACCGTTGCCCACAGCCGCCGCTTTCGAAAGAATCGCGTTCGCGTCCGGACTCGTCGTAAATCCAACGGTATAGGTATCAATGACCTGCGTACCCTCCAGGTCATATTGGAAATCATTCTCCTGCATGAACTTGGCAATGTCGTCGAGGTACCAGGCGGTCTCATAACCACCGCCCGTGATTTCGTTTCCGCCCTCCGGGTCGTCGTTGTCCGGATTGTAGTCCCCGATCAGATCATCCTGGAAACGACTCCGATCCATCCCATCAAAGTCATCCCGAGTCGGTTCGCCGTCCGTAATGACGATGACGAAATTCTTCTGACACGCATAGATGGCCGGCGAGGGNGGCGTATTNGAAGGNTTCGACGTCGTCGAACCACTCAGACGCATGTTGTACCANGGGAANTCCGTGACACCGTCCTTGCCCAACATCGGGTTCGNACGGCTCTGGAAATAGCGATAGACGTTGTAGAGCGTCTCGCCCAGCGGCGTCCAGGTCGTCCCTTCGAGTTCATCGATACTCTCGTCGAGCAATGCACCCTGCACCGCATCATAATCATCGATACCCACCTTGATGTAGCCACCANGTGGATCGCTGCCTTCAAAGAACTCAGACAATCCGAAGCGGACATCACCGACCGCGTTGACCTGGCAGATCACTTCCCTCAAGACCTGCTTGGCCGCCGTGATGCGTGAACGACGATANTTNGAATAGGTGGCGGGTTGTCCCTCGCCGATCAGACAATCCGACGTGATCCCATTGTCCAGACCGTAGAGACCGTCGGAGCCGAAATCGGCATAGTCATCCGAAGCATCACTGAAAAACCAGTTGAGGTAGCGACCGCTGATCCAGGTCCATTCATCGAGCTCTGAATCCACGTACAAGGTCCGGGTATTTCCACAGCGNGTCNGGGTAAANGTATTATTGAAATAGTAGGTTTCGTTGTTCGAATAGTAATNACAATCAGGATCTTCTGAAGGGTCGAAGGCCTCATGCCAGACGACGTTGTTCATCGANCCTGAGTTGTCGATCAAGAGCATGACATTGGGCGGAACGTTCGCTGTAAAGAGACTGGAATCGTCAGCATCAATAGACGGAACGACCCACAAAAACACGAAAGTCAACATTCCGATCCGTTTGATCGAATTTGAAAAGTGGAGCCACTTCATCCTGTCTCTCTCCTCACCCGAAACTCCCTCGCTCCGCTCAATTCCGAGCTGATGCCAACTCTTGAGAACGATCCTGATCACGGATGGTCAGCTCGAAGGTCTGCATCGTACGGCCGCCGTGACGATCTTCGACCTGAAGGGTGACCTTGTGCAAACCCGCCTGATTCGGCCCCGGACTCCACGTCAACTCACCCCCAAGGCGACCGATGGTCATTCCAGCTGGCGCTTCCACCAGGCTATAGATCAGACCTCTGTCAAAATCCTCATCCTTGGCGCGAACCTGATAGAAGAAGGATGCATCGTCCGATTGGTTGTTCGGCGTGGATGTAATCCGGGGCGCGGAGTTCTCCACTTGGAACACACGACTCACGGTTTGCTCGCTGTGATCGTCACCGTCNTCTGCGATCACAGCGACCTGGATTTCATCCCCTCGTCGNAAGTCGCTCGTCTCCATGTAAGACAGTCGACCGGGCACACGCCGACCGTTCACCCGCCACTCGTAGATGAGGCGGAGTTCATCACCGTCNGGGTCATGACTCTGGACGGAAGCCTCCAGTACAGANCCCGGTTCTGACAGATCACGCCGCGAAAGATCCACTCCCAGAACCGAAGGAGGCTGGTTGCCAACCCGTACAAACGCGGTGGCCTCACTCGTGAGACCGTTCGAATCCGTGGCCGTAAGCCTGACTTCGATCCGGTCTCCTTTTCGAGCCGCGGGAAACCGAACCGCATCCGAGCGAGCCCGGACGTGATCCCCTGCAATGCTCCAGGCAAAATCAAGATCGAGGGCGCCCTCCTCCGATTTCTTGACTTTGACCAGAGCCTGGANGAGTTCGCCGGGCTGAGGTCGAAGCGGNGTCAATTGTAGAGATTGGATCTGTGGGGGTAGCACGGGAACATCAGAATTCGCGGAAATGCTCTCCACGGAATCGGAGGCCTCATGATCCCCCGAGTCGGATCCGGAGTTGGGCCCACACCCCATCAAAAGTCCAAGACAAAGACCTCCCNCAAGAGCGGNAAATCTCCACGAGGAGCGCTTTACAGGGATCATCAATCCGGCTTCCTGACATTCAAACATGTTTTCCACTCTCACTGNTAGGGGTAACAGTAGGCAGCACTCGCCTCGACACGCTTCGAGGAACCAATGGCCGTCGGAGTCCGCCCCTCGACATTGATGCTGAAGAGAGCCTCTCTCCACTGCGAACCACCAAACTCATCACTCATGATCCAACCGTCACAAGCCTCACCCACACCGACATAATCCACCGCCTGGCCGACTGCCGGATCGGAGTCCTGCATGAAACGGGGCTGACTCGCAGATCCGTCTCCCAGGATCCGGGGTGAACCCTCCGTGGGGAAGGAAGGATCAAAACCAAAAAGAGCGGAAACACCTTGAGGCACGAGCTCACCCACATCCTGATCAATGATCGATTGGCCGAGCGCGATGCCCGCGTCCGCCGCATAGAGGGCCGATCGACCGCTGGCCATATAGCCGGCCACCTGACGATCACGGGTCGCCAGTTCCATGGACCCCAGACCAATGAGTCCCATGATCGTCAGCATCATGATCGAGACCAGAAGCGCGACTCCCTGCTGCCGCCGGGAATCCACGATGGAAGTCCTTTCGGACCCGCGCCGTGAAGTGGATCGACCGGGATGGGCGAGCCGGGGTTCTTTATTCTGCACAGAATCATGAAAAGGCATCTTATGAGACGTTCCTGAGGCGTATGGTGGATTGATAGACTCGACGTTTCTTGCGATCCGGTGCTGCAAGAGACCCGGGGTCCCGATTGCCTGTCACCTGCGGCTGACTCAAAGGGGCCCTCTGATCCGGATCTTCCCTTTCTGTGGACATCACGAGATTGAGACGAACCTGCTTCAACTCCCGGCCATCGGCCAAGGCGGGGGAATGAGAAATGGAAACTCCATCNCCGACCGTGGATCCATCATCGCCTTCCACTTCGCCAGGCTCGACAATTCCGTCATCATCCGAATCGAAGAAGAGAACCAACTGCATGTCCTCGACATCGTTGGCGACAAGCACTCCGTTCCTCCTCAACTGATAGCGATCCGTAGAACCACCCCCGGGCTCGACGATGCGATAGACCAGGGCCGGAATCGCTGCGATCTCGGCTGAACTTCCCGAACCGAACGTCACAGCCGGCGTATCGAAATCAACCACCAGGGTGACACCGTCGCCACTGCCATTCGTAAGACTCATGATGGTGCCGCATACGACCCGACCCTCCGAATCATTCTTGTCTACCACCATGATTCCAGCGCCGACGGTGAAATCAGGGTCGGATCCGATATCGACCCAGCGTTCGCTGAGAACCAATGTCATTCCCGCCCCCCCCACCGACATACCCGAGGATATGTTCGTAACCGGTACGGCCAACTCACTTCCCAGAAGTCCCGAGTCCTGTGACTGGATGTCAGCGACACTCAGGATTGCCCGGGAATCGCTCATGTAGAGGGTGTCGGGGCCCGTTCCCGAATCCCCGAGACAGATGGCCGCATGACCCGGCACCATATACCCGCTCATCCGAAGATCACTTTCTATGATTTCAGCCACAACCCGAAGGTTCTGCTGCGTGACCGTCACCTGATCCACGGTGACATGCGTCTTCTGGTTGGCCGTAAAAGTCGCCATCAGACCAAACATCACGATCCCCAGGATCGCAGTTGCGATGAGGATTTCGATGAGGGAATAGCCATGTCGTCGCTTCATGTCGGACCTATCGTTTGTTGTTGACGACCAATGTCGCAAGAGAAAAAGAGCGNGTGTTGGCGCTGTTCTGGTCTAGCCATGTCACAGCCACTTCGACGTTCTTGAGATCGAAGTTCTGGGGGACGACATCAGAGATCTGCCAATCCACGTTGTAGACACGCTCCACCTGCAGCCCTGCATCAGGCTGATCCACCACCACCGATACGTCTCCGCGGGTCAGACCCAGGCCATCCATCCAGGCCTCGGATTCTCCCCACGTCTTGTTGCTCAACTCCGAGAATGGAACACGCCCCATCTGCTCGAGTTGCTCCCGTGCAATCATGGATGCGGTGGTCAGATGCCGGCCCTGGGAAGTCCCTCGCATCGCGTGGATCTGCATGAGAGCCACCGTCAGCAGGCCAAAAGAGAGCACCATCAAGGCTACGGTCACCTCAATCAGGGACATGCCCCCGCGCCTTCGGACGGCTCCATGCTTCACCAGGGAACAGGGCTTTTTCATCGACGAAGGAACCTCATTTCCATGACGCATCACCCAGATCCCAGCGATACGAACGCAATGAACCGAGTGGGCTCATGACCACAGCATGATCGCGTTCGCCATCATTGAGATAGATGGCACCGTCTCCGCTGCCNACCTGGGCGATGGTCGTCGCGCCGGAGGAATCGATGGCTCGAGGCGTACCGTCGGGTGCAAGAAGCACCCAGGATTGCACAGCGGAGGTATCCGCAGGATGTCTGAAATTGGCCGGCGAGGCGGATTCAGCGCCACTGCCTTCCACATCCGTGCCCGAAAACGGATCCCCTACCAGACTCCCATTCGCATTGGGGACCAGGGATGACGCCTGGACCCGGCCCCATGAAATTCCCGAAAGGCTACTCAAGGGAATGGTCATCCTATGCTCTCCGGTATCCGGAGATAGATTACCGTTGGAATCCTCGATCAACATCGCAGCCAGAAGAGTCGTTCCGTCACTCGCCATCAGGTTGGAACCTGAATCGTCTACTCCAAAGAAGGCAATGTGGTTGACGCCTTTCCGAATGGCCTCACTCCGCCCGACAAACAGCAGTTGAGCCAACTCCTGACTGGTGTTGCTCAGACGCTGTCGTTGAGACCACTCACTGAAACTCATGACACCCATGCTGAGAAGGACGCCGATGATGCTCAAGACGATGACCATCTCAATGAGGGAAAAACCCCGGGTCGTGATTCCGCAGGATGACTCCAGAGAACCGATCTCCGGATTTCCCTGCACGCCCACAGGACGCCCGACAAGGCAAGGGAGTGCGCCGCCCGGCTCGGGCCCGGTCCGCTTGCGCTGCGTCACTGTCTTGAAATCAATCATGGCCAAATCTGAATTCCCAAAGATCCCTATCGCGTCCTGACATCGCCCCCACGAGAGTGGCTTCTCGTGCCCGGAGCCAACCCGTTCAAAAACGAAGCCGGCACTCCAGGCGTCCGCCACGGGGCTTGTCTTTTCTTCGGCTGAATCAGGCGCCCGCTTTAGCGCCAAGCCCTTGTCCCTGGGGGCTCAAGTGCCTGTATTTCAACACTTTTTAGAAGACCTTGGGCTTGGATGGGGCTACCGAGCGCCCACCACAGCCCCCCTGCTCTTGGCCTTCGGATGGAACGCAGAAGAACTGCCCCTGATTGCCGGGGGGGCGCAAACCAAATGCTCTACCGCGACACCCGGAAGAGAGGTCCCAGGACGCCCGTGGCCCAGGATCCCAGCGAAACCGGAGTCCTTGTCCCGCCGGCCTTTGGGAAAAAGCCGCTGATCCACGCGCCGCGTGGGCCCTGAAAGGAACCGGGTTTCACACGAAGCGGAAAAATCCAGCGGGATGGAAGCGCGGGGGCTTCAGTCGGCCGAAGACGTGGAAAGCGCGATGATTTCCTGAGACTCCAGGTCCCGAATGGTCTTGTCATCGAGGCCCACTACATCCTTGAGGATCTCGAGTGTGTGCTGGCCTACGCGCGGCGGCGCCGTGTGGAGGACCGGGGGCGTCGCTGAAAGTCGAAGTGGACTCCGGACGATCGGCACCGCCACTCCGTCCTCCCCTTCCATCTCCGTGGCGAGGTCGCGGAACTGCGCCTGGTCTTCGGCGAAGGCCTGCCCGATATCATTGATGGGGCCGGCCGGAACCCCTGCCTGATGAAGGGCCTCAAGCCAATCCGCCATCGAGCGCGTCTTCATGACGGCCGCGACCTGGGGAACAAGCTCATCTCGATTCCGAACCCGCGCATCGTTGGTGGCAAAGCGGTCATCTTCAGCCCATGAAGGCATTCCGGCCAGAGCACAGAAACGCTTGAACTGACCATCGTTTCCAACGGCAAGAATCACATGCCCGTCTGCACTCTCAAAAGCCTGATACGGAACGATGTTCGGGTGCGCGTTGCCCAACCGCTCAGGGGGCACGCCGGTAAAGAGATGGTTGGCGGCTTGGTTGGCCAGGCTTGCCACGGTGACATCAAAGAGACTCATGTCGATGAACTGGCCTTCCCCAGTCCGCTCGGCGTGATTGAGAGCCGCCAGTATGGCCACCGCTGCATTGAGGCCAGTCAGGATGTCGGAGAGAGCCACTCCGACCTTCATGGGCATGCCCTCCGGTTCCCCGGTCACGCTCATGAGCCCCCCCATCCCCTGGATCATGAAGTCGTAGCCTGCCCTGGACGCCTCGGGCCCGGCTTGACCGAAGCCCGTAATCGAGCAGTAGACCAGAGACGGATTCTCTTCACGAAGGCTTTCGTAATCGAGTCCGTAACGCTCCAGACCCCCCTGCTTGAAGTTCTCAACCAGGACCTGACTTTCCCGCGCGATCTTCCGGAGAATGCGCCCACCCTCATCACTCGAGAGATCGACGGCCAGGGAACGCTTGTTTCGATTCACGGAACAGAAATAAGCGGAACGACTGGGATCATCTGGAAGGTAGGGAGGACCCCAGGTTCGCGTATCGTCGCCCACGCCCGGGCGCTCCACCTTGATGATATCCGCCCCGAGATCGCCGAGGCTCTGGGTCGCCCAGGGACCTGCGAGGATTCTCGACAGGTCCAATACCCGTACATGGGAGAGTGCACCCGCCTGCTTCATCGACTTCGCCATCAGGCCCCGGTGAAGGCCTGGATTCCCGTCTGAGCCCGGCCCAGGATCAAGGCATGTACGTCATGCGTCCCCTCATAGGTGTTGACCGTCTCCAGATTCATCAAGTGACGCATCACATGATATTCCTCGCTGATGCCGTTCCCGCCGTGCATATCGCGCGCATTACGAGCAATGACCAAAGCCTTGCCGCACGAATTCCGCTTCACGAGCGAGATGTTCTCCGGTGCACAGATCCCTTCGTCGAGCATCCGCCCTACTCGCAAGGAAGCCTGCAAGCCCAGGGCGATCTCCGTCTGCATATCGGCCAGCTTGAGTTGAATCAACTGATTGGCCGCCAAAGGACGGCCAAACTGCTTCCGGTCCAATGTGTATTCACGCGCGGCCTGCCAGCAGAATTCAGCCGCACCCATGGCGCCCCAGGAAATCCCATACCGAGCCTTGTTGAGACAACCGAACGGACCCTTGAGGCCGGTCACTTCGGGGAAGAGGTTCTCTTCGGGCACAAAAGCCTGATCCAGCATGATGGAGCCCGTGATCGAAGCACGAAGTGAGAGCTTTCCACCCAGGGTGGGCGTGGTGAAGCCGTCTCCTGCGTTTTCACGCTCGACAATGAAGCCACGAATCACACCGTCGAGTTTCGCCCAGACCACCGCGATATCGGAAATCGGCGAATTGGTGATCCACATCTTCGAGCCCGTAAGCCGATAGCCACCATCCACTCGTTCCGCATGGGTCACCATGGAGCCCGGATCTGAACCATGATCGGGCTCGGTCAGCCCAAAGCATCCCACCATTTCACCCGAAGCGAGTTTCGGGAGGAATTTCTTGCGCTGATCCTCTGTCCCGTAGGCGTAGATGGGATGCATGACCAGGGAGGACTGAACGCTCATGCAGGAGCGATAGCCGGAATCCACGCGCTCAAATTCCCGAGCGGCGAGGCCATACGCGACATGGGAAACACCGGCTCCGCCATACTCGGCAGGAATGGTGGGGCCCAGTAGTCCCAACTCACCCATCTCGAGGATCAAGCTGGGATCGAAGGTCTCGTCCCGGTAGTCACTGATGACACGCGGGAGCAGACGGTCCGTCGCAAAGCTACGCGCCGTTTCCGCGACCATCCGCTCTTCGTCCGTCAGTTGACCTGCAAGCGCAAAGGGATCTTCCCAATCAAAAACAGCTTTCGCCATGGAACACTTCCTCTCCTGTACAAATATCCAGAAATGACTCTCTTGAACCGGAACACTGAGTATAGACGATTCCGCCAGCACGCCTCAGCGAATCGGCAGCACGTTGGCCTTTCGAACTGTGCGCAATGTAAAACTCGACTGGACACGAGCGACGCCCGGAAGCCGTGTCAGGTGCTGTCGGTGGACACGCTCATAGTCAGAGGCGTCGGACACCACAATGCGTAGAAGGTAATCGAATTCACCCGTCATCAGATAACACTCCATGACCTCGGGAATATTCTGCACCGCTTCTTCAAAAGCATCGAGATCCGTCTGGTCCTGTCTTTGCAGGGTCAACTGGACAAAGACGGCCGACGGAAGACCCACTCGCACCGGATCCACCATCGCCGAATATCCCGCGATGACACCCGCCTCCTCCAGAGCACGCACCCTGCGTAGACAGGCCGATTCAGAAAGATGGACTCGATCCGCCAACTCCACATTGGAAATCCGCGCCCTCTCCTGGAGGGCCTCCAGGATTGCATGATCTGTTGAATCAATCTTCATATTAGAAGATTACAGCGAAAAATTGTTATATCAAGCAATAATATACCGATTTAGGGGTATATATAGAAAGTATTCACAAGGCGATTCTGGTGCTTATCTCATAGTATGAGACACGCATTCATACGGAACCCGGAGCCCGACAAGGCGCCGCAACCAGAGGAGAACACCCCATGCGAATCGGAATCCCGAAGGAAATCAAGATCCTCGAAAAAAGAGTCGGAATCGTTCCTGCCGGCGTGCGAGAACTCGTGCAATGCGGTCACGAGGTCCTGGTGGAAACCCAGGCAGGGGTGGGCGTCGGACTCGAAGACGAGGCCTATCTGGAGGCAGGCGCCAAAGTCGTCGAAAAGGCCGAAACCGTTTTTGCCGACTCCGACCTCATCGTCAAGGTCAAGGAACCCCAATTGGCCGAGTGCGAAAGACTCAGCCCGGGCCAGACACTCTTTACCTATCTCCACCTCGCCGCCGATCCGGAGCAAGCGAAGGCCCTGATGGCGTCTGGCGCCACAGCCATTGCGTACGAAACCGTCACGGCCCCGAACGGCTCCCTTCCCCTCTTGACGCCCATGAGCGAAGTCGCCGGGCGCATGTCGGTCCAGGTTGGCGCGCATTGCCTTGAGCAGGTCCACGGTGGCATGGGAATCCTGCTCGGGGGCGTACCGGGCGTGGAGCCCGCCAAGGTCGTGATCCTGGGCGGCGGTGTAGCCGGCTCTCAAGCCGCCGAGATGGCCGTCGGCCTGGGTGCCCAGGTCACATTGGTCGATCGCTCTCTTCCCCGCCTCAGAGAGCTTTCGGAACGCTTCCAGAACAAGATCCATACGGCGTACTCCACGCAAGAAGCAGTCTCTGCCCTGGTGACCGATGCGGATCTCGTCATCGGATCGGTCCTGATTCCGGGAGCCGCCGCACCCAAGCTCGTGACCGCAGAGATGGTCAAGCGAATGAAGACGGGATCTGTCCTCGTCGATATCGCCATCGACCAAGGAGGCTGCTTCGAAACCAGTCGACCCACCAGTCATGAGGAGCCGACCTTCGTGGTAGACGAAGTCGTCCACTACTGCGTGACCAACATGCCGGGCGCAGTGCCCCGCACTTCGACCTTTGCGCTTTGCAACGCCACCCTGCCCTACGTGATCAAACTGGCCAATCTCGGAAGTCGCGAGGCCATGGCACACGACGCCTCGCTCGCTCAGGGCCTGAACGTCGATGAGGGCAAGGTCGTACACGCATCGGTGGAGGAAGCTCTGGCCGGCCTCGTCTAGAAAAGTGACTCCC
>NZGT01000132.1 GCA_002691025.1 Spirochaeta sp. | reverse complement strand
GGCGCAGGCGGACAAAGGCGCGAGAGCTGCCAATGAACGAGAACTCTCTGGCCAGCGCTTCTCGCGGAGTTGGAACGAATTGATTTCATTCGAGGTGGCCCAGAGCGAGGCGCCGGCCAAGAGCGCGGAGGGGGGCGATCTCCTGGAAAAAGATTCCCCGGCGTCCTTCCAGACCTTCCATGCCATCATGAACCAGAAGATCGGCTCCTATGCGGACTACAACCAGATCCAGGCGGAGCGGCAGGCAGAGTTGCTGCTTTCAAATATCCAGAGATTCTACGCTCGGTACGGTGTCCCGCCCGGAGGCTTGACTCTGCCCGATGCCACGGGCCGGGCCTTGGCGGCCTATCTCGAGGATGTACTCACCCAGGCCAAGGCGCGAGCGCGAGAGCGCGGCGATCGGCTTCTTCGGGCCGCTGATCTCTCTGAGGCCTTGCAGGGGGTGGCTCCTTACACGGTCAATGACCTCGAGGATGTGACCTTCTTCCCACGGCTGGCTCCCGAGCAACAGGTGACGCTGGCGGCTTACGATCTGGACTCGTACCGGGACTTTGGCCTTCACTGGAAGATGCTTCAGGCCATTCTGGAGGGTCAGCCCGATCTCATGGATATGGAGCCGGACCCCTTTGCCGCGGAATTGATCGCGGAAGGCGTCGCTCAGTATTCGGTGCTTCTTTTTCGAATCGCGGGCCGTCTTGCGGCCCAGGACCGAGCGGCCCCTTTTCTCATGGGAAAGCATATCGATGCGGCGCGGATAAGAGCCCTGGATCTATCGAAGCGGAATGCCACGGCGCCCGAGGTCGTCGCGCAGGCGCAAGGGCTTCGATCGGCGCCGGTGGCGAACCGATTGGCATCAAAACAGGGTTTCATGCGAGAGGAGTCTGTCGATTCAGGGATCGATTTCGAGCATCGCTCATCGGACTGGCTGAGCCGCTTTCGTCATGACATCACCGAAGTCCCGCCGACCTTCTCTGGAGGAGGTCTGGCCGCCGGCGATGTGGACGGAGACGGGCGGGATGACCTTCTGTTTACAGGGGGCGTCGGGAATGCGCTCTACGTCAACACGGCCGAAGGCGGGTTTACCCGGTCCCCGCTCAGTGATGCCCTTCAATTCACGGGTCGGGACGGACTGCCCGCAGAGGCCCGTCAGCCCTTGATCGCTGATTTTGACAACGACGGGGATCAGGACATCCTCGTCACGTTGGTAGACTCCTCGCATCGCATGCTGGAAAACCAGGACGGTCAGAAACTGTCTGATGTGTCCGTTCGTGCCGCTCTGGGCGGGTCCGGTGAAGTGGCGGGGCCGGCCACGGTGTTTGACTTCGATGGCGATGGCCTGTTGGATATCTACTTCTGTTACTTCGGGAATTACATCAAGGGGCATTTTGACCGGGCCGAGAGCGATCGAAGCGTTTTTGTCGGCGAAATTCCCACCCTGGTGCATGACAACCGCAACGCCGGCGCAAATCGACTGTATCGCAACGTAGGCGGACTGCAGTTCGAAGAGGTGAAGAACGCGGGTGTAGAGGATCCGCGCTGGTGTCAGGCTGTGTCGCATACGGATTTCGATGGAGATGGGCAGCAGGATCTGATCGTAGCCAACGACTTTGGGCGGAATACCCTCCTGCGCAATCAGGGCAACGGCCGGTTCGAGGACGTCTCGGATGGCCTCGGTGTAGACGCGACCTATCACTCGATGAATGTCGGCCTCTCGGATCTGAACCGGGATCGGATCCCGGACTTCTACGTGTCCAATATCAACATGATGGTGAAAGACAATCGGTACGTTCTTCCGGAAGAGGGGACGTCCCAGAAGCTCGGCGCGGAGGAATTGGCGGGCGTTCAGATCGTGGAAAGCAGCATGCTGTACATCTCTTCAGGAGAGGACGGCCGGATTGAACACTATGAGAATTCGGATGCGGCGGAAAGATCGAACTCGGTGGGCTGGGCGTGGGACGCCGACTTCTTTGATTTTGACAACGACGGAGACGATGACCTCTACGTCCTGAATGGCGCCAATGAATACTTCAATTACTTTTCCGCGCGGAGCGACCAAGGAGACTCCTTTGATTGGAACATGGAGCCCAATGTCTTCTACGTAAACGAGGGCGGGGCTCTACGGAACCGCTCGGCCGAGAGTGGGGCCGACTTCGGCGGAAACTCCCGAAGTGCAGTCTTTGTGGATGCGGACCAGGATGGCGATCTCGATATTGCGATCAATAATTTCGAGGGTCCGGCGGCATTCTTTCGCAATGAGCTCGGAGAGAGTGGGGGCAACTGGTTGGCCGTCAAACTGGAAGGCGATCCGGCTCAGGGATCCAATCGGGATGCCATCGGGGCGCGAATCCTGGCCTTTTCACCCGGGAATGAAGAGGTCTGGCGCGAAGTTCGAGGCGGATCCGGCTATTTGTCCATGGAGTCCAAGATCCAGTATATCGGGGTCGGTTCTGCGGAGGAAGTCGACCTGCTGATTCGCTGGCCCAATGGAGCAGAGCAGAGCCTGAAGGGTGTGCCGGTGAACCGACGTCTGGAGGTCAGGCAGGGTCCGGCCGAAGAAAGATTGGGTCGGCTTTGATGAAACGCACAGTCGGTGGCGTGATGGCCGTCGCTCTTGGTCTCGCATTGATTGGACCCCGGGTCTCGGCGGAGGCTCTCCGGATGGAGGATCCCGCCCGCTTCTATGCGGCCTGGGGACTGGACCCGGGTGACCCGCAGTCGCTCACCGATTTCGGGACCCTCATGGCAAACTCGGGTCAGGTCGAGGAAGGCCGGCTCTATTATGAGAGAGCCCTCGAGCAGGATTCAGGGTTTCGCGAAGCCGCGTACGGCGTCGCGGTCCTCGATCTTGACGACGGCAAGGTGATCGAGGCGGTCGTGGCCCTGAACCGTTTGTCGAGAAGCGACGACGAGGTCGCAGCGCGCGCTCATCATCGTCTGGCTCGGCAATCCGCCATGGATGGCTTCCCTGAAGACGCCGTCCGGCATTTCATAAGGGCCCACGAGATCTTTCCGGAGAATCTCGAACTGGGTCTTGATCTGGGGACCGCCCTGATCCGGCGAGAGAGGTATGCGGAGGCCGTGGCCCTATCCGCTCGCTTGTTGGAATCGAATCCCCAGGCCGCCATGGCATTTTTTCTGCGCGGGCAAGCCCTGAAGGGCACCGGCAAGGCTGAGGCTTCGAGGCAGGCGTTCGAGGAGGCCGTGAAGCTGGATGCGCGTCAGCCCTGGTCCCTGTTTGAATTGGCTGTCCTGGCGCAGCAAGAGGGCGAGTTGGATCGGGCCCGTGGGCTCTATCGGGAGGCCCTGAGTGCGGCTTCCGCCAGGGGGGAGGCCGGACTCGGTCGCAGGGCAAGAAGGGCCCTCTCAAAGCTGCCAGCCCCCGCCAGCGCCGGCGAGTAGTCCAGGCCCTGGGGATCCGTGCGGCCTTGCGGGAAGTCCTCCCGTGGCGCGGCTGTTCATGGAGCCACTCAAGCGGGGCTCCTTAGACCTCGCTCATCCGTACCCGGGATCTCTTTTGCGGAGGAGCAGATTGTAGAGCGCCACCGGGCCGATGGAGACCGGAACCTGCAGGCTGCCGAAGACCATGATGGGCACACTGGCTTGAAGACTGTCCAGGGACTGAACGGCCACAAAAAGTCCAAGTACGGAGTTTTTTACACAGAGTTCGATGGTGATGGTCGTAGTTTCCTGCCAACTCATCCGTAGCCACCGGGACAGGCTTCCACTCAGGACGAGGGCCGCTGCCATCAAGAGCACCGTGGGCCAGAGACTGAGAGCGAAATCGTCGGAGGACGGAGTGGGATTGCTCTGGCTGTTTATCACCAACGCGAAGAGCAGGACCACGGCGCTCACCCGGGTGATGAACTTCTCGCCCTTGGCCCAGTCGGGATATAGCTCTCTCGCCCACATCCCCAAGCCGACTGGGAACAGCGTAAGAAGAGCCAGTTCCATAGCCGTACTGAAGATCGGAAGCTCGATGTCGCCGGCCCCGGCGCCCGCGAATTTGAACCCGAGATGGATCCAGACGGGTAAGGTAAAGATAGCCACGGCGGTCGAGAGCGAAGTGAGCGTGATGGAGAGGGCGGTGTCGGCCCTCCCGATGTGGCAGACCATATTCGAGAGCAGGCCCCCGGGTAACGCGGCCACCGTCATGAGACCTGCGGCGAGCCAGGGGTCAAGAGAAAATGCGAAGACCAGTGCAAGACCCAGGAGAGGCATCACGACAAGCTGAAGCATGGTTCCCAAGAGGGTTCCGCGGGGCCGCAGGAGCACCCGGCGGAAGTCGGCGAGGCTTAGCGAGAGCCCCATCCCGAACATCAGGGTGAACATGCTGGTGGGTGCGATCCAGTCGTAGAGGGAAGTGGCTTCCGTCATGCGCGACTCGGAAGACTATCAGGGCTTGAGAGAGCTGCCTCTCTTGGATGCGACAAAGCGCGGGCGGGGAGGCATTTCGCAACGACTTGCTCCCCGAAGGAAGCGACGGGAAGGAAGGCCCAGGGAAGCGAGCGATCTGCGTGGGGTCGACGCTCGGATACGAGAGCGACCCCGCACCCACTAAAAACGATAGGTGATCCCGGCGCTCATCGAGAAATAATACAAGTGGCTGATGTCGGTGATGTCGTTTGAGATCTTCGACGGGTCGATGTCATTGGTATTCAGGACGCCCGTGGCCTCTATATTGAAGACCCAGTGCTTTGTCACGTAGGTGTCGATCCCCAGACCCACGCGGCCCGCGAATCCGGTGCTGGATTGATTCTGGATTGGGCTGTCAATGTCCCAGATGGCGACTCCTCCGCCCATCAGCAGGTAAGGCTGGATTCGCCAGACGGGAAGGATGAATTTGAGGTTCGCTGTCACGGTGTTGGGCTTGAAGTCCCCGATGTCCAGATCCAGCACTTTGAGGTCCATGGATTGGACCCATTCGTATTCCGCCTCCACGGCAAACCAGCTGAAGATCCGGTAGCCCAGTCTCGCATTCACGCCGGGGGAGTCCCCGAGNTNGAAANCGTCGTCCAGNCCCGCGAGTTCATTGATGTCATTCTGGAACAAGCTGATGGCATAAACACCGTTCACGCCGATGTAGGCACCCGGACGATCGAANTCGTCGGCGGCGGCCTGGCTTGAGATGAGCGCCAATACGATGAAAAAAAGCGGGACTGCGATGCGAAAGCGAAGTGTGGATCCAGCCGTCATGGGTTCTCTCCTGAAAATTCGGAATGTGGTGTTCCAAATCGGTCGATCGGGCTTGCTACTGTAGAGGCAACTGCAGCGAACCTTCATGCCTGAATCTAGGCTGGGTAGGGANCCCGCAGGGAAGCCCTCAGGGCAGGGCTGTCGGTCGGGAGTGCCTCTGAGCCGTTTGAGCAAAAACCCGGATGCNGGGGGGAGGAAGGGAAGAATGTTCGAAAAAGACGAAGGCCNNNAGTCGCTGGGGNTGCCGCCCATTGANCAGGTGGGATTCGTGGTCCGGGACCTGGATGAGGCCCTGGCTCGATACGCACCTTTGTTCGGCCCGTTCACCCGGATGGACGGCTCGGTGTCTGGAGCCGATTACCGGGGTCAGGAAGAGGATGTCCAGCTGGATATCGGATTCGGTCATTCGGGGGAACTTGAAATCGAATTCATCGAATGGAAAGCCGGACGAAGCCCTCACCGCGAGTTCATCGAGCAGGGAAGGGAGGGACTTCACCACCTTCGCTCCCGTGTGGATTCGGCGGATGCCTGGATCGAAAAGCTATCGGGGGTGGGCTATTTCCCGGTCTGGTACAAAGCCTTCTCTGCGGACATCACCTTCGCCTATCTTGAGAGANAAGGGGACCCGCTCCTGCTTGAAATCCTCCAGATGCCGTGATGTCGGGACCCCCATGAGATAGGGTAGGGGCTTGCAGGGGGCGCGGGCGNACNGCNNGNGCGAAGAAGGGTGGACAGCACCGAGTGAACGAGCGCAGGGATTCCCGAGTATTTTGACTGACGTGAGCTGGGTACTGTCCGAAAGCTATGAGTATGTGACCCGAGGTATGCTCGGGTTGGCGCTGATCATCTTCTTGTTGCTNCTTTTCATCAATGCGCCGTACGGAAGACATCTCCGCTCTGGCTGGGGTCCCAGCGTNCCCGCCAAGCTGGGTTGGATCTTGATGGAGTTGCCTTCGCCCATCTTCATGGCGTGGGCGTACCTTCTGGGAGAACACCGGGCCGAGGGCATCCCGCTTTTTTTCTTGCTCCTTTTCCAGTGCCACTATGTCCACCGTGCGATCATCTATCCGTTGATTTCCCGGGGAGTCGGACGAAAGATGGCGTTGTTCACCGTGGTCGCGGCTTTTGTCTTCAATAGCCTGAATGGAGCGATGTGCGGTTGGGCCGTTTCCCAGGTCGTGGACTATGGATTGGACTGGCTCTGGGACCCTCGTTTCATCCTGGGAATCGCGATGTTCGTCGGCGGTGCGTGGGTCAACCTGAGCGCCGACGCCACACTGCGTGGACTGCGAAAGCCGGGCGAAACCGGCTACCACATCCCGAGAGGGGNGCTGTATCGGCTCGTTTCTTCGCCCAACTACCTNGGCGAAATCGTGGAGTGGTTTGGTTTTGCGCTCGCGACCTGGAGCATGGCGGGGCTGGCCTTTGCGGTCTTCACCATGGCGAANCTGATTCCGCGCGCACGGGCCAACCACCTCTGGTATCAGGAGCGTTTCCCGGATTACCCGAAGAAGAGACGCGCGATTCTTCCNTTTCTGTACTGAATGCGGCCTCATCGTGANCCGGGAGGNTCGGGTCGNCGGCAATCCCGAAGTGTGGACCCANGATGGGCTGGGCTACGATCCGGGCGTGGACGCCAGGCTTTCGCGACTGTGGGATGAGCATGAGATCAAGGACGTCATCTACCGCTACTGCCGCGGTGTGGATCGGCATGACCTTGACCTTGTCCGCAGGTGTTATCACTCCGACGCACGTGACGAGCATGGAAGCTTTGAGGGAAGCGTCGACGAATTCCTNCTCTGGCTGGAGTCACTCCTGGTCCGGTATAGCTGGACCATGCACTGTGTGGCCAATATCCTGATTGAGTTTGGTGACGAAGCGAACGTGGCGGTTTCGGAGACCTACGGGGTGGCGATGCATCGAAGCCCCGAGAAGAAGGCCTACCTCAACCTGGTCAGCGGTTTCCGCTACGTGGACCGTTTTGAGAGGAGAGAGGACGGNTGGCGGGTCGCTCACCGGAAGGTCGTGTCGGAGTGGTCGATTCACCCGCCCGACGACGCCTGGTGGGAGATCCCGGAACATCTTGATCAGGGAGTGCGAGGTACGAGTGATGCGCTCTATACCATGTTGAGTACTCTTTCGAGTTCAGGTGGGAATCCTGGGGGATTCGATGTCACGTAACGACAGCCNACTCTCCGTGGCGCTGGGGTTCAAGCCGGGTGAGCGGGTGGTCATCGTTCACTGCGATGATGTCGGCNTGTGTCATGCCGCGAACGTGGGCGCTTTCGAGGCTCTGGACCATGGACCCGCCACCTGCGGAAGCGTCATGGTGCCTTGCCCCGGGTTCGANGAGGCGGCGGAGATGGCTCGCGCTCGTCCCGAAGTCGATCTGGGCGTGCACCTTACGCTGAATGCGGAATTTGATCAGTATCGCTGGGGGCCCGTCCTGGACCCGGNTGAAGTNCCCTCCCTGGTCGGAGCCGATGGGCATTTCTTCCAGACGACAGGCGAGACCCTGAGCCAGGCCGATCCCGGTGAAGCCGATCAAGAACTTCGGGCTCAGATCCAGAGGGCGTTGGACGCGGGAATTGATGTCACTCACCTCGATGCGCATATGGGGACCGCCATGTTGCCGCCCCTTCATGATGTCTACGTCCAACTCGCGATTGATTACCGCCTTCCCGTTTTCTTCTTCCGGCCGGAACAGGGCCTTCTGGCCCGTATGGGTCTGGAGCCCATGGCGACACTGGCCAGGGAGGTGGCGGACCGTCTGGACTCTCATGGGATTCCGGTGTTGGACGGGTTTGACGCCGACTCGCTGGGCTTTGCGCCCGGCGAGGGAGAGGCCCATAACCGCCACCGACTCAGGGGCCTTGTGGACGGGCTGAATTACCTGATTTGTCATCCCGCGCGAGGGGGAGAGGAACTCTCGGCGATTACAGACTCAGCTCATTGTCGGGACTTCGAGCGGCGCTTCTACGGGGGGCAGGACGGCGTAGACGCTTTGCGGGACGAGGGACTGCGCACGTTGGGTATGAGAGCGCTCCGGGAGTGGATGAGGGGCACCGCGGGCATGGGGGGCAGAGGGAAATGATGCACAAACGAACCGATTGGATTTTCCTGTTCTGGGTGGGCGTGATGTCCATAGGCTGTGGGCTCGAGCCAACCACGGGTCCCTGGCAGCCTCCGCCCGCGGCGGCCCAGCCTCAGGCACTGCTTCCGCGCGAAGACTGCGCGGTGCACATGCCCGAGCGGAGGGCACTCTTTGGGGATCTTCACGTGCATACCGGGGTCTCCATGGACGCCCGTGCCCTGGGAACCCTGACGGGCCCTGAGGACGCGTACCGCTATGCCCGGGGCGAAGCCATTGACGTGGCTTCAGGAGATCCGGCCACGGGAATACGTCGCGCCCAACTGGAGCGGCCTCTCGACTTTGCTGCGGTGACGGACCATGCCGAGTGGATGGGCGAGGTTTCCCTGTGCGTGACACCCGGGTCGGCCACCTATGACAGTACGGGGTGCCAGATCTTCCGGGGTGAGGACAAGTCCTGGCTCGCCATGGCTCTCGGCATGAAGGGCTTCCGGGCCAGACTCGGGGGCCTGCTGGGCCTTCTGGGCCGTCGGTCGGATGTCTGCGGCGAGGAGGACGAGATCTGCCGAGCGGAGTTGGGCGCCGTTTGGAAGGCGAACCAGGAGGCGGCGGAGCGCTTCTATGACCGGAGTTCCGCCTGCGAGTTCACCACCTTCCATGCCTGGGAGTACAGTCACAGTCCGTACGCAACAAAGGTTCATCGAAACGTAATCTTGCGCAACGAGATCGTGCCTGAGCTGCCTGTTTCCTCGCTTGAGACCCCGCGCGAGATCGACTTGCGACATCAACTCATGGACTTGTGTAACGACACCGAGAGCGGGTGCGAGGCCATCGCGATCCCCCATAACCCCAACCTTTCCAACGGACAGATGTTTGCGGTGGAGTACGCCGACCTCCCCCTTGAAGAACAGCGCAAAGAGGCGGCCTTGAGGGCACGCTTGGAGCCCATTGTTGAAATGATGCAGATCAAGGGCGAGAGCGAGTGTCGCAATGGCCTTTATCAGGTGGTGGGAGAACCCGATGAACTCTGTGGCTTCGAAAAAATAAGGGATATGGGGTCCCAGGAGTTCGAGGACTGCGAGGAAGGTGCGGGGCATGGAGCGCAGAAAGGGGAGGGGTGCACCTCCCGGACCGACTTTGTGCGTTATGCGCTTCTGGAAGGTCTGCGCGAAAAAGAACGGATCGGGATAAACCCGTATGCCTTCGGCTTCCTCGGAAGTACCGACACCCACATGTCGACGCCGGGGGGCGTGAGCGAATACGATGTGCCGTACAAATTCGGCGTCGCGCGGGATCAAATGCTTGTGGTCGGGGACGAAAAACGAGGCCCCGCATTCTGGAATCCTGGCGGGCTCGCTGGGGTATGGGCCGAGGAAAACTCCCGCGACTCGATCTTCGATGCGCTCAAGCGTCGGGAGAGTTTTGCGACGAGCGGCCCCCGGATCGTCCCGCGCTTTTTTGGAGGTTGGGACCTGCCTGAGAACCTTTGCGAAGACCCCGATTTCGCCAAGACCGGATATGCGATGGGAGCGCCCATGGGCTCAGCCCTACCGGCCCGAAAGGGGGCCAACCCGGGGCCTGTGTTTGCGGCGTCGGCCTTGGCGGATCCGGGTACCCCCGACCGCCCGGGCGGACTCCTGGCCAAGATCCAGGTCGTCAAGGGGTGGGTGGGTCAGGATGGTGAGTTTCATCAAGAGGTCCATGACCTGGCATACGGTCCCGATCCGGACGCTTCGGTGGACCCGGATACCTGTCGGCCCTCGGCCGAGGGGGCGCGATCCCTTTGTGGCGTCTGGCGGGACCCCTCCTTCGACCCGTCACGCGACGCAGTCTACTACGCCCGAGTCGTCGAAAACCCGAGTTGTCGATGGTCCCGACGACTCTGCCTCTCGCTACCGGTGGACCAAAGGCCAGACGGTTGCGATGAGGGCCGGCTTCCCGAGACCATCCAGGAGCGCGCGTGGACATCTCCGATCTGGTACGCGACTCGGAACGAGGGCTAGTGACGGGCGGGACCGGTTTCTGGATCTGGGGTCGCCGCGGCGGGAGGCATGCGAAGCATGCGCACGATGGAGACGGCCAGCATCACGTACACCCCGAGAAGAGGCACGGAAGCCACAATCGAGGCGGTCTGAAGCACTTTGAGGCCACCCAGGAAAAGAAGCGATAAAGGAAGGACCCCGAGACTGAGCGCCCAGAAGACGCGGTGCCAGCGGGCGGGGTCCTGGTCTTCACGAAGGGCTCGCGTCGCACCCGCGGCCAGGGTGTAGGAAGCGGAGTCGTAGGTAGTGGCAATGAAGACCAGACCCATTACGGCAAGGTAGGCCAACCAGAACCGTCCCAGAGGAAGTCGCTCCACGATACCGGCCAGCGCACTCGAGGGGCTGATGTTCGTGGCCTCCGCCACCACGGGGTAGAGGCCTTCCAGTTCCAGGAAGAGGGCGTAGTTTCCGAGCACGACAAAGAAGAGCGCACAGCCGAGACTTCCCCAACCGAGCATCCCGAAAATGACACTCCGAACCGTGCGTCCTTCGGAAATCTTGCAGACAAACATCCCGACGAAAGGACCCAGAGCCAGCCACCATGCCCAATAGAAGATCGTCCAGCTTTCGACGAAGTTCGACGCCGAGAGCGGGTCTGTCCAGGTGATCATGCGCGGAAAGTTCTGGATGACAGTCCCAATGGACGTCACCCCCATCTCGAGAATAAACCTTGTGGGTCCGGCCAAAGCAACATACAGAACGAAGACCAGAGCCAGAGCGGCATTGATGTTACTCAGGACCTTGATGCCCTGATCGAGCCCGCGGTAGACGCTGATGGCGATCAGCGAGGTGGCTACAACAATCACAAAGACCTGCAGACCGAAGCCGTCCGCGATGCCCGAGAGGCGATTGACCGCTGAGGCGACGACAGAGGTTCCGAGACCCAGACCGGTCGCAGCCGTACCGAGAAGACCCACGATGAACAGGAGGTCGATCATGCGAGCCGCAAAGCCATCGGTTCGCCCCCCCAATATGGGCGCACAGGCGGCGCTCAGTCGTAGCGCCGGGATTCGCGCACGATGATAGGAGAGGCTGAGAGCCACTGTGGGAA
>NZGT01000131.1 GCA_002691025.1 Spirochaeta sp. | reverse complement strand
GTTCGAAGGGGCCAATCATAGCCACACAGGCGTCATTTTTCCGCTCCCCTCCGATGGGCGGATCAAGGCGCCCTTTGGATCGGAGACTTCATGCATGGCAGCGAGGTCCGTCTCGGGCTGGTCCAGTGGCATTCAAAGGGCGCATTCTTCGGTGAGGCGCAGTGAGGACGCGTCTGGGCCGTGGGCCCCGGGATCGTGCATCCGTTCCAATTCCCGAGCCGGACTCCGACGGGCCCGTTCAAGAAAATGGGTCGAAGAACGTAGAAATGACTGATGTATACTTGGCCGGTCGGTGCTGGTGCCGACTCCCCTAGGGAAGAATTCATGAGTGAAGCCTCAGCGGGTGAAAGCCTGGCCATCATCGACGTCGATTCGCATCTCACAGAGCCTCATGACCTCTGGACTTCGCGGGCCCCGGCTTCCTTGAAGAACAGGGTGCCGCGCGTGGTCGGATCCGGGATGGATCGTGCCTGGGTGGTGGATGAGGATATCCAGATCTCCACCACCAACCCGTCGTCGGTGATTCGCAAAGACGGGGAGAAATCACGAGGCATTGAATTCTTCGGTTGGCAGATCGAGGATGTACACGAGGCCTCCTGGAACATGGAACGTCGGGTGGAACTGCTCGACGAGTTCGGTCTCTATGCCCAGATCCTCTATCCGAACGTCGCCGGTTTTGGCAGTCAGAACTTCATGAAAGTCGAAGACTCGGCGTTGCGCCTCGCTTGTGCCCAGATCTACAACGAGGCGATGGCGGAAATCCAGGAGACTAGCGGAGGGCGACTGCTTCCCATGGCCCTCATGCCTTGGTGGAATATCGATCAAAGCGTGGAAGAGGTCGAGCGGGCTCGGGATATGGGACTCAAGGGAATTGTCATGTGCAGCGATCCGGACTCGGTGGGGTTGCCGGACCTGGGTGCCGACGCCTGGAAGCCGTTCTGGGATGCTTGTGATCAGCTCGGCATGGTGGTGAATTTCCACATCGGTGCCAGTGAGACCTCGTTCAATATGTTCGGCCGGGCGGCGTGGGAATCCATGGGCATGCGTCAGCGTCTGGGGCTCGGCTCGGCTGCTCTTTTTGTCGAGAACTCCCGAGTGACCTCGAACATGATCTACAGCGGAATCTTCGATCGCTGTCCCAATCTCAAGGTCGTGTCCGTAGAAAGTGGTATTGGTTGGATTCCTTTTGTTCTGGAGTCCATCGACTATGAGTGGGAGGAGACCGGGGCTCAGTTGGACGTCAACCTGCAGAAGAAGCCCTCCGAGTATTTTCGAGATCATTTCTGGGGATGCTTCTGGTTCGAGAAAGCAGCTCCCCGGTATCTCATCGATGTGATCGGGGAAGACAATGTCCTTTTTGAGACGGACTTCCCCCATCCGACCTGTCTTTATCCGAAAGTACAGGAATACATTGCGGAAGTGAGCGCCGACTGGAGCCCGTCACGCAAGCGGAAGATCTTTCAAGACAATGCCGCACAACTCTATGGGATCGACCTTCCGAGCCCCTAGGTGATGGGGTGACAGGATGATGATGCGTCGAATCGCCGTCTTCTACATAGCCCTGTTGATAGCCCTGTTGTTGGGATGGCCGGCTCTTCTTCAAGCCGATGGCATCGATGATTTCAACAACGGCTGGCTGGGTCGGACCCTGGCACAGCAACGCCTGTTGGATCTGGAAACGCCACTCGGGGATCTGCAGATCATCGGGACCCACAACAGCTTCAATTCGGGCATCTATGGGGGCTTGTTGTCCTACCCCGACCCGAATCAGGTGGACTCCATCTACAACCAGCTTCGGATGGGTGTGCGGAGTATCGAACTCGACGTGCACTGGACCTCCAAGCAGGAGGGCCCGCTCTCATTTCCAGACCGGCTCCTGCTCTGTCATGGGACCAGCGCGCATCTGGGCTGCAGTACCAGTGATCGTTACCTCGCAGAAGGTCTGGATGAGATCCTGGCCTGGCTCAACAGTGCGGCCAGTGAAAACCAGGTCCTCCTGCTGCACATCGAAGACCATATGGAGGGCCAGCATGGGGAAGCCTTCAATCAGATCAGCAGTCGTTTTGGGAATAGCGTCTATACCAGTGGGGGCTGCTATGGCGTTCCTGAGGGACTGACCAAGGAAAACATCCTGGATATCGGGAAGAAGATCGTGATCTGGACCGATGGCGGATGCAGTGGTGACGCCAATTGGAATGGCATGGTGTTCAGCGGTCTCGGAGGGCTGGGTCGGATCTGGGAAGACTCGACTACGGTGGGCGGGATTGGTGGGGCTGGATCGGCAATTTCCTACAACGACGTGGTCAATTCGTTTGCGAACGGAATCAATGTCATCGACCTCGATCAACTCAGTCAACAGGATGGTCGCTGGGGCGCCGCCGTCTGGAGTTGGGATTTCAATGAGCCGAACAACCATGCCGGCCAGGAGGATTGTGCGGTCCAGCATGGAAATTCTCGCTGGAATGACGATTCTTGCGAAAGCCAGTACGTCTTCGCGTGCCAGAACATGAATGACGGGAGTTGGGTCGCGAGTTCAAGAGCGGGGCCTTGGGGCATGGGTGCGCTTGCGTGTGATGAAGTGGGATCGGACTACCGGTTCAGCAGCCCTCGGAATGCCGTGGACAACCAGGCGCTGAAGGCGGCCAAACAGGCCAGCGGACAGACTTCGGTCTGGATGAACTTCGACGACAGGGCCGTGGAGGGGTCGTGGGGGACCACGATCACCCAGGATGTCTTCTTTGACGCGGGCGAGTTGACTCTTCTGGAAGGACAGGCTGTGCGTGGTGTGACGCGCCAACTGAAGATGGAGTCTGATTGCGATCTGGTCCTTTCCAGTGTCGCCCATGGGGTGGTCGGGGGAGATCTCTGGACAAGCGGTACAGCCGGATCGGGCAGTCAATGCCAGGCGCGGTTTCAGGGTGACGGGAATCTGGTGATCTACGACGGGTCAGGGGGGGCCGTCTGGAGTTCAAGTACGAGCGGTGCTCAGTTTCGGTTGCAAGAGGACGGCAATGCCGTGATCTACCACATCGGCGGTTCGCCTTTGTTCCAGACCTTCACCAATTATCCAGAGCGGTACATTCTTTCAGCGGGGCAGTTCAGTCTTCTGGAGGGGCAGGTCCTTCATAGTCGAAACCGGAAGCTGGTAATGGGGGCCGACTGCGATCTGGTGCTCTACAGCTTCGAAAACGGCATCATGGGCGGCGTGGTCTGGCGCAGTGGGACTTCCGGTGCGGGAAGCGGTTGTCATGCCGACTTTCAGGCAGACGGAAACTGGGTGATCTACGATTCGGCCGGACAATACCATTGGGCATCGGGTACTTCGGGAACGCCGGATGGGGAATTCCGCCTCCAGGCTGACGGAAACATGGTGATCTACAACGGTGGGGGCGGCGCCTTGTGGGATGCGAACAGCAACATCCACGCCGCCTATATCCTGTATGCGTCGGGGCTGACCCTGTCCGCCGGGCAGTACATCCAGACCCAGAATCGAAAACTCGAGATGCAGAGTGATTGCAACCTGGTTCTCTACAATGTCTCCAATGCCCTGGTGGGGGGGAGTCTCTGGCAGAGCGGTACCGCGGGCACGGGTGTGGATTGNTANCTCGATTTCCAAGCCGATGGGAACCTCGTGCTCTACAACNATCTTGATCAGCCCCAGTGGGCTTCCGGCACGTCCGGGACATCCGGTGCTGAGTTNTGGATCCAGGATGACGGGAATCTGGTGGTCTACAACGGATCGGGGGAGTCGTTGTGGACGAGCAATACGCCCGGCACTTTCGTGAGTGACTCCTATTGCGGTGACCTNTCATGTGGTGGAGCCGAGACCTGCTCTACGTGTTCGGTGGATTGTGGAGTCTGTAGCGAAGGCCCGGCCCCTGAAGTGCCGACCCTCTCGTGGGCAGGGGTCTTCTTCNTGTTCCTGTCTCTTTCTGCNTCTTTCTTCTTTGTCCTCCAGACGAGGAAGAGGGTGGGGTGATCTTGCCTTGAAGGCAGGGAGAGAGGCCTTGGCCCGAACCTGTAGACACGCTTTTGGNTGGGCCTTCGGGGCGANGGGCGGGCTGTGCTAATTTTNCCNCGTTCAGGAGGTNACGATGTCCATTGATTGTCGAACTCGTCGTCATCTGGATCGTCGCGACCTCAGTCGAGACGAGATTTTTGACTCGATACTGCCCGAGGCGGCGGATCTTCATGGAACGNTGGCGCGACGAGGGATCCTCTATAAAGGCCTTCCGTCTCTGGGCCTGCGCGTAGACGGACGTTCCTTGACCCTGCGTGTCGATGAGTCGAGCCTCANGCTCGAAGACGGTGAGCGTCCAGACNGTATGGTGGCTGAGCTTTCCGTAGAAGCCCTTTCGAATCTCGTGCAGGACTGGAAGACGACAATGGGCCTTGCGATGATCTCGCAGGTTTCCATCGTGCAGGGTGAGTTCGGGCATTGGGTCGGGTGGGAGCCTGTTTTCAGGGCTCTGCTGGACGGACGCCCCGTGCATGAAGCCGGCGCCATCGATTTCAAGGATCTTGATGGTTCCCCACTGGACCTGACAAGACGCTTTACGCTGGAGGATGACCCCTCCGAGGCGGCTCATTTTTTACAGGAGGCGGGCTTCCTGCACGTTCGCGGCGTGTTTGCAGAGGAAGAAATGGCCGCGGTGTCCGCNGATCTCGATGAGGCCCTTTCGCAGGCCGAGCGCGATGACGGGGCCTCCTGGTGGGCTGGAGACTCGTCGGGNACCGAGCATCCGGTGCGGGTCCTGTTTTTCCANGAGCGATCACNGACGCTTCGGGCGCTTCTNCAGGACGNTCGTTTCCAATGGCTCGGGACGCTGACGGGCGACNCCTTCAATGGAGGAGAACTGGGGGCNGAGGGACTGATCAAGCCTCTGGATATCCAGACGGGTTTGTCGGATCTGCCGTGGCACAAGGATTGTGGGCAGGGAGGTCACTCCTACTACTGCAATGGTTTGACAGCCGGCATTTCCGTCACGGGNGCGGANCGACGGAGTGGTGCGCTGGGTGTGGTTCCGGGCTCGCACCGGGCGAATGTGCAGATCGCGGGCAAGGATGAGAGTCTGGATATGCCCTCCCTTAAATTGGAGACCCNGACCGGTGACGTGACGGTGCATTGCAGCGACACCCTGCATCGGGCTCATCGTCCAACAGAGTGCCCGCGGAAGGTGGTGTACTCGGGATTCCGTTTGCGGCTCAAGCCCGGTGATGCGTTGGAGTCGATTCCGGTGGAAAAACAGCGCGCTGATCGAGCACAGTTGACCGATGTNCAGGGGCGAATCGCCGAAAGTGGGGCGGGAGCCGANGCGACNGAGTNCGTCGAGATGGCGGAAAAGACAGACTGAGCCTTTCGTTTTTCATCTGAAGCNCGTGCGCCAGTTNNGGCTCCANTGTGCTCGCCAGCCCTCTGATGGAGGGCNCTTTTGACGGTCTGCGTTCGCGTNTGGTTTCAGTGTTGCAGTCCCGCTGTAAATCACAGAGGAGAGCGGCAGACGCCTCCAGGTCGCCTCGTTTANGAATCTGCTTCTNNNGCTCCGNTTGAGTGCGGGATTGGTATAGGTAGCGCGTCACAGGTGACGTGTGGCCGGTGGCCCCTTCGATCTTTNTTCTCATTGGATCTTCGTTTCATGCTATTCGTTTCGAATCGTGGAATGCGTGAAGAATTTATTTTGTGCGCACGTTGAGGAGCCTCCTCGTGGGCGCTCTTCTCCGGGTTCCATACATGGGAAAAGGAGATGGCTGGGATGAGTCGTATCGAGACGCGGTGGTGGTCGTTGTGGTTGGTGGTTGGATTCCTGGCTGCCAGTATGTGGGTGGCGCCGGTTGCTCTTTCCAAGCCTGGCAGCACGATGTCACCCGGGAGGCAGGCGGGGACGGATACGGAAATCGCTCTTCGGCTCCTGAAGAAGGGAAATGAGCGGTTCGTTTCGGGCAAGATGCGACGGCGTGACTATCCCGAAGAAGTCTCGGAGACGGCCGATGGGCAGCACCCTTTTGCCGCCATCGTGTCGTGCCTCGATTCCCGCATTCCGCCGGAAACCATTTTTGACCGTGGGATTGGGGATCTCTTCGTCGCTCGGATCGCTGGAAACTTCGTGAACGACGACATTCTCGGTAGCCTCGAGTTTGCCGTCATCAGTGGCGCCCAGACCATTGTCATCCTGGGTCACAACCGATGTGGTGCAGTGATCGGCGCCTGTAACCAGCAGGACGCAGGGGGGTTGTTGGCGGGCACGCTTGCGAATATCAATCCCGCGGTTCAATCTGTAGGGCACGAGCACGGTCCCCGAGACGGCGACAATCCCGCGTTTGTCCAGGCTGTGGCTGAGGAGAATGTTCATCTGACCATCCAGAAACTTCTCGACCGTAGCCTCAGACTACGGGCCGCCGTGGAAGATGGAAGTCTCGAGGTCGTGGGAGCGATGTATGACCTCACCACAGGTGAGGTCGAATTCTGGGATTGATGTGAGGGGCGCTTGTTGGACGGGCCATCAGGGTTGTCGGGGTGGCTCAGGCGAGACTGTCATGCTTCCAAGCGCGAAACCCAGGCGGGCCGCGGTGGAGAGGAGTTCCGCGCGGGATCCGATCAGGGTGTAGCGCGCGGAGGAGAGATCTCTTTCGGCCCGAAGCAGATCATCGATGGTTCTCAGGCCGTTGTCGTAGGATTCTCGGGTGGCTTCGTAGGCCTCTTGTGAGGCTTCGAGCAGGGCCACTCCATATTCATAGCGTCGAGTAGAGGCCTGATAGTCGTTGTACACACTCCAGACCTCGTTGGTGGCCTCGAGTTCGATGGCACGCAGTATCTCCTTCTGTTCCTGCTGGTTGGCCCGTGCCTGTCGCACGCGATTCTTTCGTGAGAAGCCTTCAAAGAGGGGCCAGGAGATCACCAACTGGGCGTTGTAGACGGACGTGATGCCATGGCGTCGCTGTTCGGTGTTGATGCCGGGCGCGCCCACACCCGCTCCGTACAGACGATAGTCCCCCCACTGCCCCCCATAGGCGCCTTCGACACCGATGGTCGGGAAAAAAGCGGCTTTGGCCTTTTTCAGTTCGGCTTCGCTGGCGCGGAGCCTGGCGACCTGGGCCTGGAGGTCGGGTCGCGTGCCGAGTGCGAGGTCGATCATGGACTCGACACGGGTTTCCAGTTCTGCGGGTAGGGGCTGGTCGAAAAGGCTGACCACGTGAAGCTCTGAATTGGCGGGGAGCCCCATGGCGAGAGCCAGTTTCGATCGAGCATTGAAGACGGTTACCTTGGCGCTCTCGAGGTCATAGATCGCCTGGGCCTCGACCTGTTTGGCCAGAAGCAGATCGGGGCGTGTCGCCAGACCGAGTTCCAGGCGTCTGTCCACATCATCCAGGACGGAAAGCGCCAATTGCAGATTGAGGCCGGCGGCCTCTTCCAGCGCTCGAGCCGCGTCGTATTCGTAGAAGCTCGACTCGACCTGGTAGATCACGCGTTGCAACTCGCGGTTGAAGCTGAAGTTGGCCGCAGCCAGTCTGCGTCTCGCACTCTCGGCGCTGGCTGTGCGTCGGCCGAAGTCCAGCAGGATATATGTGATTTCGAGTTGCGGGATGATGTCGGCGCCTTCGTAGACGGCGGTGCCGTCAGGGAAGGGCATGGCGCTCTTCGAATACCCGCCGACCCCCTCGAAGGAAAGGTCCGGGTAGTAGTCGCTCATGCTTTCACCGAGTTGGGCCGCGGCGACACGCGAGCGTTGCCAAGCTGCCCGTGTCTGGGGATTCTTCTCCAGGGCCACGTCGATCAATTGGGGCAGGTCGAGAGGAGAGGTCGAAGTCGAAGGAGGGATTGATTCGTCGAGTTTTTCAAGGAGTCTCGGTGCGTTCTCGGGTGAGGGGAGATCTTCGGCCGACGTCTCTTCGTGGTGCCGGGGCGGGAGGGAGAGAAGGTCGTCGAGGGATCGGTTGGCCGGTTTAGTGTCGCTGGGGATCCATGTCGTTCGAGGAGAGGCCGGCGCCGAGGCGTCCGGATTGATTTCGGGGCTCTTCTGGATGGAAGCACAGGCGCTTAGAAGGACTGTGAGCAGGAAGATGAGGACCCGGGAAGGCGTGCCTGGGTGCGATTTCGTTAGACTCTGCATCTGTCGTATGATCCTGTGGATCGACCGGAGTAGCAACGGCAGGACAGAGGGATTCCACCGACATGAGCCGATTTCTGAGGACCGACACAGTCATGTGCCTGATGCTCGTCGTGATCGGGGCGGGTCAGTTGGGGTGCGACCCCGTTCTGGATGTCGACGGAGCCTTCTTTCCTGCGTGGATGCTGTGCATGATTCTGGGAATTGCGCTGACGTTTGCGTTCTACCCCCTTTTTGTCCGGTTGGGGATCGAAGCCTATGTCGGGCCGCCCGTCTTGATCTATCCCAGTCTGGCGCTTTTGTTGACCCTCCTTATCTGGTTGGTTTTCTTCCGTACGTGACGCGAGAGGTAGGTTGATCATCGTGGCTTCCGATCTGGATTCGGAAAAATCAGCACAGAACAACCCATCCATGTCCAGGCGTATCCTGGGCGCGTTGGTGGGGGTCGGGATCGTTCTCGGTGCGGCCACCCTTTCTTTCTGGGTGTATCAGGATCTCACGCGTCGTCCGCGGACGGACGATGCCTACGTGCGAGCCAATACGGTAGGCATTGCTCCGCATGTGAGTGGTCCCATGGTTGAACTCTTCGTGGTGGACAATCAGGCCGTACGTGAAGGGCAGGTTCTTTTCGTCGTGGACCCGCGTCCCTATCAGGCTGTGGTGGAGAAGGCCAAAGCCGATCTCTTGATGACCGACCTGGAGATCCAGGGGATGGAAGGGGCCGTGCGGGCTGCAGAGTCTGAGGTGGTGCTGCGTAAGGCCGAGGCCGAATACGCAGCCCAGTACCTGGAACGGCTTCGTCCGCTTCTGGAGAAGAAATTCGTGACCGCGAATCAGGTCTTCGAGGCCGAAACCCGTTCCTCGGCCTCCTTGGCTTCCATGGAGAGGGCTCGTTTCGAGCTGGATCAAGCGATCAAGGACCTGGGCGAAGTCGACGGAGTCAACGCTCGCCGGAAAGCGGCCGAGGCCCAGTTGGTCGAGGCGGAGTTGAACCTTGGTTACTGTGAGGTGCGTGCTCCCTTTGATGGCTATGTGACGAACCTCAATATTGCAGTAGGGGAGTACACCAACCGGGGCGAGCAGGTCTTTGCGCTGGTGGACAACCGCGAGTGGTACGTGATGGCGAATTTCAGGGAAGTCTTCCTGGAGAACATCAAGCCAGGGATGGAGGTCGAGGTCTATCTGATGTCCTATCCCGGTCGTGCGTTCCGGGGCGAAGTCCAGGGAATCGGGTGGGCTCTGTGGCAGCGAAATGGCAGCACCGTGGGTGTGCTTCCCGACGTGGAGCCGAGTCTGAATTGGGTGAGGCTCGCTCAGCGATTCCCGGTGCGGATCGTGCTGGAGGCCCCGGACCCGGCCTATCCCTACCGCATGGGAAGTACAGCGGTGGTGACCATCAAGGGCTTTGCGGGCGCCTCGGAGGCGGCCCGATAGGTCAGGCGGGCCGGATGGTGGGAGCGGTGGAGCGTCGTTCGGGTCCGCGAATCCGAGCCAGTAGTGAGAAGCGGTCTCCGCTGATGGAGAACTCTCGCGTGCTCTCGGCCATCTGTGTGATGCGGATTTCGAGGGCCTGATAGAAACCCAATTGGGCTCGGAGCAGGCGGTGGTAGTTGCGTTCAGAGGAGGAGGCGGATGGGGAGAGTTGCTCCTCCTGAAACAGGCTCTCTGCGGTGCGGAGTTTTTCCGAGTAGAGTTTCGCGGCCTCCAGGGCCTGGGTATCTGAGTCGTCCGGGTTCTTTAGGCGCGCCGCCAGGGATTCCAGAATCGCGGGAAGGGTCCGGCCGATGGCCTCAAGGGCCTTCTGTCCAGCGAGGCGGGGAGTTTCGATTTTCTGGAAGTCCAATCGGTTCCAGATCACGGACATGATGAGACGCTGCATGGCTCGGGTCTGATCCAGGAGGGTGCGGAGGAACTCGGTGTCCTGTCTGTTCTTTTCCCTTTCTCGCGAAAACCAGTCTTCGTAGCTGGCCTCTGT
>NZGT01000130.1 GCA_002691025.1 Spirochaeta sp. | reverse complement strand
AAACAGTGTTGACTACTTTTTAGCCGATTTGGGTGTCTTGCCGGGGCTTTTTGTCTTCTTGGGGCTCTTCGATTTGGGGCTCCAGAAAGGGCGGAGGACCGCGTTCGAGATGGCCTGCATTTCCTCCAGGAGGTTGATCTTTTCGCCAGGCGTCCACGTCTGCATGCGATCGGCGGTGGCGTCTTGCATGGCTTCTGAGAGAGCGCGCATCCGGTTGCCGTGAAAGGTGGGTGAGAGGAGTTTGCGCTCGGCTCGGTGGCGGCGCCCAGTGAGGAGAAGGAGTGAGCCCTCTCCGAGGACTGGCGAGAGGGTGTCCGCGCCGAAGGCCTCGCCAAATCGTTCCATGGGAGTGGCGAGGATTTCCTTCGCTCCCTCGGAGGTCATGGCGAGCACGATCGGGCCATTCATGCTTGGCATGGCGACGATATCTCCGAACCGTTGGCGAAGTCGACGCGTATAACCGCTTGGATCTCGCATGTACAAGGCCGTCTGAAGTGGAGCGAGGCGCGGGCCGGGAGGCCGCGGGGCGGGGTGGGCGACGGTTTGCGTGAGTGCGGGCATGAGTCCCTTTTTCATTCGTGGAATACGGCCTTGGAGACATAGCCGGTTATCAGCTGGAAATGTATGCCACGAAAGGGCGTCCGTCTCTCCCGCGGGTCCTGTTTTCGACCCTCGTGGCAGACCTGGATCCACAGGGGGAAAGTCAGTTGAGTCCGCGGGGGCTCTGGACAGGAAGGAATACGTTCGATGAAATGGTTTTGAGGGGAGAAGCCCGGTTCATTCCCTCAACCGAAGTGGACAAGCCCGAGTTGCTCTTTCGGAAATGGTTTCATTCGGAGATGTATCGATCCAGGATGGCTCGCGTAGCGTTGGCCACGTGTTCGATATGCGGCTCGTGCCACATTTCGACATGCCCCTCGGCAATGCGCTGGGACGTGAAGGGGCCTCTCAGGAGGCCATGCCAGCCGAGCGTGAGATCCTGGGCTTTCTTCAGGGTTTCGTCGGTCCACAAGAGATCGACGACACCGTCGTATTCGAATTCTTGATAGTTCAGATACGCGACGTGGATCGCGCGGTGCAGGAAGTCCATGCGGTCCTTTCGCTCTTTGACCCACTTTTCTTCCGCGCCGGTGAGGCGTCTTTTCCACCCCGATAGCATGCGGTTCAAGTTTTCCTTCCGCTCTGCTTCGGGGCGTTCATAGTAGTCGTTGATCGTGCTTGCAATCCGGTGGATCGGGTGGCTCTTGCGATTTCGGTGAGACGAGCGGGAGAGCCCCGGAAAGATGGCATCGTAGAGGATGACATTTTCGACCTTCTCATTTCGGTCGATCAAGCGTTGTGCGACTCCCAGCGACAAGGTGCCACCGAACGACCATCCACCCACATGCCAGGGCCCCGAGTGCCCGATCTGATCGAGTTTTTCAAGCGCGTAGTCGGACCACGTCGAATCCCGCCGCGGGAAGTCTTCGCGGGTTTCTCCATGGGGTGGGTTGATGGAAAACAGCGGCTGATCGGANCCNAGGTGGCGGGCTATTCGCTGGATATTCCGGATTTCCTTCTTCCATGTCTGTANCAGGAAGAGAGGCGGGCGGTGGCCCTGCGGGTTGAATGCGATTACGTCCTGAGACGCCGCCTCATCCGGGATATCCCCGTCGACATGTAGGGTGAAGAAGTCAGGCACTTTCGACTCCGGGGGATGGGGTGAGTCGAATTCAGGCTACTTGTTTTTTTGTAGCAAGTCAAAAAAATCCGAGGCCGGCGNCNTGGCTGAGAGGAAGTCTGGTCGCTCGGGTACCTCATGGGAGNAGGTTGATCTCGTATTTGTTGATTTCTGCAGTGGCCCTGTTTTGCGACTTCATTTCAGGCTGACTCATCCAAGGAATCGGCTGAGGACGAGTCGGACTGCCTTGGTCAGGTTCTGTCTTTGAATGCGAAGAAAGAGAGGGAAGGGGAATAAGGCATTCTTTCGATGACGTATGGCTTCATAGATCTTGTCGGCCGCTGACTCCGGCGTGTCGACGTATGCCTTTTTTTCGGCTCGTCGGTCTGAGCTGAACATGGCCGTTTCGATCCATCCGGGGTGCATGATCGAAACGTGGATCCCCTGACTTCGAAGATGTCGTCTGTAGGTTCCGAAGATGAGACTCATGCTTCTCTTTGATGTGTAGTAGTAGCGAAGTCCACCACCGGGCCACTGCTGGAAAGCGCCCAGGCTTGAGATGGCGACCACATGACCGGATCCNTGCTCCAGCATGTGTGGAAGNGCGGCGTGCAGGGTGTGGACCGATCCCATGATGTTGGTTTCCAGGATCTGGCGGACCTTTTCGCCGGGAGCTCTGTCGGCTTTGCTGTAGCCGATCATGGCCGCGTTGATGACGAGGAGGTCAAGGCGTCCTCCGCTCGCATGCACAAGATCGTCCACGGCGGCTTGAAGCGCCTCGGGTCGATTGACATCGCAGGTCCGATAGGTCGCCTTTCCGTTCATGGCAGCNACTTCCGAGCAAACCCCGATCAGGGGCTCTTCACTTCGAGCGATCAGGCCCAGTGCGTAGCCCTCCTGGGCAAGTCTGAGGGCCAGGGCTCGACCCAGTCCGGTCCCTCCGCCGGTGATGATGGCTGTTTTCTGGCGTTTTCCGGTCATCTTGCTGGTGACTGTACGGGAAGAGGCCTTGTGGCGTAAAGCGGAATTCCTGTTTTCTACCGGTGGCGTATGGAGTGCTGTGGCTGGCTCGGGCTCCTCTGGGATTTCAAGCGCTCGTATCCGTCGGGTCGTCATCGGTTGCGTTGGATTGGAAGCCAGTGAGCAAGTCCCGGTGTGGCTTGCAGCCCAGGGTGGAGAGTGCGCTCTCTGGAGAAAGGGGTTCTGTCAGGATCTGCTCCTTTCGACGTTCGATGCGATGCGCGCTGGAGAGTATCCGGTCCCTGTTCTCCTGGTTTTGTTCCCCGAGTGCCAGCAGGTGTTCCCAGGCGCGTTGCCACAGTTCTTCCGTATGGCAGATCAGGAAGATATCGATTCCCGCTGAGAGGCCGAGTTCCATCATCTCTTCGATGGTGTAGCGCTGCGAGACGGCCTTCATTTCAAGGCAGTCACTGATGATCAGGCCCTTGTATCCAAGCTTCCGCCTCAGTAGGTCTTCCAGGATGAGGTGACTGAGGGTCGCGGGGTGCTGTGTGTCCAGGGCTTGAAACAAGATGTGCGCGGTCATGAGCAGCGGGGGATCGTCCCGGAAGAGTTCCCTGAAAGGGTGGAGTTCTGTTTCTTCGAGCCTTTGAAGGTCATGCGGGAGGGAGGGAAGGTCCAGGTGACTATCGATGAGCGTGTCGCCGTGGCCCGGAAAGTGTTTTGCGCAGGGGAGGATGCCGGTTTCGAGATGTCCGGCGATGAAAGCCCGGGCATGCCTGGCGACTTGGCGCGGGTCTGATGAAAAGGATCGATCGCCAATTACAGGGTTCTTGGGATTGGTATCCACATCGACGACCGGCGCGAAGTTCAGATTGATGCCGAGGGTCTTGAGTTCGAGGGCCATCATGGCAGAGACCGCTCGGGTCCACTCGGGATCCTGCTGCTCGCCGATGGTTCGCATGGGAGGAATTGGCGTGAGGGGCTCCCGAAGGCGGACGACCCTGCCGCCTTCCTGGTCGACTGCGACGAAAGGGACTGGGCCTTCTTGGGGCGCAGCCTGACGGATGGAAGCCGTCAGATCCATCAACTGATGGACATCCTCGACATTGCGTCGAAAGAGGATCACGCCACCCAGCCCCTCTGCGAGTGCGCGGCCCAGGGATTCGGGCACGGCGGAAGGGGCCGTATGGAAACCCACCATCAGCATCTGGGCTGCGGCGTTTCTCAGTCTGTCCCGTTCCTTCAAGCTGCTCATGTTCTGTGTCCGGCTGGGTACCCGCCGTCCCTGTCGAGTGAGGTGCGTGGTCCTTCGGATGGAGTCCATTTTTGGACTTCTTCCCGCCTCACCGTATCATCGACTCTACGGGGCCGTCAATTGAGGAGTTCTCGATATGGGTGCGCGCAAAAGCGTCGGCGGTAAAGGGTATGTGCCAGTTCTGGCTTGGGTACGGCTCGGGTGGGTTCTTCTGGTCTTTTTGTCCTCGGCCATCGGGTGCGGATCTTCCCCCGAACGTATCCTGGTGGCGCGTAAGATTGTGACCATGGACCCGGCTCAACCCTTCGTCACTGCGATGGGGATCGATGCAGCCGGTCGGATCACTGCCATGGGGTCGGAGGAAGAGGTCAGGGCCCGTCTCGAGGGGCTTGATCTCGATGTGGACCGGAGGTTTGAGGACAAGGTCATCATGCCGGGCTTTGTGGACCCTCATGTTCATCCGCCACTGGCGGCGACCATTCTCAACCTCGACATCGTGTCCGCCATGGAATGGATGACTCCGCGAGGCAAGACGACTGCGGTCCGCGGCAGGGACGCTTTTCTTGCTCGATTGCAGGAGCTTGATGGGGAGAAGGAGGACGGAGAGTGGCTCTCTGTCTGGGGTTATCACGCGCCGTACCATGGGGCACTTTCGCGTTCGGATCTCGATGGGATTTCGGCCACAAGGCCCATCTTTGTTTGGCAGAGATCCGTGCACGAGATGTATTTCAACACCGCCGCGCTGAAAGAGCTCGACATGAAGCAGGCGGACTTCGAGGCCCATCCTGAGGCGGATTGGGAGGACGGCCACCTTTGGGAAAGGGGGGCATTGTCACTGGGGGCGCCGATGTTGGCTGAGTTGACCCAGCCGGCAAGGTATCTCGAGGGGTTGGCGATGATGACCGAGGTCTATCATCGGGGCGGTCTCACGATGCTGGGGGATCAGGGCTTTCCGCAAGTCAATCAAACGGCCGAGAAGTGGTCCCTGCGTTTTGAAATGTGGCGATCGGATGCCCCGTATCGGTTTGCACTCGTTCCGAATGCCATGTTCCTGTATCGGCAGGAAGGGAGTGCGGAGGCGGCCGAGAAGGCAGCGGCGGATATGCTGAAGGAATCCTCAGATGGAGTCCAGTTCATCAAACACGCCAAGTACTTTGCCGATGGCGCGATCTTCAGTCAGCTCATGCAGATGAAAGAGCCCTATCTGGATGGGCACCACGGGGAGTGGATGATGACGCCTGAGGAGCAGGCTGAGGTTCTGGAAACCTTCTGGCGGAAGGGCTGGAACCTCCATGTGCATGTGAATGGAGATGCGGGGCTGGATGTCGTGCTGGATCAGATTGAAGCACAGCAGCAGGCCATGCCGGACCCGGATCGTCTCATCGTGATGGAGCATTACGGATACGCACGAGAGGATCAGCACGAACGATTGGCCGAACTGGGGATCGAGGTTTCGAACAATGCCTACTACCTGCATGAACTCGCTCCCATCTACTCAAAAGAGGGTCTGGGCGCTGAGCGGGCTTCCAATATTTCGCCTCTGGGCGGGCTGGCGAGAGCGGGTGTGCCGACTTCCTTCCATTCTGATTTTCCCATGGCGCCGGCGGAGCCCCTGACCCTGGTCTGGACGGCCGTCAACCGGATTGGAAGCGACGGTCAGGTGTGGGGGCCCGATCAAAGAGTTTCGTTGGACCGAGCCTTGCGCGCCATCACTCTGGAGGGCGCCCGGAGCCTGGGGCTGGAGGATGAGATCGGTTCGCTGAAGGTCGGAAAGCGAGCCGACCTGACCGTACTCGAGCAAGATCCGTACGCGGTGGAGCCCGAGGCTCTGCGTGATATCCCCATCTGGGGGACGGTCCTTGCCGGGAAGCCCTACCCGATCCTGTCGAAGTAGGGTTCCGATGGGTCCGTTGGAGCCCTGGGCGATTGGGGGGTCCTTGATGCCGTGGGCCTCTCTTGAGGGCCCGACTCGGTGTTGTTCGAGAGGGACTCGGAGTGGCTATGGGCGGGGGTTGATGCGGTAGAGCCGATCTCCCGGTTCATCGAGTTGGTCGCGTCCGGTGAGGGCTTCGCCGACATTGACGACTGTACTGTGCGCGGCGGTTTCGGCGGCCGCTCGGCCCCCATCGTCTCCGGCGTATTTCTGGTTACGTCCCGCGCGAACGCGTTTGTACTCGTCGGTTTCATGGGGAACGTACACGAGCAGTCCATTTGCTCTCTTCTCGTCGATCCGGACCACGACTCGTTTGTCGTCTTCGACCTGCTGAGGCCACCGATTGAGCATGCCTCCCACGCAGTCGAGATCACACGCGACATAAGGAGTGCCTTCGCTCACGCTGAACCAGAGAGTCAGTGAGTTTCCAGTGCCTACGATCTCCATTTCGAGTTCGTGAAGGGAATCGAGTGAGGTCCAGTCGAGATCAGGGAGTTCAACCTGCTCACCTGAGCGGAAGGGGCCTCCCGCGAATATGAAGGTGGGGCCATCGGCACGCGACAGGCCCCACGTAACTCCGAAGAACAGTACGATCACCACAAGGATGATGAGAGCCAGTCGGTTGATCCAGGGACTGCGGTTTCCTTTTTCGGGCACGACATCCTCCAGTGCATCTTGATGTTCGGGTGGAAAAGACGATTGGGCCATCGTTTCTCCGCGTGGTGCTCATGATACCAACGACGGCGGGGAATGGTCTTCTACGAAAGGAGTGGCTTGACACGCCTTTGTGAGAGTGGCACTCTCAAACAGGATTGAGATTCCAACTCTCAGGTGGAGAAGTCTGCATGTCCGAACCGCTCGAGCGGCGAGTCGACGATCTGAAGCGAAGTCCCGCGGCGCAGAGGCGCTGTGATCGGGCACTTGATTCATTTATCGACCTCGTGTTGGAGGGCAATCTGCCGCCGACTCCGCAGCAGATCGCGGAGCGGGCAGGGATCTCGATCGCGACTTTTTTCCGTTACTTCGAGAATCTCAATGCCATGCGTCAGCAAGCCGCAGAGCGCATGCTCGAACGGTTTCCGCTATTCGAGATTCCGGATCCAGGGGAGGGAAGTCTTTCGGATCGAGTGGATCGTTTTGTTTCGCTTCGAGTGGCCCTCTGGGAGAAGGTGAATCTCCTTGCGAGATTGCAGCGTACCGTCGTGCTTGAAGACCCGGATGCTGCAAGCATGGTGAATTCCGTGCGCCAAGCCATGGTCGATCAGATTCGCGAACATTTTGCACCCGAACTACGTGGGATGAGTTCGTCCCGGCGTGAGGGCGCGGTGGCGGTGATCGCCACTCTGACTTCCGTGGAATCATGGGAACAGTTCCGTGAGACCTATGGGCGCAGTGTGCGACAGACCCGTCGAGGGTGGGTGGACGCGGTGACGGCCGCTCTGGGAGAGGCTTCGGTTCGATGAGCGAGATCTTCCCTGCGGAACTGCGAGGGGCGAATGGAGGAACCTTGCCGGAAAGCCATGTGGGCCGCGGAAAAGTGGCATGATGGACATCGGGTCGAGTCGTCCGGCTTTGTTGGGCATGGGGCGAGTGAATGCGAGATAATGTGAGGGTGGTGGACGCGCCCGCAGGAGAGAAAGAATGAGCGATGTGAATGAGTCAGTGGATTCGCCCCAAGGCATGGCGACCGCGGTCGATCTGGAAGCGATGAACGAGCGTTATCGCGCAGAAAAAGAAAAACGATTGCGCTCTGACGGCAATGATCAATACGTGGAAGTCGTCGGGGAGTTTGCGAGCTATCTGGATGATCCGTATGTAGAGGCGCCTCTTGTCCGTGATGCCTGCGAGGATGAGACGGATGTGATCGTGATCGGTGGTGGCTTTGGCGGCCTTTTGATGGCGGCGCGACTGCGTGATGCCGGGGTCGAGAATATCCGCATCATCGAGAAGGGGGGCGATTTCGGCGGAACCTGGTATTGGAATCGCTATCCCGGGGCGCAGTGTGATGTGGAGTCGTATATCTACCTTCCGCTGCTGGAAGAGGTCGGGTACGTCCCCAAGGAGAAATACTCGTATGCGAAGGAGATCCTGGAGTACGCCTCCCGGATCGGTGGTCATTACGACCTGTATCCCCAGACCTTCTTCCAGACGGAAGTGACGGATCTTGGTTGGGATGAAGAAACCTCGCGTTGGATCGTGTCTACGGATCGAGGGGATTCTCTTCGGGGGCGGTTTGTGGCCATGGCCAACGGACCTCTCAATCGTCCCAAGCTCCCGGGGATCCCCGGTCTCGGTGATTTCAAGGGGCACACCTTCCACACCAGTCGATGGGATTATGAGTACACCGGAGGAGGTCCCCTGGGTGGTCTGGATCGCTTGCACGATAAGCGGGTGGCGGTGATCGGTACAGGAGCGACCGCCATCCAGTCCGTCCCTTTTCTGGGTGAGGCGGCTGAGCAGCTCTACGTTTTCCAGCGCACGCCGTCCTCGGTGGATGTCCGGGGCAATAAGCCAACCGACCCTGAGTGGGCGGCCAGCCTCAAGCCGGGCTGGCACAAGCATCGCATGGAGAATTTCAACGGTCTGGTTTCCGGTGTGCCCCAGGCGGAAGATCTGGTGGATGACGGCTGGACGGACTTGATCGGGAAGATGCTCAGGCGTTTTCGCAAGGCGACCGAGGAAGGCAGTCCGAATATTCCGGAGATCCTGGGGCTGGCGAACCTCGACAAGATGAATGAGATCCGAGATCGAGTGGACGAACTCGTGGATGACCCGGACGTAGCCGAGAAGTTGAAGCCCTACTACCAGATGTTCTGCAAGCGCCCG
>NZGT01000129.1 GCA_002691025.1 Spirochaeta sp. | reverse complement strand
GTTCCACCGCAGCCGACCTGGCCAGCACGGAGGAAGACATGATTCAAACGAGTCTCAAGGTCGCGGGGGCAGTGGTCACCGTGGTCGTCATCGTGCTTCTGACCCGGTTCGCGCAAAAAGCCATCCGAGACGCCGACATCGAAGCCTGATCGAAAGGCCCTCAAGCCGGAAACGAAGCCACTCTCCAAAGCGGCTTTTCGCTTCCCCGAAATGCCACCGCCATGCGATGCTGCGGTGTGGGCCTTCGGCGTGTGTAGTACCAGCCTTGCCCTGAGACCTCTTCAGCAAAGGGCCCCGACCTATGGGCCTGATCCTCGGATTCGAGAACAAACTCAAGTCCAGAAAAAGGCCAGCGGACGCCCTCCGCCCAGGCTTTGAAGTGCGCTTCTTTGAGCGTCCATAGATCCAGGAAAGCCATGGGCTGCTGCTCGGGGGCCAACCCCTGCCACCAGGCCCGCTCCTGCTCTCCAAGCACACGCTCCACGACCCGGTCCAGAGGTCTCTGTGGGTCCAGAACCTCGACATCCACCCCCACACGACCGGAACCCGTCACCGCGCACGCCACCAGCCCCTCTGTGTGCGACAAGTTGAAGTCGAGGTGCGACTCGCCCGGCGCATTGGCCAGGCAAGGACGCCCTTCTTCATCGGACCGGAAGACCCAGTCCTTTGGGTGACCCGGAAGATACCGGGAAAGGACACGACGGAGGAGCGCATGCGCGGTCCGGTACTCAAGCCGAGCCTCCTCGCGAAGACCGACATGAAGCTCGGATTCATCCGCCGAGAGAAGCGCTAGATCGTCCCGGGCCTTGGAAGCCTCGGACCCACCCACCGTCTGGAACCAGACATCGACAACTCCCGCCCCCGGATCGCGATCGACCTCTCCATTCATCCCGACAGCATAGTCCCACCAAGGGGGAACAAGCGAGCGGATCCCCAGGGCCGGCCGAATGCGCCGGCAAAGCGACCTCCTGTACATCCGGGCGCCCCGTGGACTCTTTTTTCCGGGCGCGCCCACGAAGAAAAACCGGGCTAGTCTAGACCCTCGAGCCCAAACCAGGAGTCCTCACCATGACCATGTCCTTCGCCGGCCAGACCGCCGTAGCCGGAATCGGCGCCACCGAATTTTCCAAGGATTCAGGACGCAGCACCCTGCGTCTGGCCGTGGAAGCGTGTGACCTCGCGCTTCAGGATGCCGGCCTTGATCCGAGACTCGTCGATGGCATGGTGACCTTTACGGTGGATGAAAATCACGAGATCGACGTGGCTCGCAGCCTCGGCATTCCCGAACTCTCCCACTTCAGCCGCATCCACCACAGCGGAGGGGCCGCCTGCGGCACCATCCATCAGGCCGCCATGGCGGTGCATAGCGGTGCTTGCAACTACTGTCTGGTCTACAGGGCCTTCAACGAGCGATCCGAAACCCGCTTCGGCACGGGCGTGCAGAACCGGGCGCCCGCCCCCACCCCGATGGAGGTCGACTTCGGTTGGAGTTCTCCCTTCGGCCTGCTCACACCGGCCTCCTGGGTCGCCATGTTCGCTCAGCGCTACATGCACGAATATGGAGCGACCAGCGAAGACTTCGGCCGCATCGCCGTGGCCGACCGGAAGCACGCCGCCAACAATCCCAAAGCCTTCTTCTATGAGAAACCGATCACACTCGAAGACCACCAGCAAAGCCGCTTCATCGTAAAGCCCCTGCACCTGCTCGACTGCTGTCAGGAGAGCGACGGCGGGCAGGCCTTCCTGGTCACCACACTGGAGAGGGCTCGCGACCTCAATCAAGATCCCGTGGTCATCGCCTCTGCGGCCCAGGGCAGCGGCCCCGACCAGCAGATGATGAAGAGCTACTACCGCGACGAAATCACCAGCATTCCCGAGATGGAACTCTGCGCCCGCCAACTCTGGGCCGACACCGGACTTTCGGCCAAGGACATCCAGACCGCCGTCTTCTACGACCACTTCACGCCTCTGGTCCTGCCCCAGCTCGAGGAGTTCGGCTTCTGTGAAAGAGGCGAAGCCAAGGACTTCATCCAGCACGGCAACATCGAGATGGGCGGCGGGCTTCCCATCAATCCCAACGGCGGCCAACTCGGGGAAGCCTACATCCACGGCATGAATGGCATCGCGGAGGGGGTGCGTCAGGTACGAGGGTCATCGGTCAACCCGGTTCCCGATGTGGAAAACGTCCTGGTGACAGCCGGCACCGCCGTCCCCACCAGCGCCCTGATCTTCTCGAAAGCCGCCTGAGCAAGCTCACCTCGAGAGAAAACCCGATGATGAGCAATGTCTCCCAACGGTACATCACCGTTTTCATGGTTCTCCTGGTGAACCTTTCCGCCCAGGCGGCGGATCCCCTGAAGCCGCATCCTCATCAAGGCATCGTGACCCCGTTCGAAGGGTCACCCCCACGCGTCACCCTGAGCGAAGAGGAAGAAGCTCGCCTGGGTCAAGGGGAAGCCGTCCTCACAACGTTGGAAGAAAAGAGCGGAGGCCGAGGCACCGCGGTGCGCGACGTGAAGGCGCCGCCCGAAGTCGTCTGGGACAGAATCGGAGCTTTTGACCAATACCCCGACATGGTGCCGCGCATGGCCGAAAGCGAGGTCTACTACCGCAACGGGAACGACCTCCGGGTCCGCATGGTGATCCGGGTCATGGGCCTTCGCTACGAGTATTTCATTCGCCACGATTACCAACCCGAAAATGGATTCGTGACCTGGACGCTCGACTACGACAAGCTCAGTGACCTCGATGAATCCGTCGGATACTGGGCCGTGCTTCCCCACCCGAGCGAACCCGGGCAGTCCCGCGTCTTCTACTCCATCGATATGAAGACCCGCGGATGGATGCCCGGATTTGTTCGCCGCATGGTGGCCAGGCAGGGTCTCGAAGAAGCCACCGGCTGGGTCAAGACCGANTCCGAAAAAGCNCCCTNANTCNNNANCCTCNGNAAACAGNGACANAAGCCANTGTGANCGAAGANNAAAACANNGAAAGCCNNGNGNNNGAAGAGCACTACCGNCCCNNATGGCTGGNNGCCGCNCCCTTCCTCGCCCCTGTCCCACGCCTGACNCGCCATCAGTGGCGCATCATAGGCCTGCTGGGCGTGGCATGTATTTTTGATCAATACGATCTCCATCTCTTCTCACTCGCCCTGGTCCAGATCCAGGCGGATCTCGGCATCCCCGAATCCCAGATCGGCGACCTCGGCGCCATCGTCCGACTGGGCGCCCTGCCCGCCTTCTTCTTCGGCCTCCTCGCCGATCGCCTGGGTCGAAGGCGCGTTCTTCTCGTCACCATCGTGCTCTATACGATTCTCACAGGCGCCACCGCGTTCGCCCAGGACACCGCAACCTTCGTCGTTCTCCAGTTCTTCGCCCGCATGTTTGCGGTGGCCGAACTCATGCTCGCATACGTGGTCGTCACCGAAGAACTCGACCCCGCCGATCGGGGCTGGGGGGTGGGAGCGCTGGCGGCCCTCGCTGCATGCGGAAGTGGGCTCGCCATTGTGCTCTTCGGTTTCGTGGAAATCCTGCCCTTCGGCTGGCGAGCCCTCTATCTGGTTGGACTCATCCCCCTCGCCTGTGTGGCCTGGATGCGGCGAACGCTGCCTGAAACACAAAGGTTCGTGGATCACCAGAGTGAGCAGGAAGAAAAGGCGAGTTGGATCCGTCCCGTCATTGATCTCGCCCGCATGTACCCGGGGCGAATCCTGGTCGTGGCCGTCGTGATCTTCCTGTTGAATTTTACGGAGAATGCGGCGGGATTCTTCGGCCCCAAGTATCTGCAGGAAGCCCACGGTTGGCTCCCTTGGCAATACTCGGTCATGGGCTTTTTCGGAGGGGCCATCGGCATCGTGGGGGGGCCCTACGCGGGACGTCTTTCTGATCAATACGGACGAAAAAAGGTCACCGCGGCTTTCTTGTTCGCCCAACCGCTTCTGGTCATTGCCTTCTACCAGATGTCCGGCTGGATCCTCGCGCCTCTCTGGGTCGGCATGATCTTCGCCGGGATGGCGGGCGGCGTGGTTCTCGGAGCCATCGGAAATGAAATCTTTCCGACTTCGTACCGGACCACGGCCTCGGGTGCGCGCATGATCGTGGGGACCCTGGGTGGGGCCCTGGGCCTCATTACCGAATCAATCCTCTATGGCATATTCGACTCGCACTGGAACGCGGTCTCGATCATNGTGGTGGGCGCCCTCTTCGCGCCCTTTCTCGTCCTCTATTTCTTTCCCGAAACCAGCGGAAGGGAACTCGAGGAAATCTCGCCCGAGAAGTCGGCCTAGNCCGAGCCTCAACGGGCGCTTTCTTGAATCAATCCAGGCTCAACGCCGCCTTGCCCACGATCTTCCGGTCCAGGAGNGCCCGCAGGGCCTGGGGCAGCCCTTCNANTGGATAGAGGGTCGGCTCCACAGGATTGAGTCGGCCGTCTTCCACCCATTCNCGCAANGAAGNAAAAAGAGCTTCGTTCTCTTCGCGATGACTCACCGCCCAGCCACCCCAATTCACGCCCACCACCTGACACTGCTTGAGGAGNATCANGTTCCATGGGACGCGGGGGATTTCGCCGCCCGCAAAACCAATCACCAGATAGCGGCCCTCCGGAGCCAGAGTCCTGAGAGCNGGCTCCGCAAAAGCATCCCCGACCGGGTCATAGANGACNTTCACCCCGCCCCCGGAAAGCNCCTTGGCNCGGGTCTTGAGATCTTCTTCACTGTAGAGGATCACNTCGTCTGCCCCTTGAGCCCGGCATAAAGCCAACTTCTCCTCGCTCGAAGCCGCGGCGATCNCCCGAGCGCCGATNGCCTTGGCGACGTCGATGGCCGAAAGCCCGACGCCCCCCGCCGCGCCGAGGATCAGGATGGTTTCCCCAGGCTGCAACTGAGCCCGNTGAACGAGNGCAAAATAGGCCGTGCAATAGGCCTGNTAGAAACCCGCCGCCTGAGCAAAGGACAAACCCCGCGGCATGGGCCGGAGCAATTTCTCCGAGACCAGCACCTGNTCCGCAAAGCCCCCCTGGCCGGGGGCCGCCATGACCTCGTCTCCCACCGCATACCCCTCGACGCCTTCGCCNACCTCGGTCACCACACCCGCCACCTCGGTGCCCGGGACAAAGGGCGGAGTGGGACGGATCTGATACAGGCCCTGNACCATCAGTGCGTCGACGAAATAGACCCCGCAGGCCTTNGCTTCCACGCGCACGCAGCCGGGGAGCATCTCGGGGGCTTCTTTTTCCTGGACACATAGATCTTCAGGGGGTCCAAACGCGGCACACTCGATGAATCTCATGGATGCAACTCTTTCTGTCTTCCAGGGGCTGAGGGAGCGTGCACGGCACACGGTTGTGATTCAGCCACCGCGCTGCCACACTCCGCTTTGAAGAGCAGCATACTACCCCATCGGGGCCCAGGCCTCCTTGGCCTGCATCGCGCGAGAGTCTGAACCCATGAACTGGAAACTCGAGAAACATCCGTCTTTTCCGGGCGTCGAAGGTCCGGTGGTGGTGTGCGTGATGGACGGTGTGGGAATCGGCCGACGCGATGAATCGGACGCGGTCTGGCTGGCCCAGACCCCCCACCTTGACCGACTCGCCCAGACGGTTCCGACCACGAGCCTGCGAGCCCACGGCCAGGCGGTGGGCATGCCCAGCGAAGACGACATGGGAAACAGCGAAGTCGGACACAATGCCATCGGGGCAGGCCGCGTCTTCGACCAGGGGGCAAAATTGGTCGCACAAGCCCTGGCTTCCGGCGAACTCTTCGAAGGTCAGACCTGGCAGGACCTCACGAGCCGGGTTCGGAACTCAGGCGAACCCCTGCACTTCATGGGTCTCCTCTCGGACGGGAACGTTCATAGCCATATCGACCATCTCCTGGCCATGATCGAACGCTGCAATCAGGAAGACGTCCCGAAGGTCCGCATCCACATCCTGACTGACGGTCGGGACGTGGCCGAACAAAGCGCCCTCACGTACATCGACATGCTGGAAGCCCTTCTCCAGAACATCAACCAGAGAGCCGAGCGCGATTACCGGATCGCATCGGGTGGCGGTCGCATGTGGGTCACCATGGACCGCTATGAAGCCGACTGGGCCATGGTGGAGCGCGGTTGGCAAACCCATGTACAGGGTAAGGGACGCACCTTTGCCTCGGCCCGGGAAGCCATCCTGACCCTGCGCGAAGAAGAGCCGGGCGTCAGTGACCAGTTCCTGCCCGCTTTCGTCATCGCCGGCGAGGACAACAAGCCCAACGGCCAAATCAAGGACGGCGCCGCGGTCATCTTCTTCCACTTCCGGGGAGACCGCGCCATCGAAATCAGCCAGGCCTTTGAAGCCGAGGNCTTCCCCCACTTCGAGCGGGGNTCGGTCCCGNATGTCCTCTATGCGGGCATGATGCAATATGACGGAGACCTTCTTCTCCCCAGCCGATACCTCGTGCAACCGCCCGCCATTGACTGCACGTTGGGTGAATACCTGGCGCGCAACCAGATCCCCCAGTTGGCCATCAGCGAGACCCAGAAATACGGACACGTCACCTACTTCTGGAACGGCAACCGCAGTGGATACTTCGACGAAGGTCTCGAAAAATACATTGAGATCCCCAGCGAAAATGTGCCCTTCGAGGAAAGACCCCGGATGAAAGCCGAGGCCATCACGGATCGTCTCATCGAAGAACTCCTNACCCAACGCTACCCCCATGCCCGCGTCAACTACGCGAACGGAGACATGGTGGGGCATACGGGGCATCGAGAAGCCGCCATAGAAGCCGTCGAGACCGTGGATCTGCAGATCGGACGCCTTCTTCCCGTGATCGAGAAAATGAAAGGCGCACTGGTCATCACGGCGGATCATGGAAACGCCGACTGCATGTTCATGTTGGACAAGAAAACCGGAGAACCCATCCTCACCGAAAGCGGCGCAAACAAAGTGATGACAAGCCACACCCTGAATGCGGTTCCGCTTCACATCTATGCGCCCGGCCAGGCACTGCGCCTGCGCCCGCAGAACGAGCCCGCAGGACTGTCCGCCGTGGCGTCCACCGTGTTGGAACTCCTCGGAAAACGAGCTCCGCTTGACTTCGCTCCGTCGCTGCTCGAAGACTGAGTCGCTTCGCGCCTCAGGGTCCAGAGAGCGGGGCCCTTCGCGATGGATATGTGAAACATGACTTTGCGATACGAGCCGCCAAGGGGCGCCCACGACTCGAATGAGGGCTAGGCTTCCCTTCAAGAACGTCCCTGTGCAGGAGAGTCTTCCGCCTCATGTCGAATCGAGCCAGCCTTGTCGCCGTCTTGACGGCCTTCTGCGTAGGCCTGCTGATGTCGTTGGCCCTGCGGCCCGCCACGCAGGAAACCGGCGGAGCCGGCCTCGATCCCAGCTCGCGCGTGCGCTGGCGCATGCCTGTGGCCTTCAGCACCAACCTCCCCGTCCTGGGAGAGAACTCGACGTGGTTGAGCGAAGCCGTCCAGGCGATCAGTGAAGGGCAGATCCGTCTTGAGATCTTCGAACCCGGCGAACTGGTCTCGCCCCTGGAGATTGTAGACACGGTCCGCAACCACAAAGTCCCGGCGGGATACACCTGGCTCGGCTACGACCAGGGCAAGCTGCCCGCGTCGACGCTCTTTGGCGCGGTTCCTTTCGGGTTTGAACCCGTCGGTTTTTCAACCTGGTGGTATGAAGCCGGGGGGCGCGAACTCGCACAGGAAATCTATCGGCCGCTTGGCGTCGAACCCATCCTCTGCGGATTGATCGGACCCGAAACCGCCGGCTGGTTCAGGCAGCCTCTTGAGAGCACCGAAGACCTGGTTGGACTCAAGATCCGTTTTGCTGGCCTCGGGGGTGAAGTCATCCAGGGGTTGGGCGCATCCGTGACCCTGCTTCCGGGAGGAGAAATCTTCCAGGCCCTGGAACGGGGCGCCATCGACGCTACCGAGTTCTCCCTTCCCGTCGTAGACCAACAGCTCGGCTTTGATCGCGTCGCTCGGTACAACTATTTCCCGGGCTGGCATCAGCCTTTCACCGCCATGCACCTCGTGGTCAATCTCGAGTCCTGGCAAGAGCTCAGCCCCGGCGACCAAGCGACCCTTGAGGTCGCGTGCACGGCCGCAGTCACACGAAACCTGGCTCGCGCCGAAGCACTGCAGGCTCCAGTCCTCGCGCAATACGAACGAGATGGGATCCAGACGGAGACGATTCCCCCTGCCATCCTCGAGGCTCTGCGAATTGAAACCCAGCGTATCCTCGACCGGGAAGCCGCCAAGAATGCAGACTTCGCCCGGGTGCTCGAGTCGCAAAGAGAGTTTGAACGCGAGTACGACACCTGGCTCCAGATCGCGTACCCGGACCGCCCATGAGCGAGTCGCCGGCCCTGGACAATAGGCAAGAGCATGCGAACCTCGAAACGGAAGGGACCCCACTCCCCGACACGGCGCTTTCAAGAAGGATCGAAGCGGCCTTGGAAAGCATCGGGCGAGCCCTCTCCTGGGTCTGGCTTCTGCTCCTGGGCGTCGTGGTCCTCAATGTCACGCTGCGTTACGTGTTCTCATCCGGTCGCATCGAGCTCGAAGAAGCCCAGTGGCACCTCTATGCCGTGGGCTTTCTCGGAGCCCTTGCGTACTGCGTCAAGAACGACAGCCATATCCGGGTCGATGTCTTGAGCGAACGCTTCTCTCCTCGCATGCGGGCCTGGGTGGATCTCTACGGCATCCTTCTTCTCGCGCTGCCTTTTTGTGCGTTGGTTCTCTACTTCTCGGTGCCGTTCGTAGTGGAATCCTATTCGACCGGGGAAATCTCGGTCTCCCCCGGCGGACTCCCGGGCCGCTTCCTCATCAAGTCGGCCCTGCCTTTGAGTTTCCTTCTGCTTGTCCTGGCCTTCCTGGCTCGACTGATGCGCGTCGGTGGTTTCCTGTTCGGATCGCCCATTCCGAGCGGGAAGGACTGAGCCCATGGAAGCCCGGGAATTTCTCGCCATCGCGATGTTCGCACTCTTCATCGGGCTGATTTTCACTGGCTTTCCGGTGGCCTGGGTACTCGGCGGCTTGGCGGTGCTCTTCACGGCCATTGCCATCGTGTTCGAGCGCGATCTCGGTCTCTATACCGGAGTCGACTGGTCGTACACTTCCCTTCTCGTCGAGCGCATCTGGTCCATCATGGACAATTGGGTCCTGGTCGCGCTTCCCATGTTCATCTTGATGGGACTGCTGCTGGACCGATCCGGGATTGCAGGCGAACTCATGCGCAACATCGCTCGACTTTTCGGCCGGGTTCGAGGCGGACTCGCCATCACCGTGGCCCTGATCGGGATCCTCCTCGCCGCCACCACCGGAATCATCGGCGCCTCGGTGGTTCTTCTGGCCCTGCTCGGCCTCCCGCCCATGCTCAAAACCGGGTACAACCCCGCCCTCGCCACCGGAACCGTCTGCGCGGTGGGCACCCTGGGCATCCTGATCCCGCCGAGCATCATGCTGGTCCTCATGGCCGACCGACTGGCCATGTCGGTGGGCGATCTCTTCCTGGGCGCCTTCATCCCCGGGGCCCTCCTCGGTGGACTCTATGTCCTCTACATCCTGGGCTATGCGATCCTGAAGCCTGAAAGTGCACCGGTCCCCGACGACGCCCCGCCCGTGGACCGGACCATCATCCTCGATGCGCTGGGGGCGAGCCTCCCTGCAGCCGCCCTGATCCTGGCTGTGCTGGGCAGCATCTTTTTCGGCATCGCGACGCCCACGGAAGCCGCCGGTGTGGGCGCCTTCGGGGCGCTCCTGTTGGCTCTCGTCAAGCGTCAACTCTCAGGGCAGACGCTTCGCGAAGTCCTCCAGGAGACGACCCGGACCACGGGATACATCTTTGCCATCTTCCTCGGAGCCACGGCCTTCTCGCTGGTGCTACGGGGTCTGGGCGGCGACCACCTCATCCACGAAGCGCTTCTGGGAATGGAGCTGGGACCCTACGGCACCCTGCTCCTCATCCTGCTCTTCACCTTCCTGCTGGGCTTTGTTCTCGACTGGATTGAGATCACCTTGATCGTTCTTCCCCTGGTGGCTCCGGTGGTGGTCAATCTGGGGTTTGATCTCGTGTGGTTCACTGTGCTTTTTGCGGTCTGCCTACAGACTTCCTTCCTGACACCGCCGGTGGGCTTTGCCATCTTCTACTTGAAAGGGGTGGCGCCACCCGAAATCAACACCCCGATCATCTACCGGGGCGTAGCTCCCTTCGTCCTTCTGCAGATCCTGGGAGGCGGACTGATCCTGGCCTGGCCGGCGCTGGTGACCTGGCTGCCAAGCATGGCCTATTCCAACTAGGGTCGCGTCAACCCAACCAGGATCCTCGCGACTCGCGGGCACGACACTTCCTCAACGCAACGCTTCGATAAAGCCTCGCACGGCCTCCACTCCGCGATCATCCACGACCCGGAGGGTCTCGGTGCCGATCACCGCAATGTCGACCTGCCCCCGAAGAAAATCGACATCGGCCGCGTCCTTCACACCGAACCCCAGGGCCAGGGGCAACTCCGTCGCGGCACTGCAACGCGAAAGATAGGCCTCGAAGTCGGCCGAGAACGAGGTTTCCGCGCCAGTGACTCCTTTGCGGGCCACACAATAGACAAACCCACCCGCCCGGGAAGAGATCAGATCCATTCGGGCATCCGTGGTATTGGGTGAAAAGATGAAGATCGGGTCGAGCTCATTGCGCCCCATGGCTTCGAGATAGTCTCCGGCTTCTTCCGGAGGCAGATCCGGCACGATGGCCCCGCGCAACCCCGCCGCCGCCATGCGGTCTGCAAATTCGGAAACCCCGAACTTGAACAGGATGTTGTAGTAGGTCATCAGGACAAAAGGAATATCGAACCGCTGACTGACTGCCTCCGCAAATTCGAAGCAGCGATCCACCGTCGAACCCGCTTCGAGGGACTGCTGGTTGGCATGCAGGATGACGGGACCGTCTGCGATGGGCTCGGAAAACGGGACCTGGAGCTCCATCAGGTCAACGCCGCCTTCGACCATCTGCTCGACGATCCGGAGCGAG
>NZGT01000128.1 GCA_002691025.1 Spirochaeta sp. | reverse complement strand
TCAAGGACTACATCGGGAATCCGAAACCGAATGGCTATCGATCCCTGCACACGACGGTCATCGGTCCCTACGGCGAGCGGATGGAAGTCCAGATCAGGACTCGAGAGATGGATGAAGATGCCGAATACGGCATTGCGGCCCATTGGAAGTACAAGTCCGGACAGCCCGAAAATCCGCAGGATGAGAATCGCTTCAGTTGGCTGCGGCAATTGCTTGAGTGGCAGCGCGACATGGCGGATCCCCATGAATTCCTTGATACGGTCAAGATGGATCTCTTCCCTGACGAGGTCTTCGTCTTTACTCCTCGCGGTGAGGTGATCAATCTTCCAAGGCGTGCTTCGACGGTGGATTTCGCCTACGCGATCCACAGTGAGGTGGGGGATCGCTGCGCTGGAGCTCGCGTGAACGGCAAGATGGTTCCGCTCAGACATGTCCTGGTGGATGGTGATACGGTGGAGGTCATCACCAATGATCATCAGTTTCCGCGGAAGGACTGGCTTGAATTCGTCGTGTCCGGAAAGGCTCGGAGTCGGGTCCGGCATTCCATTCAGGCCTCTGAACGCCAGCGCGCGATTCAGCTGGGCCGGGATAGTGTTTCGCGAGAATTCAGGAAAGCGGGGCTGTCGCTTTCCAACCTGACGAATTCGGGTGAGATGGAGACGCTGGCCAGGTCTGAGGCGAAGGGAGGCGCGATTGATGATCTCTTCGCTGCGGTGAGCTACGGCAAGCTTTCGCCGTCTCTGCTTGTTCGTAAACTCAAAGGCGAGGAGCCGCCTCCTCGGTCTGAGGAAGTCCAGGAACCCCTTCAGGACAAGATTCTCGGGCTCTTCAAGAAGCGCCCCAGTCGTGAGCCCGACGCGCAGAATGGCGTGTTGGTTGGAGGCATGTCCGATGTGATGGTGCGCTTTGGCGGCTGTTGCGACCCGTTGCCTGGGGACGATGTGGTGGGCTTTGTGACTCGGGGTCGGGGGGTGACCGTACACGGTCGCAACTGCCGTCGCGTGTTCGAGGTGGATCCGGCTCGAAGGGTGGATGTGGAGTGGGATACCCGGCATTCGGTACCGCGAAAGGTCAAGGTCCAGGTGGATTCCCAGAATCGGCCTGGAATCCTCTCCAAGGTGGTCAACTCGATCTCGGCTGCGGGTATCAATGTCGCCGGCCTCAAGGTGACGACAGACGATGAGCAGGGTCGAGCCAGTCAGGCCTTCGAACTCTGGGTCGGTGACACGCGGACCTTGAGCGCCGTCATGAAGGAGATCGGTCGGATCAAGGGTGTGACGACGGTTTCCAGAGTGCGTGGATGAAGGCTCCTCTTTCGATCTGTTTGATCGCTCGAGATGAAGAGCTGGAGTTGGCGCGTTGTCTGGACTCCCTGCCGTCCGCCGACGAAGTGATTGTCGTCGTGGACTCTCGCAGTGTCGACGGAACAGAGCAGTTGGCCAGAGAGCGGGCCTCGCGTGTCGAAGTACGGCCCTACACGGGGCAGTCCGATCAGAAGAGTCATTGTCTCTCTCTCGCCCGTAATGAATGGGTGATGATCATGGACCCGGATGAGGTCGTTCCGGCTGCTTTGGCCGCAGAGATCGAGGAAAAACTGGCCGATCCGGATGAAGGGCTCGGTGGACTGTCCGTCAATCGCCGCACATGGCATCTGGGTCGATGGATCATGCACGGAGATTTCTATCCGGATTGGACGCTGCGCGTTTTCCGCCGTTCGAGATCGCGATGGGTAGGCGATGATCCACATGCTCGAATTGAAGTGGACGGACGCATCGATCGACTTTCCGAAGACCTTGAGCATTACAGCTACCGGGATCTGGCCGATCAGGTGGATCGGATCCAGCAATTCAGCGCGGAGTCGGCGCGCGCTCTGTCGGAGGCCGGTCGTCGTGCTCGCCTGCGGGACCTCTTGTTTCGTCCCCCCGCTCGGTTCCTGCGTGCCTACCTGCTTCGTCGGGGGTTCATGGATGGGATTCCGGGTCTGGTGATCGCCTGGGCGACGGCTTTCCATGTCTTCTTGAAGTACGCCAAGCTCTGGGAGAGACAGCAGCGAGGCTGAGAGTGGGGTTTCGGGCCCTGGGTGGCGGCTCCTCGCACCGGGCTTGCCAGGGCAGACCGGCCCGGGCACTCTTTAGGGTGAATGGAGCGTTTGATTCCCGTTTGGAGAGGGTCGATCTCCGTTTCATCGAGCTCATGGGTTCGATCTGACTCGACGAGAGGAATCAGGATGAGTACCAGTACGGCGGGCGATACGCCCGATTTCGCTTCCGCAGTGTCCCAGGCTGGGGCCTTTCGTCTTTGGTTCATGCATCTGTTGGTCTTCGCGATTCCGCTCTCTGCGGTGGCTTTCGTTTGGAGCGGTCCCCACGCCTGGTATGTCGCTCCTCTTTTCATCGTTCCGCTTGCGGTGATCCAGTGGGTCGATACCAAGCCGTGGTTTGAATTCAGACAACCCGATGAAGCGCTACCGACGTGGCCCTTCGACATGCTTGTCTACGGCCTGGCGCTCATTCATTTCGTGATGCTTGCGGGTTTGGTCCATCTCTTCCTGGAGCAGGGGATCTTCTCGCTGGACACGATTACGGTGGTGGTCGTGGTGGGAGGAAGCTCCGGTTTTTCGATCATTACAGCCCATGAGCTGATTCACCGAAGGCAGAAGCCGGCTCAGTTCCTGGGACGCGTCATGCTGGCTTCGGTGCTCTATGAGCATTTCTATACCGAGCACCTCCGCGGACATCATGTGCGGGTCGGGCTGCCTGAAGATCCGGCTACCGCTCGCTATGGGGAGACCTTCCCCGAGTTCTGGCGTCGTACGGTGCCAGGCCAGTTCCGGAGTGCGTGGCGGCTTGAATGTGCGCGGCTCGGTGATGTGGACATGTCACTTTTCGACCGGCGTACTCTTTCCAATCGGGTTCTCCATGGCGTCCTCCTGGGTTGGGGAATCGCTTTCGGGATCCTGGCGTTTTTTGGCTGGCCGGCCTTTCTGGCTTATCTGCTTCAAGCCTTCATTGCGGTTCGGCTCCTGGAGGCTGTCAATTATTTCGAGCATTGGGGCCTTGAGAGGTCAGGGCGTCGGGTCCAGCCCACAGACTCCTGGGACACCCACTCGGGGTTCACCTACTACGGCCTGGTGGGGCTCTCGCGTCACGCGGATCACCACACCTACCCTTCGCGGGCCTATCAGTCACTTCGGGTCTGCGACGAGGCTCCGGTTCTGCCGGTGGGTTATGTGGCTCTGGTGGATATGGTGCTGGCCAACAACGATGAATTCATCCGGATTGCCAAAGAAGAACTTCGGAGTAGAGAGTTGGGACCGTTTTCTTCCGAGGCGGGTCGCAAGCGAGCGGAGGCGGAGGATCTGCGCATTCCTCCGCGACCNGTCCTGGAACGTGCATTGGCTTGGATGTCGCCTGGGGCTCGAAAGCTCATTGTGCCTCTCGCATTGCTTGCGGGGGTCTCTCTGGGTGGCTGGTTCTTCTCAGGGGCGGACGCTTCCCTGGGCTGGGTCTTTCTTCGAAACGCGATGATTGCGGGACTCTTCGTGAGTCTCTTCTTCTTCCGTAACTGGCTGGAGTCCCGGGTCCACAACGGTTGGGTTTCGTGGGGGGCGGGTCTCCTGCTTCTGTGGGTCGTGGGAACCAGCACGCAGGGGTTCCTGGGTTGAGTCCATGCACCGGAAGAGGCGTGGACTGTCTGCGCCCTTCCGTGGCAACGTCTCTTTGAATGGGTTCCGGAGAGGGAGATCGTGATGACGAGACTCAGTCGATTGAGTCGATCGATTGAAGGTCGGGTGGCTCTCGTGACAGGGGCGGCCAGTGGGATGGGTCGGGCGACGGCTCATCTCTTCGCCGATGAGGGAGCCCGCCTTGTCCTGGTGGACCGGCACGCCGAGGGCGTGGAGCAGGTGGCGGCGGAGGTCCGGGATGCCGGCGGGGATGTGCAGGGCTTTGCGGCCGACCTCGGGCAACTGGAGACCGCAGACAAAGTGGTNGAAGGCGCGATTCAGGCTTTTGGTGGGCTGGACATCCTGATCAACAACGCAGGGATCTCCGTTCCAGCCAGGATCGAGGCCGAGGACTATGAAGACAGCTGGTCCCAGGTCATGGATGTGAACCTGACCGCTCATGTGCGTCTGGTGCGGGCGGCCTTGCCTTGCCTTGAGAAGAGTGACGCAGCGAGGGTGGTCAATATCGCCTCTACGGAGGGGGTGGGTGCGCAGCCCTATGTCAGCGCATACACGGCGAGCAAGCACGGTGTGATCGGTTTGACCCGAGCGATGGCCGTCGAACTTGGAGTGAAGGGCATCACTTTCAACTGCGTGTGTCCTGGACCCATTGAGACCGGCATGACNTCCCTGATCCCGGAGGCCGCCAAGGAGAAATTTGCGCGCCGGAGGGTGCCGCTCAAGCGGTACGGGGATCCGGAGGAGGTGGCTCATGCCACCTTGGGACTGGTGCTTCCGGCTTCATCCTATATCAATGGCGCCGTTCTGATGTGTGATGGTGGTCTTTCGATCCAGAACAACTGAAGCCTGTCGCGATTCCTCAGGACTCTTTTTGGGCGACTCGCTTCACCTGGTTCTGGGTGAGCCAGCCGTCTCTTCCGTTCTGGAGCTCGATGTGGAGCCAGCCACCGCGATCCTCGAGGATTCGCACTTCGGCTCCTTCGGGAAGGGATTGGCCGAAGCGAAGAGGGGCNTTGATGGAGTCTGCGGCTCGCACCTGTGCTTCCGGGACGGTCACCACGGCTTCCAGGTGGGCGGATCGAGAGGGATCCACCAGGGCGGACGCGATCAGCGCGACCCAGATGAGTCCGAACAAGAAGGCGGGGTAGCGCAGCAGGGGAAGTCGTAGGAGCAGAGAGCCGGAGAGCAGGAGGCAAAGGCCGGTGAAGCTCAGGACGGCGAGGGTGGCTCGGGTCGAACCCGCGAGCGTGTTATGCCAGAAGAAGAAGGTATCGAAGAGGCCGCCGGATGCGGGCGTGGGAACCCAGTCCGGCATGCGTTCTCGGGCATGATCCAGATTCTTCTTGGCGCGGGCGTAGGCCGGATCCAGGATGAGGGCACGGCGATAGGCGAGAATGGCCGACCCCGGTCTCTCGGCCTGTAAGGCCGCATTGCCCAGGTTGGTCCAGAGGGCTGCGCTGGCGCCGTTGCTTTCAAGCGAAGCCCGGAAGAGTCTTTCGGCTTCCGTGAAGCGCTGGATCCGGATATCCCGGTCTTCGCTCTGCATGCCTTCGGCATAGGCGGTGAGAGCCTCATTCAAGGTTTCATCCGTCTGACTCAGGGCCGGGCTCGCAATCAGTATGGCCAGGGCTCCGGCCATGGCCCACGAAAGGCAGCGCAAGATCGTCTGTTTGGGACTCTTCATTCCGAATCCTCTGTGCGATGAGTGATGATGGCGTCGGCCAACTCCAGGGCTCGATCTGCGTTTTCCTGGACTCGTTTCTCGGCTGGCTTTTCCCCGGGTGCGTACAGGATGTCATCGCATGCGGCGATGAAGTCTCCGACTTCCTGGCTGACGGCTTCCGGTCGACTGGCGGCCAGTTCCCGGAGAGCGGCGGCGATTTCGGTCAGCGCCTGGTCGGGCGCCTGGTGGCGAGCACGTTCGATGCGGGTGCGCAGGGCCTTTTCTCGGGCTCGCTGTTGAGCCCGCCCTGGGCTGGCATCCCGCCTTCGCGAAAAGATCCATGCGGCCAGCAGTCCCAAAGTGGAAAGGCCATAGAGGACCCATTGGCTCGAGGTCGACAAGCCCGGCTGTGCCTTCAAGGCGTCTCGATCGATTTCAATGGCGAGGTCCGCCTCACGGGTGGCGAAGGATCGGGATTCCGGTCCTCCTCGATTTGTATCCGCGGAGTCCGCCCGATCTTCTTTGGGGTTGGAGCCGGTGGCATCGGAGCGTGCGGAAACGACATCGTCGGCGGAGACGATCTGGGCCGGCCTGACCGAGAGTGCAATGGGGAGGGAGTATGTGGTCTGGTATTCAGCCAACTCCGGATCGAACCACGAATAGGGAAGGGCGGGGATCTCGGTGACGGTTTCATCGATGACACGAACCGGGACCCGGAAGGCCTTGGTTCCGGCCACGACCTGACCTGCGATCTCGTTGTCGGGAAGCCGGAAGCGGTCCGGTGGGAGCAGGTCTTCCAGGGAAGGAAGACCCACCGGACCGAGTTCGCCGGATCCACTGACGGTGAAGGTCAAGACGATGGGATCGCCGGCCTGAACCACGCTTCGATCGGTTTCGACCGCGAAGCTGAATCCCTTGCCCACGGCGCCACTGAAACTGTCGGGCCGGCCTGCGGCGGGCGGAGGCTTGACCACCAGGGTCCGGTCTGAATCCTTCGCGAAGATCGGCCGGGTGGCGGCCGGACGTCGCCCCCCGAAGAGGTCACGACGCCATGAAGTGACTTCGTTGGCATTGACGGTGGCTCCCTCCAGTCGGAATTGGCCCGCCCGCAGTGGGATCAAGGTTCGTTCCGATGTGATGACCACGTACCGGTTGTTGTCTTCTCTCTCTTCCCGGGCTTGGGCTGGGAGGATGAGCTGATCCTCCGAGGTCTGGATGTTGAGGGTCTGCTGGTTGCCGGGGTTCTTCTGGTCCGGGAGAAAACGGAATGTGTCCGGATCATCGAAAAGTCCGCTGCGGATTTCGTAACTCTGGATGCTCTGCTGAAGCCTTTCGTCCACCCACCATTCGATTTCGACAGGAACCTGTTGGCCGACGAAGACCGGTTCGTCGGGAATGCGGAGCTTGAGCTTGAGTTTGGGGTCGGGCTTCAGCGCCTCGGCTTCGATGGTGTAGGCCGTGGTTTCCAGGGTCTGCTGATCCTGGGTCACCCGGAAAGGGCTGAGGCGGAGAAGCCCTTCCCGTCGCGGAGTCAGTTGGTACTGACAGACGAAGCTGACCGTCTCCGATCGTGTGGTTCGTCCATTGACGATGCTGATCTGGGTGCTGACGTTGGGGATCAGTCCGATGAAACGAAGTGAGCCTCCTTCAGGAGCGTCCGCTTCGCAAGTGGGCTCGGGCTCTCGCTCGAATCCGCTGACATGCACCTGCACTTCCATGGGAATGCCCACATGGTAGGGGGCGCGTGAGACCCGGAGTTGTGCGGATGGAGAGGCGGCCGGGGCGGCGCTGGCCGAACACAGGATGAGGCCGAGCACGGCTCCGAGAAGGGCCCCGGGGAGGACACGGCCGGCGAACGGGGCCTCGAGAAGGAGGGTCATCATGCCCTACCAATCCTTTTCCACGGGGTTGTAGCCACTGGTTTCATCGTCCTGCTTTCGTCGATGCCTTTCTGCTTCCCGGTCCCGGACGGATTGAAGCAGCTGATTCGGGTCCTTGGCTGGTTCCGTTTCTTCTTGAGGGGAAGGCTCCGCGGCCCCGGTATCCTGATCCTGGGGTTCTGGCTGCTCGTTTTCTTCCTGATCCTGTTCTGGGTCCTGGGGCTGGGATTCGGGTTGGGGTGGTTCAAGAATGGCCAGGGCCTCAGCCAGTTTTTCCAACGCCGCATCTTGTTGACCCTGAATGGTTTCAAGGTCGGGCAGAGGCGGCTCGGTGTCCGGGTCCTCGCTCGACTCCTCGACTTCCAATCCGTCTGCCGCCGCGAGCATATCCTGACTGGCCATCAGGACCAATTCGGAAGCCTGGGTCAAACGTTCGGCGGCCTCTTCGGCCGCCTGGGGATCCTGAGCCGCTTCCTGTCCGACCAACTCCTCGGGTTGGGCAAAGGACTGCTCGTGAAGGATCTCTGCGAGCTTTTCGGAGCGTTCCGCAAGTTCTTGCTGATGTTTTTCCAGGGGGCCGAACCATCTCGGGTCCGCTCCTTTTCCTGCGACTTCCTCCGTTTCGTCACCGAGTCTGGACTGCAGTTGGGCGACTTCTTTCAAGTGCTCAATGATCGAGAAGAAGAGGCGACGCAGGCCTTCGAGGCCGCGGATCGCCTGGCCGGCCCGTTCGATGGATTTCTTTCGTGCGGTGGCCTGGTGACCGATCCCGCTCAATGATTTCTGGGCTCCGCGCATGGCGGACTCCACCAGGGCGAGAATTCCGTTGGCCAGTTCGAGTTTCTCTTGCTGAGCCTTGAGTTCCTCTTCACTCGGGGGCTGCTCGCCGGGGGAAGGGGCTGCCAATGATTCGCTCTGCTCCTCGATCAGCCCCCCCATGCGTTGGGCCCTCTCCAGGTTCCTCTTTTGAAGGTCGGATAGGGCCCCGGCGAGTTCAGCCAGCGCCTCTTCTTCTTTTTCGTTCTCCAGGATGGCGAGAATTCGGGATTCGTCCGTCCAAGCGGTTTCAATCAAGCCCTTGAGATCAAGGAATTGCTCGCGGGCTTCCGCCAGGGACTTGAGGGCTGCAAACTCTTCCTGAAGAGCCTCCTCGGTTTCATGGCGACCCAGGGAGTCGGCTGAATCGGCGAGCTTGCCGGCGGCGTGCTCCACGTGGGGTTGCGCTGCTTTCAGTGTTTCCATGATCTTCTGCTGGGCCGGATCCGCGCCATCCTGGTTCTGACCAATGCCGGCGGAGAGCTTGGCATTGAGTTCCGATGTGCGGTCCGCCAGGCTTCGTGCCGTTTCTTCAAGGTAGTCCGCATCCAGCCAGGTGGGGACGGGCGGGGGTGTCCATGCGGGTGATGAAGAAGGCGCGTTGAAGTCCACGGTACCGGAGAGAAGCAGGGCACTTTCTTCTGCGAGTTGTCGATTGTCCCGTATGAGGCCATCAATCAATTCGATGGGGCCCTGCATCTGTTCGCGAGCGCGTTTGAGTTCGAAGAGACCGGTGACGGCACGCCGATGGGCCCGGGTGGCCTGGCGCCTTCTGAGTTGTACACGTGCCTGGCCGACCCGTTCCCGGCTGCGGTGGAGATAATGGAGCACGCCTTCCAGTGAGGCGATCTGCATGGCCTCTTCCGGTGTGCGCTCTTCGGCAGGTTTCTGCTGCAGGTTGGAAAGCTCTTCCCCGATGGTCTTGGCGAGTTGGCCGGCTTCGGTGAGGACCTGCCTTTGCGCCACGGCCACTCCTCGAAAGCGCATCCGAGTGGCTTCGTCGGCATCGAGTTCCGGTTTTTCTTCGAACTGTCCAGCCACCGCGCGGATATCCCGTGTCACCGTTCTCTGACTGTCGATCAGCGCATCGAGCCGCTTTGGAATGTCGGTTGGGTTTTGGGCCGCCATCGCGTCGGTGAGCAGGAGGATCTGTCGCAGAAGGATTTCCAGGTTGACGCGGGCGGTCTTGTTTTCGGGTCTCAGGGCGATCGCTTCACGGAGCCAATCGCTCGCTCGTTCGAGGTGTTTCAGCGCGGCGGCGGGATCTTCGGCGAGTTGTTCTTCACCGCGTTCGACTTCGACCCAGCTTTGATTGTAAGTGGACTGAAACCGGAGGGATCCGTCTCCGCGCGCGTTTTGTCGGGCTGCTTCAAAGAGTCTTTCTGCATCATCGAGTTCGCCTTTTTCGAGTGCGCCGACCCCCCGGTTGTAGGCTTCTCTCGGGTTTTCAGGGACATCGAGGCGGGCGTGGGGAGCCGGGTCCCCCAAAGGCTCACTTGACTCCAGGGCTTCGGCGGGCTGGGGGGGACTCGGTCCGGTCTGGGCCCGGGCGTCCGGTGTGACGAGAAAGAGTGCGATGAGGAGCGCCCAGGGAGCGGCTTGTCGGGCTCGGGGTTGCGTCAGGAGACCGTGTCCCAGAAGGGCGAGCCAGGCGACCAGCAGAGCCCAGCCGAAGCCTTCTTTCTGCACCGTATGGCCGGCCGATTCACCCTCGCCACGCATGAGGGGGCGCAGGTGGGCCTCGAAGATGGACTGCAGGTCTAGAACGCCCGTGCCGGCCGGTACGTAGGCCCCTTCGGTGGTCAAAGCCAGTTCGCGAAGAAGCTCGCCATCGAGGCGGCTGATGGCCGGTCGGCCTTCGGCGTCCACGATCCGCGTGCGGGCACCGGAGAGGGGGTCGGTCACCCACATTTCACTGCCCGCTTCGTCTCCGAAGCCGATGATCACGATCCGGATTCCGCGTTCGGCCGCTTCTTTGGCCGCGTCGAGAGGGAACGAGTCGTGGTCTTCACCGTCGGTGAAGAAGAGCAGCACGCGAGACAGGTCACCGGTGCTGCCAAATCCTTCGGTGGCCTTCCGGATGGGCTCTTCCAGTCGCGTGCCCCCTTTGGATACGCTGCCCACGCGGACGTTATCGAGAACCAGCCGCAAGAAGCCGAAGTCCGGGGTGAGCGGGCTGAGTACGCTGGCTCGACCCGCGAAGGCAATCAGGCCGACTTGATCGCCTTCCAGGTAGGGCAGCAGGTCCCGGATCTCGGCCTTGGCACGCTCCAGTCGATTGGGGGCGACATCTTCGGCCAGCATGGAGCGCGAGACATCGAGGGCCACCATGATCTCCGCTCCGACCTGCGGACTCTTGATGAACTCGATGCCCCATTGAGGTCGCATGAGTGCAATGACAATGGCGGTCAGGGCCAGCACAAGGAGGGCCAGGCGGCTGAAACGGCGCCCGCTGGGCAGTCGCCGTACGAGGCGATCCTGCATGTCCGCTTTCACGAAGCGGTCGAGGTCCCGCCCGCTTCGCAATTCGAGGACGGTCAAGAGGATGGCGATGGCGGCCACGGCCCAAAGCGCGTAGGCCCACTCCGGCTGCGCGAACTGGATTCCACTCACGGCAGTCTCCTGAGCAAGGTGCCGGAGAGCAGGGCGGCGAGAACGATACAGGCGGCCGCGCCCTGAGCGAACTCTGCGTAATGCTCCTCGTATTGCATGTAACGGAGCTCGACGATTTCACTGCGTTCGAGTTCGTTGATTTCGTCGTAGATTTCGGAGAGGGCGTCCAGGTTGTCAGCGTGGAAATATCGACCGCCGGTCCTTTCGGCGATTTCCTGAAGGGTCCGTTCGTCGAGTTCGACATAGGCCTGCTGGAGGATTTCGCGACCTCGCCAGCGGACGGGGACCGGGGCATAGCCGGTTCGGCCGGCCCCGACCGTGTAGACCTTGATGTCGTAGGCGGCTGCGAGTTCGGCGGCTTGTCCTGGGGAAATGTCGCCTGCATTGCTGACGCCGTCGGTCAGGACGATGGCCACTTTGCTCTGGGCCTCACTTCTTCGCAGTCGTTCGACGGCCAGTGCCAGTCCTTCGCCCACGGCCGTCCCGTCTTCTTCGGGATTGGTCACGATCTGCGTTTGCTCCAGGATGGCCCCCAGGTTCCGGTGATCCAGGGTCAGGGGGGCGGTGCTGTCCGCATAGCGAGCAAAAGAAACAAGGCCCACCAGATCGTCCGGTCGACCGGCGGATTCGCCGTCGAGTCCGAGGAATCTTTGGAGGACCTGCTTGACGGCATTCAGTCGATCGATGCTGGTGTCGTCTTCCACGAAATCGCGTGCGTTCATGGAGCCGGATTGGTCTACCACGAGCATCATGGCGATGCCTTCGCGAAAGATTCGGGTCTCGGCATCGCCCGTGCGCGGACCGGCGAGAGCAATGGCCAGCAAGGCCCCGGCCAGGGCCAGGCAGGCGGGAGGCAGGGGGAGCATCCGGACTCGCCATGAACTCGGTGCATGGGCGACGAGTCGATGACTCGAAAACCGGATCGCGGATGGAGTTCTTCGTGCGAGCCAGTAGAGGATCGGGGCCAGTGCGAGGAGGAAGAGGAAGGCCGGGTCGCGAAATTCGAAGCCACTCATTGCTCTCTCACCTCGTTTCCATGAGGTGGATTTCCAGCGGGATCGAGGGGCTGGGGTTCGCCGGTTTCGCGGGTCTCGTCCAGGAAGAGTCGAGCCGCACGGATCACTTCCTCGATGGCCTCTGATGTGGGGATGTGGCCGGCGAATTTGACCAGATCGCATTGGTTGAGAAAATTTTGAAGCAGGCTCTGGTGCTTGCGGCTGAGGTCGGGGGAGTCGGAAACCAGCTCGAGAAAGCGTTCCGTGGTCAGCTCGGGAGAGCGCAGGGAAAAGCGGTTTTCGAGATAGCGTCGGACGAGATCGGAGAGAGCCACGAAGAAGGGGCCGATGTCCTCAGACCGGGGCCGCGGGGTCAGAAGCAGCGCGTCCAGCTCTTTCTGGGCGATCTCCCACGCGCTGGTGGTGGGGTCCCGTTTCAGGAAATACCAGGCCGACGCCACGATGAGTCCAAGGAGGACCAGGCCTCCGATTCCCCAGAAGAAGAGATGGGTTTGTCGGGAGTCGGGCTCTTCAAGGCGACCGAGTGCGGGGTGGAGCTCGGTTCGGGTGCTTTCGGGCATGACCGACTCCACCTCGAAGGGGATGCCTTCCGTCAGGATCTCGTAGGCATCTTGTCCTTCGGGTGCGGATTTCTGTCCGGTTCTCATGTCGATGAATTCGATGAGGATGGCGGGAATCGTATGCGGCCCCGAGGTTGGAGCCTGAAGCGTGTAGTGCTGCGAGTGCACGGTCCGTCCGGCGTCGTTGATTTCTTCGCGCGGGAAGAAGTTGACGATTCGAAAACGGTCGAGCGCTTCGCCGAACTCGGGCATCAGGACTTCCACACTCCGATCGGCTGTCACCGTGACCTTGAGACTCAGCGGATCCCCCATGATGGGGGCTTCGGGGGAGAGTTCTACCTGGACGTCCACCGGGCCCGACCGGGCTTCGGTGGATCCGGCCTGGGACTCCAGACCTGGCATGAAGACAAGCCAGATGGCATGGAACAGGAATTGCGCTGCGCGCCCACCGACTCGACTCATCGTCGGAGCCTCTTTTCCCGATTCTTGAAGAAACGGACGAGGGGGTCCACGACGGAGCGCGACGCATCGATATGGATCAAGTCGATCCCGGATGTGGCCAGCCGGGTTCGTAGATCATGAAGTCGTTGCTCGGCCCCATCCGAGAGGGCCTGTCGAAAGGCTTTGGACCCTGTGTCGACCACGCGCCGAAGACCGGTTTCCGCATCCTCCAAGGCCACCAGACCTACATTGTCCATCTCCAGTTCCCGCGGATCCGTGATCAACACAGCCACGACATCGTGTTTGCGGTTGGCTGCTCGGAGAGCCTGTTCGTATTCATCATCGATGAAATCACTGACGACAAAGCAGACGGTCCGACGCCGATTGACGGTCAAGAAGAATTCGATGGCCGCGGCGATGTTCGTGCCTTCCCGGGCATTCCGGATCCGGGTCCGCGGGCCCTTGAAGAGGTCCCGGATCCGCATTCGCGGGCCCGGGGGCTGGGCTTCTTCGCCCTGGGTCAGTACTTCCCGCACGACGCGGAGAGCATGCTTTTGTCCCTTGCGCGGTGGGATGTATTGCTGCGTGCCACTATGGAAGAGCAGGAGTCCCACTTTGTCGTCGTTTCGGCTGGCCGAGAAGGCCAGCAAGGCGCAGAACTCGGCCGCGCATTCCCGCTTGGATCGTGAGTCGGATCCAAAATCCTGTGAAGCCGAAACATCGGCCATCATCATCAGGGTGAGTTGTCTTTCTTCGACGTAACGTTTGACATAGGCCTCGCCCATGCGCGCCGTCACGTTCCAGTCGATGCTCCGGATGTCGTCTCCGGGGGTGTAGGGGCGTACCTCGTCGAACTCGATACCACTTCCCTTGAAGACCGATACGTATTCGCCGGCGAGCACATCCGTGACCTGGCGCCCCGTGCGCACCTGGATCTCGCGCACTCTTCGCATGATGTCCTTGGGCAGCATGGAATTCGTCTCGCTTTCGAACTTCAGGGAACCAGGAGGGTGTCCATGATCTTCTGGATGATGTCTTCGGGTGTCATGCCTTCGGCCTCGGCTTCGTAGCTGGGGCTGACCCGATGGCGCAGGACATTGGCCGCAACACTCTGGATATCATGGGGTGTGACGTAGCCTCGGCCTTGCAGGAAAGCGTGTGCTTTGGAGGCCTTCATGAGTGCAATGCTGGCCCGCGGGCTGGCGCCGTGTTCGATCAGGCCATCGAGATCGTGTATGCCGGCCCGGCCCGGTTCGCGTGTGGCCTGAACCAGGTCCACGATGTAGTTGCGGGCCTTCTCATCCACGAAAAGCTGCTCCACGGTGGCGCGGGCGGCCAGGATGTCCTGCGAGTTGGCTACATGATTGACTTCTGGAATGGGTTGGCCGCTGGCCATGCGATCGAGAATCCGCCGCTCTTCTTCCTGGCTCGGGTAGCCGACCTTGATCTTGAGCATGAAGCGGTCGACCTGAGCCTCTGGAAGAGGGTAGGTGCCTTCTTGTTCAATCGGATTCTGGGTAGCCAGGACCAGGAAGGGGTCGGCGAGGGTGAAGCTTTCTCCGCCGATGGTGACCTGCCTTTCCTGCATGGCCTCCAGGAGTGCCGCCTGTACTTTGGCCGGGGCCCGATTGATTTCGTCTGCCAGGACGAGATTGGAGAAGATGGGCCCTTTCTTCACGCTGAAGGTGCCATCTCCTGGATTCAGGATCTGGGTTCCGGTGACATCGGCGGGCAACATGTCCGGGGTGAACTGGATCCGAGCGAAGCCGGTGTCGATGGCCCGGGACAGGGCTTGTACAGCGAGGGTCTTGGCCAGTCCGGGAAGACCTTCCAGGAGGATGTGGCCATCGCAGAGCAATCCCACCAGCAGGTTGCGGGCCATTTCCTCCTGGCCGACAAGGACCTTGCTCATTTCGCTCAGGATGGTTCCGCACAGCCGTTGCTGGGCTTCATCCACTGTGGCTCGAGTCGTATCTTCTGTCATGCCAATGACTCCGAAAAAATGGTTTGCACTGCCAGACCCTGCCCAGGCACGGTCGGTTCCCACCAAGGGGGTGGGGCGCCTAGTCTAGAGATTGGTGGATGTGTATTCCAGCACTGCCCGCTCCGGCGGGGCTTGAATTTGTTTTGGGACATGGGCCGTGCGGATCCGTTAAAGTCTCGAGGTGACTCGATTCAGACCGTGTATCGACCTTCATGACGGATGCGTCAAGCAGATTGTGGGTGGGAGCCTTCGTGATGAGGGGGTGGGCCCGGAGACCCATTTCGTGGCGGATCGGGGTCCGGCCTATTTTGCGTCCCTCTATCGGGAGGATCAATGTTCCGGTGGCCATGTGATCCGTCTGGGTGGGGGAAACGACGAGGCGGCCCGAGAGGCGCTTTCGGCCTGGCCGGGCGGCCTTCAACTGGGTGGCGGCATCGAGATCGGGAACGCCCAGGCCTGGCTTGACGCAGGCGCTTCGAAATTGATTGTCACCAGCTGGCTTTTTGAGGAAGGCGAACTCTCGCTGGCTCGCGCCCAGGCCCTTGCAGAATTGGTGGGGCCTGAGCGGGTGGTGATCGATCTCAGCTGTCGTCGCGGTGAAGATGATTGGTGGGTGGCCACGGATCGCTGGCAGACGGTGACCCGGACCCGGGTGAACGGGGAAACGCTCCAGCGCTTGTCCGGCTTCTGCAGCGAGTTTCTCGTGCACGCGGCGGACGTGGAGGGGCTCAGGCAGGGCATCGATGAAGAACTGGTTTCGCGTCTGGCCGAGGCTTCGCCTCTTCCCTGTACCTACGCGGGCGGGGGGCGCGAACTCCAGGATCTCGAGCGTGTGGAGAGACTTTCATCGGGTCGAGTGGACCTGACTCTCGGAAGTGCCTTGGATCTCTTTGGGGGCGACGGCGTCCGCTATGCGGACTGCGTGGCCTGGAATCGAAGGCAGGCGGACTGAAGTCTCAGGGCCGGTTTTCTGCCTAGTCGTCGCTGTTCTGGAGCCGGATCCATTCCCGGTACGGGCCCGCGTCGCGCATGAGTTCATCGTGGGTCCCCGAGTGTGTGATCCGCCCCTGATCGAGCACGATGATCCGATCGGCCTGGCGCACGGTGGAAAGACGATGGGCGATGAGGAAGATCGTGCGTTGGCCCCGGAGCGCCTGGATCGCGTCCTGGATCGTTCTTTCCGTCTTGGCATCCAGTGCGCTGGTGGCTTCATCGAAGATCAGGATGGAAGGGTTTCGAAGGAGCGCGCGAGCAATTGTAATCCGCTGGCGCTGTCCGCCCGAAAGCAATACGCCCAACTCTCCCACCTCGGTGGCCCAGCCCAGGGGCAGGGGGGTCACGAATTCGTCGACATGGGCGGTGCGGGCGGCTTCGAGGACATCCTCGTCAGAAGCCTCTGTGCGCCCATAGCGGATGTTCTCCATGATGGTCGTATCAAAGAGGAAGGCGTCCTGGGTCACGATGGCGATCTGCTTGAGCAGGTCTTCGCGACGGATCTTCCGGATGTCCCGGCCGTCGATTTCGATGCCCCCTTTTTCGGGTTCACGAAAGCGCAGCAGTAGGTCCATCAGACTGGTCTTGCCCGCACCGGTTCGGCCCACCAGGGCCACCACCGAACCGGCCTCCACGTCGAGATTGAACCCGTCCAGAACCGGATGGGGTCTTCCCTGGCTGTCGCGGTAGGAAAAAGAGAGATCCCGAAACCGGATTCCGTGTTCGACTGTACTTTGCTGTACAGCGTCCTCCGGATCGTCGGTTTCGACCTTTGCATCGAGAAGGCCGAAAAGCCGTTGGCCCGAGGCCAGGTTCTCCATCAATCGCCCCCAGCCTCGGGAGACATCCTTGATGGGTTTGTAGGTGGTGGCCAGCGCCGTGGAAAACCACGCCACATCGCCGAGGGTAAGACCGAAGCGACCGCTCAGCACAAAGGCAATGGCGGCGGCCAGGACGCCGATCCCCGCGGCGCTGTTCAGGGCTTCCGCGGCGGAGCGCGAGAGCGCCCGATGCCGTGCGACCCGCATGTCGTGACGGAAGAGACGCCCCGCTTCCTGGCTGAAGGCCCTGGATTCGGTGTCCTCGCCTCCGAAGGCCTTGATGACCTTGATTCCCGAGAGAATGCCCATCAGTCGCCCCGTGACCTCGCTCAGTTGAGCCTGCCGATCGAGTGAGCGGGTGCGGATGCGGCTTCCGAAGTAGAGCATGACGCCGGCGATCAAGGGAGCCACGCACAAGGAGAGCAGGGCCAGCGGCCACGAAATGTAGAAAAGGGAGAAGAGTCCGGCTGTCACCATGCAAAGGGAAACGATGAACTCCTGCAAGAAGATCTGGTTCACCTGCCGCGCCGCATTGACGTCATGTTGTAGTCGGGTGATGAGATCGCCTCGTCGTGCCTCATCGTGCAAGGCCAGTGGCATACGAAGCAATTTTGATGCGAGCGTACGTTGCAGGTCCAGATGAATGCGTCCCATGGCGAAATCGGAGAGATAGTTGCGACCGAAGAGGGCCAGGGGCGTGATCAATACGATGAGGGCTCCGATCCAGAGAAGCTGGCGAAGAGCCGATTCGATTTCGGCTCGGTCGCCGTCCGCGGTTTCCCCAGGCGGAGGGGCGGAATCCGTATGGGCCCCGATTCTCCGGTCTTCTCTCCCCTCTTCTTTCCCGGGTTCTTCCCAGGGCCAGAGTGCGGTGTCCGCTTGCGCGGCGTTCCGGTTTTCTTCCGCAGCCGGGACGAGGACGCCGTCCAGAAGAGGCTTCATCATATAGGCGCGGCCGTAGCGCCCGGCCGCGAAAGCCGCGCTTAGAAGTGTGATGGCCAGGATCACGAAGAGGTAGGGGCGAGCCAGGGCGAGCAGACGCCAGAGGGTTTCCCTGGGCGGGATCATCTCTTCTTGTGAAGGGGGTTGATCTTGTGTGGCCTGCGACACCGGTGTCTCCCTGGGAACGGGTCAGGTCCGGTAGCGGCGGTCTTCAGTCGAGTTCCTGCGAGATCAAGTCCCCGGCTCTCCAGCCGAGCAGCAGATCGCCCTCGAAACCCAGACTGGCCACACCGGACCTGTTGAGACGATACACGGGTGGCCGCCCGCTGGCTCTCACGTCCATGACCACCGGCCAGCCGGCTCCCGGTTTCGGATCCTCGAGCCATCCGTCGTCATCCCAGAGCGGTCGCCGCTGTTTCAGCCGTTTCAGGCGCTCTCCGGAAAAGGGTATCAGGGAGCGGATGCGCGCCTCGAGTTCCGTTTCGACGGACTCGAATTCGTCGGTTGTGCGTGCTCGCATTCGGGCAACCAGATCCACTTGCCCTGATTCTTCGGTGCAGGCGTGGGCGGTGAGTGTGGCGACGCGACCCGAAGCCGTTTCCCCCGAAGTCTCTTCACCAAGAGAGATGAGGCGAGCCCCCATGCCCCGTGGCAGGGCATCTTGATCCACCCGGAAGTGGACGGCGATCCGTCGGCAGGGATTCCTGGGTTTGGATAGGAAGTTCGGCAGGGATTCGGGATCAAGAGCCTGGGTGAGGCCAGCCGGCGAGGCGGCCACGGCCATCACGCGACCGAGCCAGAGTTCATCGCTTTCGGTGACCCGGATCCCGGGCTGGCCGTCGGCGGAGACGAGAGCAAAATCACCGGCGACGGTTCGGAATTCCCCATGCAGGGCTTCGATTCGGCGTCGTAGCAAGCCCATCAGCCAAGGCGGGCCATCGCCGAACCCCGCCCCGCCATGGAGCGCGAGCCCCATGAGTCTGGAGCGGGCTTCTCCGGTGACCTCGCTGCTGGCCAGATTGGAGAGGGCGGACAGTTGTCCGTCGAAGAAGGACTTGAGTTCACCTTCCAGGCGAGCGGCTTCCACGGGCAGTCCGCGCAGGTAGGCGCTCCCTCCCAAGCCTCGCCTGAGACCGATGCGCCGTCCACTTCGCACTACTTCGGCCTCGAGCATGGCATTGCGTTCCGCGTCGGTCGCTTCGGTCAGGATCCGGATCAGAGCGGGCAGGTCGTCCTCGTCCCCACCGAGGCCCCAGGCTTCCAGTTCAGCCGGCATGTGCTTGGCTGCTCCCACGTCCACTCGCCACTTGGGGGACACCACCTGATAGGCGAGGCGTTCGGCTTGAAGCCTTCGTCGGTCGATGAGAGGAATGTTGAGATTCCTCAGGATGTGGTAGAGCACGCCCTCATCGCGAAGGCCCGAGAGAAGAAAAGGCTCCCGCAGGGCGGGATGCTGGGCCCGAGCGGCGTCTTCTTCGACCACCAGGACGCTGTGATTGGCTGCGCTGAGTCGCGCGGCGGCAACGAGGCCAGAAAGGCCGCTTCCCAATACAATGACATCCCAGCGACGCGCCCGGAGTCGGGCGGCATCGGAGACGCGGCCCAGTTTCGCCATCAGCCTTGCGACCGGCTGCCGGGATCCATGAGCAGAGCGGGATCCTCGGCCTCTTTTCGCTCGACCGTCCCGATCACGTAGCCGCGTTCGCCTAGAACGCTGAGTCGGTCGATGATGTCCTGACTCTGATCTTCAGGAGCCACGATGAGCATGCCGATCCCACAGTTGAAGACTCTCTGCATTTCGTCTTCCGAGATGTCGGACATGCGCTGGAGCCAGTCATAGACGCCAGGCCTCGGCCAGGCATCGGGATCGATTCGTGCGCGAACGCCATTGGGAAGCACGCGGGGTACATTGCCGAGGAAGCCGCCGCCGGTGATGTGGCAGAGGCCGTGGATCTCGAAGTCCCGGAGCAGGTTGAGGAGCGGCTGGACGTAGATCCGGGTGGGTGCGAGCAAGGCGCTGGCCAGGCTGGTCTTCAATTCGGGTTCTTCACCGAAGAGTTCAGCCTTGCCGGCTTCGATGCTGTCGTCGAGTACCTTCCGGACCAACGAGTACCCATTGCTATGGAAGCCACTCGAAGCGACGCCGATCAGGCTATCGCCTTCGGCAATCGTCGAGCCATCGACGATGGAGTCCCGTTCTACGACACCCACGGCGAAGCCCACCAACTCAATCTCTCCAGAGGGGTAGACGCCAGGCATGGTGGCCGTTTCTCCACCCAGCAGGGCACATGCCGAGCGGCGGCAGCCCTCGGCTACACCCCGAAGCGCGTCGCTCGCCAGTTTCTTGTCGAGGACTCCCATGGCGACGTAGTCGAGAAAGACCAGGGGCTCAGCGCCCTGGACCACGAGATCATTGACCACCATGGCGACACAATCGATGCCCACCGTATCAAATCGGCCGATCTGGCTGGCGAGTTGCAACTTTGTGCCGACACCGTCGGTAGCCGCCACCAGGACCGGGTCCTTGTACCGTTCGGGCGTTTTGAAAAGTCCCGCGAATCCGCCGATCGAGGAGAGGACTTCCGGTCGGTGTGTGCCCCGGACAATCTCCTTCACATCCTCGATGAAGTCCTCATCGTGGTCCAGATCGACTCCGGCGGCCGCGTAGGAGGGCGCCGTCTTTTTGGTTTCATTCTCCACGAGGCACTTAGTAGGGAAGGGACCTTCCCGAGTCAATCCGTTTAATTGGCCCGAAGGGACGGCTTCTGGCCGTGCTAGTGTACAGCCGGTGAAGATCGCGGTTGTAATACCCGCGCTTGATGAAGAAGAGCAGATTGCGGGTACGATCGAGACTGCCCAGGCTGCCAAGGAATCGAGCCGGAACCCGGGCCCAGTTGGGGCTGAACGGGTGGAGATTGAGGTGGTCGTCGTAGATGCGGGCAGCCAGGACAGGACCGTGGGTCGAGCTCAGGAGGCCGGGGCGCGTGTTCTGTCGTCGGAGCGGGGTCGGGCCCGGCAGCTGGAGAAGGGCTGGCGAGCCGTGACGGCGGACGTGATTCTCTTCTTGCATGCCGATACGCGATTGCCGCCCGGCTGGGCTCCCGCTGTCGCGGCCAGTCTGAGTGATGGCCGTCGGGTGGGCGGCGCTTTTCGTCTGCGTCTGGATGCTTCGGGCGCGGCCCTTCGCATGGTGGAGTTTTTCGCTCGGCTTCGGGTCGCTCTTCTGGCGCTGCCCTACGGTGATCAGGCGATTTTCGTCCGGCGATCTGCCCTGGAGGCCCTGGGAGGGATCCCGGACGTCCCCATCATGGAGGATCTGGATCTGATTCGGGAGATGAAGAAGCAGGGCCGGATCACGGTGCTTGGCCTCGAGGCCCGGACCTCAGCCCGTCGGTATCTGGATCACGGGGTTGCTCGAACGGCTTGGATCCACCTGGTCGCACTCGTGGGGTGGAGGCTCGGAATCGATCGGGTTCGAGTCGCTGCATGGTGCGGTCGATGAGCGCCGCCCCGGTCACCTCGGCTGCGGAAATGGGGGAGAGCCCGGTTCGCCACGCTCTGCGTCGCTTGTCCGTCTACCTCCGTCGCAACGGAGTCTATTACACGGGCTGGACCATCCTCACCCTCTTCTATGTGGCTGCTTTCGTGGCGGTCCCGATTCTCGTGGGGTGGGCCATCGAGGGAGCGCTGTCCAAGGATGTCTCCCAGAGTGAGATGACCTTCCGGTTTTCCACTTTGCTCGGGGTGTCGTTGGTTCGCGGTGTCCTCCGCTTTTTCTCGCGTTATCTCGTGTTTACGGCCGCTCGTGAGGTCGAATACGAGATGCGAAACGATCTTTTCGGGCATCTGCAGCGCTTGCCCCAGTCCTTCTACTTCAACTGGCGAACAGGCGACTTGATGAGTCGTTGCGTGAATGATCTCAACGCCGTTCGTCTGATGCTGGGGCCGGGATTGCTGTCGGTGGTGCAGACCCCGGTGCTCTTTCTGGGTGTTCTGGTGGCGATGTTCGTCCTCGACCCCTTGCTCGCGTTGCTCGTGATCATTCCCTATCCGCTCTTCATCCTGATCGCGCGTGCGTTTGGGACCTCGCTCCATATGCGTAGCCTGGAGCAGCAGGTGGGTCTCGCCAACTTGTCCAATCAGGTCCAGGAGGTGGTGTCCGGGATTTCCGTCGTCAAGGCGTACGCGATGGAGTCCGAGCAGGCCCGTCGCTTCAAGGATGTGAACGAGGACCTCTATCGGCGCGTGCTGCGTCTGGTGGTGGTCAATGGCGCCATGCCGGCGATCACGGGTTTGCTGCCCGCCGTGGGGATGTTCGCGGTGCTTCTGGTCGGGGGCTCGAGGATTCACGACGGGCATATGGATGTGGCCGAGTTCTTTACCTTCGCCATGTACATCTGGGAGTTGACGTTCCCGACCTTCATCATGGGCTGGGTGGTGGCTCTCGTTCAGCGTGGCTCCGCCGCCATGCAGAGGATCGATGAAGTGCTTTCAGTCGAGCCTTCGATCCGTGATCACGACGAGGTCGAAGCCGTCGAGTCGTTGAGAGGCGAGGTCGAATTCAGGAATCTCCACTTCCGCTATGGAGACGAAAGCTCAGCGGTGGCTCTGGAAGACGTGAGCCTCCACGTGCCGGCGGGCTCGACCCTGGGTGTCGTCGGCCCGGTGGGGTCAGGCAAGACGACCCTGGCCTCGGTGATTCCGCGTCTCTACGAAGTGGAGGATGGACAGGTCTTTCTCGACGGGGTGGATGTGAACCGTTTGCCACTCGGAATGCTTCGCTCCAACATCGCCATGGTGCCCCAGGATTCGTTCCTTTTTTCCCTCTCTTTGGCTGAGAATGTCGCCTACGGGCTTGGAGAAGACGCCACGGACGAGGAAGTGGCTCAAGCGGCTCAGCGGGCCCAACTGACCAAGGATATCCACGAGCTCCCCCACGGCTTCGCCACACTGGTGGGTGAGCGAGGAGTGATGCTTTCGGGTGGCCAACGACAAAGGACGGCTCTGGCCCGCGCTCTGGCCCTGCGCCCCAGCATCTTGATTCTGGACGACACGTTATCGGCTGTGGATGCAGCGACAGAGTCTGCCATCCAGGCCGAATTGAGTGAAGTCTTCAAGGGGCGGACTGTGGTGGTTGTGGCCTCCAGGGTGAGCACCGTCCGGGATTGCGACCAGATCATCGTGATGGATCAGGGGCGCTTGGTGGAGCACGGCACCCATGCGTCGCTCATGGCAGGCCAGGGCCTGTACGCGCGGTTGGCCAGTGAGCAGGCTCGGTCGGACCGGGCGAATGACCACCCGGAGACAACGGAAGCGACTTCGCCCACCCAGGAGTCGACCTCATGAGCGATCCCATCGCGTACGAAGAAGAGGCACTCGGCAAGGCCTACGACAGCCGGCTATTGGCCCTGCTCTGGCCCTTTGTTTCGCCCTACCGCTGGCAGGTCCTCCTGACCCTGCTCATGGTCGTGCCGATGTTCTTGATCGAAGTCGCCCCGGCCTGGATCATCAAGTCCGGCCTCGACTATGTCTACGTGCCGGATTCATCCACGGCGACTGAGTCGCCCCTGGCCGCTTGGATACTCGATCCTCCTTTCGGATGGTCGACGATTCTCTGGTTGGCGTTGCTTTATCTCGCGGTCGCCCTGCTCTCCATGCTTTTGCAGTTTGCTCATATGGTCTTGATGGCCGTGACGGGCCAATCGGCCATGCGAGACCTCAGGAAGGCGGTTTTCGACAAGATCCAGTCCCTGCACCTGGGCTTTTTCGATCAGTATCCAGTAGGCCGGCTCGTCACTCGCACGAGCAACGATGTGGAAAACGTGGCCGAGATGTTCACCGCCGGCGTCGTGGCCCTGATTACCGATGTCTTCAAGATGATCGGTTTCGCCGTGGTCCTCTTCTGGGTCAATCCGAAGCTGGCTCTGGCTACTTTTGCGGTGGTGCCTTTCCTGGCCGTGGCCAGTGTGATTTTCCGGCTTCGGGTTCGAGAGGCGTTTCGGGCCGTACGTGTGCGGATCGCCCGGATCAATGCCTACATCCAGGAGAACGTCACCGGCATGAAGGTGGTCCAACTCTTTACGCGCGAAGCCCGCAATATGCGTGAGTTCGACCGGATGAATGCAGATCATCGCGACGCCTGGAACAGCTCCATCCGGTTTGAGGCACTGCTGTTCGCGGCCGTCGATACGGCGGCGGGCGTCACCACGGCGATCATCATCTGGTATGGGACAGGCCTGGTCGAAGCGGGTGTGCTCTATCAGTTCATCGATTACATGCGGCGCTTCTTCAGGCCGATGCAGGACCTTTCAGCCAAGTACTCTGTGATGCAATCGTCCATGGCGAGCAGTGAGCGGATCTTCCAGCTTCTGGAGACGCCGGTGGAGGTCATGGATGTATCCAGTGAGGCTTCGCCAGTTCCGGTGCCGGGACTGGAGGGAACCGTCCGCTTTGAAAACGTGTGGTTCGCCTATCAGGGTGAGGACTGGGTCTTGCGAGACCTGTCCTTTGAAGTGGGTGCGGGCGAGCGCGTGGCCTTCGTCGGTGCGACGGGCGCCGGCAAGACCACCATCATCAACCTCCTGTCGCGTCTCTATGAAGTCAAGCGGGGCCGGATTCTGGTCGGCGGCGTGGACATCCGGCTCATGTCCCAGGAAGACCTACGACGCCGGGTGGCCACCGTGCTCCAGGACGTATTCCTCTTCAATGGGAGTGTGGCCGACAACATTTCCCTGGGTCGGAAGGACCTCTCGAGGAGCGAGATCGAGCAGGCCGCCCAGATCGTAGAGGCGCACCCCTTTATTGCGCGTCTCCCCGAGGGGTACGAAACCGAAGTGCGGGAGCGAGGCACCAATTTTTCGGCGGGGCAGAGGCAGTTGCTGTCTTTCGCGAGAGCGGTGGCGCACGGAGGTGAAATCCTGGTTCTGGATGAGGCCACGAGTTCCATCGACCGTGAAACCGAGGCCCTGATCCAGCGCGGCATTCATACCTTGATGGAGGGAAAGACCGCGCTGGCCATCGCCCATCGTCTTTCGACCGTTCAGGATGTGGACCGGATTTACGTACTCGATCAGGGTCGATTGGCGGAGTCCGGTTCCCATGATCACCTGATGTCCCTCGGGGGAAAGTACGCGGGTCTGTTCGATCTTCAAAGACATCAGGAAGTCTCGACGGAGAGCGATTCGGCGCTCGACTGGTCGGCCTCGCCAGTCAGCTAAAGGTGCACAGAACCGCGTGGTTTTGGTTGCGAAGGGCCCCTCTGGGATGGTACCTAGAAGGTGCCCCCTGGCAGAAGGGTCGTTGATGTTGAGATCATCTCGTCCCGGTTCAGTTCAAGTTACCCGTAGATTCACGATTTGTGAGTTGTAGACGGTCCAGAGATCAGTGGACCGGGTGGAAAGTGGACCGGAATTGAGTTTCGAAAGACGGTTTCAACCCGCCCGTGACGACTTGAGAATGTGGACGATCTGGAGATAGTGACCAGCCTATAGGAGGGCACCTTCAAGGCCGGATTTCCAATACGGTTTTGAGGGCTTTGGGGAAATTCAGTGCGGATCAAGTCACTGCAGGTCCATGGCTTCAAGTCATTCGTTGATCCCACCACTTTCAGCTTCAAAGACGGCATTACCGCAGTCGTCGGCCCCAATGGCTGTGGCAAGAGCAATGTGGTCGACGCCATTCGCTGGGTCATGGGGGAGCAGTCTGCTCGCCGACTTCGCGGCAACGGCATGGACGATGTGATCTTTGCTGGCTCCGAGAATCGTCCGCCCATCGGTATGGCCGAGGTGATTCTCACGTTTTCCAATGAAGACGGCCGAGCGCCCGCCGACTATGCACAGTTCAGCGAGATCCAGATCTGCCGTCGTTTGTATCGGTCCGGCGAATCCGAGTATCTGATCAACAAGGCCCAGTCTCGTCTCAAGGATGTTCACGATTTCTTCCGTGACACCGGAATCGGAACCAAGGGATATACGATCATCGAACAGGGCAAGGTGGCCGAAATCGTCTCGGCCCGCCCCGATGAGCGTCGGCAGTTGATCGAAGAGGCGGCCGGGATCAATAAATACAAGGCTCGTCGGCGTGAGGCCGAGAGCAAGATCAAGTCCACGGAGCTCAACCTTCAGCGCGTCAGCGACGTTCTCGCCGAGATCAAGCGTCAGATCAGTTCACTGGAGAGGCAAGCTCGAAAAGCAGCACGCTTCAAAAGGCTGAAGGAAACCCAGAGGATCCTTGAACTTTCGCTGGCTGCGGACGAGCGGCGTGACCTGCTTGAAGAGTTGGAGAAGGCCCAGGCCTCCCTGACCGGCTTCCAGGAGAAGGTGACGGCTTTGTCCACTCAGTTGGCAGAGCGTGAACTGACCCTGCAGGAAAAGCGGATCGGGTTGACCGAGGCCGAGAAAGCGGTGACCGAGAGGGCCGAGCAGCTTTTCGTGTTGCGCAGCGAGATCAAGGACCTGGAAGGCAAGCTTGAACTCGGGCAGCGCGAGCACGAGAACATCGGCGAGAGCAACGAGGGGCGTCGCCGCGAGCTTGAGAGCTTGCGAGAGCAACTGACTCAGTCGGAGAGTGAAGCCCTGGGAACCCGGCATGAGTTGGAAGAATTGGAGACGGCCGTTCTGGGACAGAAGGCCAATGTCGAAGCGGCTGAGCAAGAAGCCGAGGCGGCGCGTAGCCGGTTGTCGGAAGCCGAATCTGATTCGGACAGAGGCAATCAGGCTCTGCTCGAGGTCATGACCAGCATTACGCGCGACGAGGATCGTCTGGCTCACCTGGCGGATCAAAGAGATCTGGTCGATCAGCGTTTGCGCACGGCGGACCGGGACTTTGAGTTGCAGCAGGCGGCCTCGGGCGAGGCTTCGCGCGATCAGGACACGCTTGAGGAGGGTCTGCGGAATCTCTTGTCCGAGCGGGACCGTTTCCAAGAACAGCTCATCGAGGCCCTGAACCAGCACGAGCGTGCGAAGGATGATGTTCGCAAGAGCAGCGCGGCGCTTCGCTCGATGAGTGAATCCCATCAGGCGAGCAAAGCCCGCTTGAGCGCACTTCAGGATCTGCTGGCCAACCAGGAAGATGTTTCGCCCGGAACCCGTCATCTGATGGAAGAGGGTGGCGGTGCGGTGGAGCGTTACGGGGCCAAGGGATTGCTGAAGGATCTTCTCGAAGTCGATGGCGAGGTCGAACGAGCGGTGGGTGTGGTCCTGGCCGAGCGAGCCGATGCCCTGGTGATGTCGGATGGCACCCGAACGGTGGAAGCCATGGATTTCTTGCGAGCGGAGAAGGCCGGTCGGGGAAGTTTCCTGGTTCAGTCCGGTCAGTCGGCTGTCTCGGGCATTGTTCCTCTGGGCGTTCCGCTGGTCGAATTCGTGCGTCCTCGAGACGGTCACGAAGAACTCGTGGGAAGCCTGCTGGGTGATGTGTATCTGGTGGAGAGCCTCTCCGAGCCTTTTGAGCACTACGGAGCGGGTTCACTGCCGGCGACCTTTGTGACCCGGGCAGGGGATGTCGTGACCCCCGACGGTCTTGTGCGCGGGGGCGGTTCTGGAAATGCCGCGGGTTCCCTGGCGAGGCAGGCCGAGGTGACCGAGTTGGAAGCGCAGGTCCAGTCCTTGGCCCTGGAGGTGGGTCAACTCGAAGCCAATCACCAACGCATGGAGCAGGGCCTGCAGTCGGCCGCTCAGGAGTTGGACAATCTGCGGAGTCGGCATCACACGGCGGCCCTGGCCGTGGCGAACCACGAGAAGGATCTGGAAAGAGCCGCGGAGCGATTGAAGACCATCGCCGAAGCCCAGGAAAGTCGGAGTGCAGAGCGCTCGAGTTGGCTGGCTGAAATCGAGACCCTGACCTCCGAACAGAATCGCCTGGAAGAGGAAGTGGTGTCCTTCAAGGAAGTCCGTTCGCAGCGCCAGTCCGAAGTGGATGCCAAGGGTCTGCAGGTGTCTTCGTTGGCTCGGGATTCATCGCGCTTTGACACACGACTGACCGAGCTTCGGGTTGCGCACGAAGCTCGAGTGGAGAACCGGGATCGCTTGAACGAAGCTGTTTCCCGTGCCGATGAGTCCACGCGGCAGAAGGTCGAATGGATCAGCCAAAGAGAGCGTGAAATCGAGAATGGTCTGGCCCGTCAGGGTGAAATCGAGGGTGAAAAGCAGGCGGCAGAGGGCACCCTCTCGACCCTGTTGGTCTCCGAGGAGGAAGAACGAGTCCAGAGCGATGGGATTCGAGATGCCCATCAGGCTCAGGCCGAGATGGTTCGAGAGCTTGATGACGCTTTGCGTGACTTGCGGAGTGAACTGACGAAGGAGCAGACCGAGGTTTCGAATGCGGAACTGGGGCTGCGAGAAGGCGAAATGCGCCTCACGCATCAGTCGGCAAGCATTCGAGAACGTTGGAATGTCGACATTGCGGAATGGGAGATTCCGGTACCCGGCGAAGCCGAGGCATCGACCCCGCCGGCTCCCGAGCCCAGCGAGGCTGAGGTGGCCGAAGCGGAGGTGGCTGCGCGTTTGCAGGGGCAGGCCGCCTCGCCCACTGAAGAAACCGCCCAGCCGGCGGAGGAAGAGGTCAGTGCGTCGGATGTTGCGACGGCACTCAAGGAAGCACAGCACAATGCCGAGCTGGCGAGTGCGTCCCGTGAGGATCGTGAGCGCGAGCTTGAGGGGCTCAGGAAGTCCCTGGAGTCCCTGGGCGAAGTGAATCTGGGTGCCATCGAGGAGCATGAAGAGCTGGCCGAGCGGTTCCGTTTCCTGTCGGAGCAACAAACAGACCTTCAGGAGACCATCGGTTCGCTGCGCGAGGCGATTTCGCGGATCAATCGGACGAGTCGCACTCGCTTCAAGAAGACCTTCGAAGAGGTCAGCACCAATTTCTCGGAAAACTTTCCGCGTCTTTTTGGAGGTGGGAAGGCGAGCCTTGAGCTTCTTGAGTCGGATGATGTCCTCGAGGCAGGGATCGATATCATGGCCATGCCTCCCGGAAAGCGCTTGCAGAATGTGAATCTGCTTTCCGGTGGAGAAAAAACCATGACGGCACTGGCCCTGCTGGTGGCTCTGTTCCAGGTGCGTCCGTCGCCTTTCTTCCTGCTCGACGAGGTGGATGCCGCCCTCGATGATGCCAATGTGGGTCGCTTCAACACCTTGATCGCAGATCTGGCCAACAGCTCTCAGTTCCTCGTGATCACGCACAACAAGCGGACCATTGAAGTCGCCGATGTGCTCTACGGCGTCACCATGGAGAAGAAGGGTGTCAGTAAGTTGGTGGGTGTCGAACTGAACTGATGTCCGGGTACGCTTGTGCGCTGCACTCGGCTCCCCCTTCGTCTATCCTCCGCCCTCGATGGATACTTCTACGATTTCTCTGATCGGTGACATCGGGTCCTGGCTGTCAGCCCACCCATGGATGGCTGTGTCTTTGTTCTTCCTGGGCCCCGCCTCGCTGGCCCTTGTTCTCGAGCGCATCACCCGCCGTCGTGAACCCGAACCATCGGTGGAGGCGCCGCTTCCCCCCGTGGTGGCCGAAGCCACCAAAGAGGAGGCCGAGCCGGATTTCGAGGCCGCAAAATCGCTCGAATCCGAACCCGAACCCGAGCCGGAACCTGAGCCTGAACCCGTCCCTCTTCGGGAGCGTCTCGCCCGCACCCAGGAAACGTTGGTGGGTCGACTGACCCATTTGCTGGGGAGTCGGAAGGTCGATGAAGGACTCCTGGAAGAGCTTGAGATGATGCTTTTCACGGCTGACCTCGGTGTCTCGACGGCCGAATCTCTTCTTACGACCGTTCGAGAGAAAGCCGTGGGTTCCGAGGCTTCGGTGGTGCGGCAGATTCTCCGAGATGCGATCTGTGAAAAGCTGGTGCGAGCCCAGAGTGGCGCTCCACAGGGGCTGGCTCTTTCAAAGGGCCTTCATGTCATTCTGGTTCTGGGTGTCAACGGCTCTGGGAAAACGACGACCATCGGAAAACTCGCGTCTCGTTACAGCGCCGAAGGCCATAAGGTGGTGCTGGGTGCCGGTGATACGTTTCGGGCGGCGGCCATCGATCAGTTGCAGGTCTGGGGCGAGCGCGTGGGTTGCGATGTGATTGCGGGCGAGCCGAACGGGGACCCTGCGGCGGTGGCTTTCGATGCCGTCAAGGCCGCCCTGGCTCGCGAGGCCGATGTGGTCATCATCGATACCGCCGGCCGCCTCCAGACGAAGAAACCCCTGATGGAGGAACTGGGCAAGATCGCCCGTGTGGTGGGTAAGGACCTGCCCGAAGCGCCGCACGAAACCCTGCTTGTGTTGGATTCCAATACCGGGCAGAACGCGCTCTCCCAGGCTCGACTCTTTACCGAGGTGACCGAGGTCAGCGGCCTTGTTCTCACGAAGCTCGACGGGAGCGCCAAGGGCGGTGTGATCGTTGGACTCGCCGATGAGTTGAGCTTGCCGGTTCGCTTCGTCGGAGTCGGGGAAGGCATTCAGGATCTACGTGACTTTGATGCCGCTGAATTCGTCGATGCACTTTTCGACACCGAATGAACCCGATCCTTCAGCTAGAGGGGTCCAGCGCGTAGAGAGGAGGCCGCAATGAGTGTCTTCATACTGGCTCTCGATCAGGGGACCACTTCGTCCAGAGCTCTTCTCTTTGATCAGCATGGGACCGTTGTAGCGGAAGACCAGTACGAGTTTCCCCAGTACTTTCCTGAGCCCGGCTGGGTTGAGCATGATCCCATCGAGATCTGGGAAAGTCAGCTCCGGGCCGCGCGAGGAGTCCTTGAAAAAACCGGGACTTCGGCCAGTGATGTCGCGGCGTTGGGGATCACCAATCAACGTGAGACCGCCGTCGTCTGGGAGCGCGAGACTGGAGAACCGATCTATCCGGCCATTGTCTGGCAATCTCGCCAGACGACGTCGATCTGTGATGGGCTCCGGGAGCGTGGCCTTGAAGACGATATCCGGGCTCGGACGGGTCTGGTGATTGATTCCTATTTCTCGGCGACCAAGATCCGATTCATACTCGATGCCGTTCCGGGTGCACAGGCCAGGGCCGAGGCAGGGGAACTCTGCTTTGGCACCGTGGACAGTTGGTTGATCTACAAACTTTCCCGAGGACGGGTTCACGCCACCGAATATTCCAATGCCGCCCGAACCATGCTTTTCAATATTCATTCCCTGGAGTGGGACCCGGAGTTGCTTGCCATGCTGCAGATTCCCGCGGCCATGCTTCCGGAGGTTCGTGACAGCAGCGGTGATTTCGGTCGAGTTGATGCAGATTGGCTCGGAGCGGAAATCCCCATCGCCGGGGTGGCGGGAGATCAGCAGGCCTCTCTCTTTGGACAGGGATGCTTCCAATCCGGGATGGTCAAGAATACCTACGGGACCGGTTGTTTCCTGTTGATGAATACGGGCGACACGCCTTTCATGTCCGACTCGGGTCTTCTGACCACGCTGGCCTGGGGGATCGACGGTCGAGTCGAATATGCGCTCGAAGGCAGTGTCTTCTCGGCGGGCGCCACCGTGCAGTGGTTGCGGGATGGGCTCGGGCTCATTGAGTCGGCCGCCGAGAGTGAGGGGCTGGCCCGATCGGTCTCGGATGCCGGGGGCGTTTATCTGGTGCCTGCTTTTGCCGGCCTTGGCGCGCCGTATTGGGACGAAAGGGCGCGAGGCACCCTGGTGGGTCTCACGCGCGGCACTACGCGAGCCCATCTGGTGCGAGCGGGGCTGGAGTCCATTGCGTTTGGAAGTCGCGATGTCGTGGATTGTATGGCTCAGGACTCGGGTCTGGCCATGGATCAGCTTCGTGTGGACGGTGGGGCGTGCCGGAACGATTTCCTGATGCAGTTCCAGGCAGATCTCCTGGGCGCAGTGGTGGAGCGGCCTTCCATGCTTGAGGTCACGGCCCTCGGTGCCGCTCTCCTGGCGGGCCTGGGTGTTGGCTTCTGGAGTGATCGAGAGGCTCTGGCGCAGACTCGGGGCGAGGTCCAATACTTTGAGCCCCGACTTGATGAAGCCGATCGCGACATCCTGTACCGGGATTGGCAGCGAGCCGTGGATCGAAGTCGCGACTGGGCCGTCTAGGGGATGGACTGATGCGCTAGAGCGGTTGATGCCCGGGGCAGACTTTCACTGGAAGTCTCGGGTAGGGCAAGAAGCGTGGATCACTCTTCGCTTTTTCGCAGCGATAGAACCGATGCCCCTTCTTGTTTTCAATGCTCCGGCTGTGGCGACAGTCTACGCACAAGCCGACGTGGGGCAGGGGTGTGTTCGGTCGTTCGTCGCGCATGAGGAGTCTTATTGGTTCCGAGCCAGGGTAAAGAGGGACAGCCAACCGGCGATGAAGAAGAGTCCTCCGATCGGCGTCACAGGGCCAAGCCAGCGCCACGGCGTAAGCACCAGCAGATAGATGGAGCCGGAAAAAAGCACGATTCCGATGAGGAAGAGTGCGCCAGGAAGGCGTATGGAACGTTCCGGCCCCATGGCGTAGAGGGCCAGACCCAGAAGAACAGCGCTATGGATCAACTGATACTGGGCGGCCGTCGACCAGGCGGCGACCTGGTCGGGCGTCACTCGATCGCGGAGCCCGTGGGCTCCGAAGGCACCGGCCGCGATGGCCAAGGCTCCGGATACGGCGGCAATGCTGAGCCACATGATGGGTTCTCCTCGATTTTGATGGGCCCTGGGTTTGAGATGCCTGCGTCTATTCGTCGAGGTTCGGAACGCCGATATCGTCCACCGGGGCAAACTCATAGCGCCGGGGAGCTTGTTCGGGAAGGCAGAGCCAGAGGTCGCCACTGGTCTTCGCCTGACAGGCTGTCACGACTCCTTCGGCAATTTCAGAGGGGTCCATGACCTTGATACCCAGTTTGCGAGCTTCGTCGGCGAAATTCTCGGACAGGATATTGGTGTCTACGACTCCGGGAAGCACGGCGTGGAACATCACGCCTGTGGGCTCAAGCAGGGGCGCTTGTGCCCGAACGAATCCCACGACGGCGTGCTTGGTGGCTGTGTAGATCGGGTCCGGAGGAAACGATACGACCCCCGCCACCGAGGCGGTGGCGATCAGGCACCCTCCGCCACTGGCCTGCATGAGTCGCTGGCACGCCCGGGCGCCCAGGATCACGCCGTCGACATTCGCACCCATGATCCGGCGATAGTTGGCCAGCGGCATGGAGGCGAGGTCAAAGGCCTCCACCAATCCCCCCGAGTCAGATTTGTAGGTCGTGATGCCCGCGTTCAGATGCACGACGTGGAGTGCGCCATGTCGCTGCTCGATTTCGGCGATGCGGGCCTCCCAGGCATCCGGGTCCGAGACATCGAGGGACATGAACTCGGCTCCGATCTCTTCACACACGGTTTTCCCACCCGCTTCGTCGAGATCGGCGATGATGACGCGTGCGCCCTCATGGGCGAGGCGGCGGGCTGTGGCGGCTCCGATTCCTGAACCACCGCCGGTCACCAGGGCGACGGTGTCCTGGAATCCTTGATCGAATCGTGTCATGTCGAGCTCCTGTGCCTGACCGGAGACGGCCAGATTTCGTGGAACAATGATACTCTTTTCAAGGAGGGGGTCTCGGCTATCGCGCGTGGACCTCCGGGAAAAGGGGAGTCCATGAGCCGACATCTTCCGAGGCCTCTGGTGATCGCGCACCGGGGAGCCTCGGCTTATCGACCTGAAAACACACTGCCCGCCTATGCGCTCGCGATAGAGCAAGGGGCGGACATGATCGAGATCGACCTCCATATGACGTCCGACTCCAACATCGTCGTGGCCCACGACCGGGATCTGGAGCACTTCGGAACGTCGGGGAGTATCGCGGAGAGCACATTGGCCTATATGAAGGGCCTGGACGCCGGGCACAAGAAAGGAATGCCCGCCGAGGTGCCCACTCTGGAAGAGGTGCTGGACGACTACGGAGGCCAGATCCCTTTCAATCTGGAGATCAAATGGGCCGAGCACGGTGACTACCCTGGTCTCGAAGCGGCTACTCTTGAGGCGCTGGATTCCCGTGGGCTTTTGGCTACGACCTTGTTTTCTTCATTTCGGGAGTCGATTCTGCGGGAGTTGCGACGTCTGGCGCCTGAGTCTCGCATCGCTCTCCTGATCGACCCCCTCGACACGGAAGACAATCGCAATCGAATGGTGGAGCGGGCCTTGGATCTGGGTGCCGAGGCGGTGAATCCCCATTATTTGCTGGTGAATGCTTCGGTGGTGGAAGCCGCTCACGCTCATGGGCTCG
>NZGT01000127.1 GCA_002691025.1 Spirochaeta sp. | reverse complement strand
ACCAAGCGCAAAGCAACAAAGAAGAAGGCGGGCAAGAAAAAAGCCGCCAAGAAGAAGGCGGGCAAGAAGAAGGCCGCCAAGAAGAAGGCGGGCAAGAAGAAAGCCGCCAAGAAGAAGGCTGGCAAGAAGAAAGCTGGCAAGAAGAAAGCGGCCAAGAAGAAGAAGGCCGCCAAGAAGAAAGCTGGCAAGAAGAAAGCTGGCAAGAAGAAGGCCGCCAAGAAGAAGGCTGGCAAGAAGAAGGCCGGCAAGAAGAAGGCCGCTCGCAAGAAGAAGCGCTAGCGCTTCTGAAAGCGAAGGGCTTTCCTTCTTCGGAAGGCTCGAGAACCCCGGCCGACGCGACGTTGGCCGGGGTTTCTTTCCTTCGGGGAGTGCCCTATTGTTGGGCATCCTGTCCCCCGAACTGAGATGAGTTCATTCCAAGAGATGAAGGAATTTTTATGGCCCGCGTGACGATCGAAGATTGCATCGAAAAGGTTCCCAACCGATTGCAACTGGTCCAGATGGCGGCGATCCGCGCCAAGCAGTTGAAGAAAGGGGCCAACCCGGTGCTGCCCAGTGAGCAGAACAAGGCCGTGGTCGTGGCGCTCCGGGAAATCGCAGCGGGGCTTGTTTCTCCGGACCTTTCCTCACCGGCGGACTACGAGGAAGAACTGATGGCGAACTCCTTGCTCGATGAAGAAGTGGTTGAGCCGGAGCCGATTGAAGAGGCCACGGAACCGGAAGCGGAGTCCGTCTCCGAGTAGGTCATTTCCGCCAGACCCGAGGATCCAAGTGCAGGAAGCGGAAAGTCGCATGGGTGGTGGACACAGCCCGTCTCAGGATCGGCTGACTGCTTGGAAACGGCCGTTCCAACCCGGTCTCCGTTCGGGTCTCGTGTGGGGAAGGGGCGCGTTCGCTCTCCTTGTCTTCCTCTGGCCCTGTGTTGTGTGGGCTCAGACGGGCGAGCCTCGACTTGAAGTCGGTGATTCGCAGGCCTATCCCGGTGAAGCGGTGGAAGAGGTGCCGTTTCAGGGAGACATCGGTCTGGATCAGCTCTTGCAGTTGCCGACGGACGGAGTCTATGGCGGGGATGTTCGGCAGGCGGCGAATGCTCGGACCTGGCGACGACGATTCGCAGAAGCTGCGATCGCCGTAACGCAAGCCCAATCTCGGATTGAGGAGGCCCGGTCGAGCCTGGATGAAATGTCCGCAGGCGGAGGGGCCAGTCAGTGGCAGATGGCTCCACCGGGTTCGAATGCTTCGGCTGAGGTGGCTCCCATGAGCCTCAAGCATCGTGAGGCAATTCGAGCGGGCAAGGAAGAACTCGATGAGGCCGAGCGGAATCAGCGAGCGCTCGTGATTGAGGCCGATCTGGCTGGAGTGCCCGAATCCTGGCGAGTTCCCCTCGGCGCAAACGACTGAAGGACGCAACTTTCTGCTGCTCTCGGCAATCTTGCCGGGAAAGGCCGCGCCGCTAGACTTCGACACTCGAAAAGCGGCTTTCCTGCTTTGAATAGGGCTGCCTGGATGGCGTGAACAGGCCTCTGATTGGAGAAACGGGCTCATGGATACACCGGAAGAGAACAACACCAAGATCGAAGACCTCGACGACGAGACTCCGCCCGAGCCCAACGGCGATCTGGGGTCCTGGCTCTATGTGATCCTCGGCATTCCGTGTATGGCCCTGTTCTTTGTGCTGTATTTCGGCATGGTGGGCAGTTGTGACGCTTCGAACGTGATGATCCACGGCTAGAACGGATCATCACAGGGTGGCAGCCAGAAGGTAGGTTGCCCCGGAACTCCCCAATTTGATGGGGTTTTTCCGTTTTCACCGTCCACTCGGCGGTGCGCGTGTTTTTGAGACCCGGTCCTCAATGTCTGCCCGAAAGCGGCCGATGCAAAGAGCATCATGCTTACCCCCGCTTTCTCCCGCGTGCTCACGGCTATCGCCGCTCTGGTCTTGTTGGCCGGCGATCTGGGCTGTGCGGCTCTCAGGGTCCCTGTGCCGGGCTATGGCTACTTCTCTTCGCCACAGTACGACGACGCATGGAGCGCCAAGATAGGCGCGTGGCAGAGGCGAGAGAGGGCGGAATACGAGGCTGTAGGTTCTTCGCCGCCTTCGTCGGTCCCCTTGGCGCCTTCTTCGGCTTTTGAGCCGGAAGAAAAGCCGGAATCCACAGCAGATCGTCTTGATCCCAGCGGTAGCTTGCGGAGCAAGTACTTCTTCTATCGCGCGGAACGCAAGCGCGACATGGCCCGATCCCTGGCCGCCTGGGTCCAGGATCAGGCGCAAGCCCATTATTTTCCGGATGGGCCGATTGATCACTGGGCCACTCTGGAAGAGACCCTGGCCCGCGGAGGCGATGACTGCGATGGATTGGAACTCCTGACCTTTCATGCGCTTCGGGATCTGGGTTTCAGTTCGAATGAGGTATATCGGGCCATCGTGTTTCGCCCGTCGGACGGGCAGCATCACATGGTGACGCTCTGGTTCGAAGAAGAGGGCGACCCCTGGGTGTTGGACCCGACAGGCGCCATGACCCTGGGTATGCCTCGAATGTCGTCCTTGCCCGAGTGGGTTCCACTCAAGGTGTTCAGTGACACCATGGAGTACACGGTCCGTGAGTCGGCCGGTCCGGGTCCTGTGGCGGGCCTGCGTGCCGCTTCGCCCTGATCGAACGATCGGCACACCCATTGCGATCCGTTGAAGGTCGCTGAGGGGAGTCCACGAGGCCGACCTCGGGTCCGTTCACGGCACCCTGTGGGCCGAGGTGGTATGCTGCGCTTTCGATGAACGAAAGAGCGTCGCTTTCACCGGCTTCTTCCCTGGAGAACCGTCGAAAAGATCGAAGTCCAGTCGCGATTCTCGCGGGTCTGATGGGGCTTTTGATCCTGGCGGCCAGCCCGCTCACGCCTCTTCGAGCCGAAGTGTCCAAGGAACGTTTTGACACGGTGGTGATCGATGCCGGTCATGGCGGGGAAGACACGGGTGCCCGGAGTCCGGATGGCCTTTCGGAGAAGGATGTGGTTCTGGAGGTGACGCAGCGCCTGGCGGGTCGGTTGCGAAAGTCCGGCCTGAACGTCGCGCTCACTCGCTCTGGAGATGAATTTGTCCCTCTGGAAGTACGGACGGCTATCGCCAACGAGGCGGGTGGGGACCTGTTCATTTCCATTCATGCCAATTCTGCGCGCAATACCAAAGCCCATGGCATCGAAACCTATTTTGTTTCTCTCGAGGCGAGTGACGAGGGCGCAAAGCAAGTGGCCGAGCGGGAAAACGACGCCTTTGAGCGTACGGGGGCGAGGGTGGGGCAGGGGCAGGATCCGTTGGTGGCTCTCCTTGGGGACATGATCGTGACGGAGCACCTTCGGGAGTCCAGTGAATTCTCGAAACTGGTTCAGGCTCAGTTGATCGAGACCACTGGAGGCGGGTCCCGGGGTGTGAAGCAAGCCCCTTTCGTGGTGCTGATGGGGGTTCAGATGCCCGCGAGTCTCATTGAGATCGGATTTCTGAGCAATCGGGGTGATGTGAAGAGCCTCTCGAAGAAAAGACATCTGGAAGCCTTGGTGGAAGGGGTGGCCCGGGCGGTTGAGGCGTTCAGAAAACGGTACGATGCGCGCCGGGGTGTGGGGCCAGACGGGTCGGTCTTGCGCTCGAACTGAATCAACCGGAAGAAATCATGTGGAGGAATACAGCGTGCCCATGCGAAGGGACGGACGTGCCCGCGATGAATTGAGAGAATGCGTCTTCGTGGCGGATTTTACCCAGAACCCCCTGGCCTCGGTATTGTGCTCTTTGGGTCAGACGCGTGTTCTGTGCACGGTTTCTGAGGAGGCTTCGGTTCCGCGCTGGCTTCGAGGCCGGGGTGAGGGCTGGGTGACGGCGGAGTACGCCATGTTGCCCTCGGCGACGGACAGCCGGAATGATCGGGAATCCGTCCGAGGCAAGCTTTCGGGTCGCACCATGGAGATCCAGCGTCTGATCGGTCGGAGTCTACGGGCGGCCGTGGACCGAACGGCTCTCGGCGAACGTTCCTTGCTGATTGACTGCGATGTACTCCAGGCGGATGGGGGGACCCGGACGGCGTCGATCACGGGCGCCTTTGTCGCCCTGGCTCTGGCGTGCGGACGGATCCACGCGCGCGGTGATCTGGAGCGTCATCCTCTTCGGGAGAGCGTGGCCGCGATTTCGGTGGGGGTGATCGATGGCGAGACCCGCCTGGATCTNCCGTACGAAGAAGACGGTCGCGCCGATGTCGATATGAACGTCGTGGGAACCGGCCGCGGTCGCTTGATCGAGGTTCAGGGGACGGGCGAAGGAGCGACCTTCTCGGCGGAAGAGTTGAGCGAACTCACCTCGCTTGCTTTGGGTGGAATCCAGACGCTGACCGCCTTGCAAAGACAAGCGGTGGAGGCGGCCGGATTGCCGTGGCCTCTGGCGGACAGCGCTGGGGCCGGAGGGTGAGCCGGTTCGTTCTGGCGTTGGCCAGTGGGAATTCGGGCAAGTTGCGTGAACTCCGGGATCTATTGTCGGACCTGCCCATCGAGGTGGACTCGGCGAGTGCGCTCGGGAGCGTGGTCTATCCCGAGGAGGGCGCTGAGTATGTCCCGAATTCAATCGCCAAGGCCCAGGCGGCGGCGACCCAGTTGGGCTGCAGTGCGGTGGCGGATGATTCGGGCCTTGAGGTGGACGGTCTCGATGGGGGACCGGGGCCCTTGTCGGCTCGTTACGGCGGTCCCGGCCTGGATGATCAGGGCCGCGTAGATCACCTGCTTTCGGAGTTGGCTCGCCGGCCTTCGGCCTCACGAGAGGCACGCTTCGTCTGCGTGGCGTCTTTTGTCTCGTTGGACGGTCAGGTCTACACAGAGCGCGGTGAATGCCCCGGCCGGATTCTCTTGGAGCCCAAGGGAGAGGGGGGCTTCGGGTATGATCCGGTTTTCGAACCCGAAGGCTATTCGCGCAGCATGGCCGAACTCCAGCCGGCCGAGAAGCAGGCGATTTCGCATCGCGGTCGCGCGCTGGCCCTTTTGCGTTCCGCCATCGAGGCGGGGCTGGGCCTCGGCGCATGAACGGGCTTTCGGAGGACTGGATCCAGGGTCCTTCCCGCCCCCGAGTGGTTGGCCGAGTCCAATCTGAGTAAGATGGCGCTCCAGAGCGAGTAGGAGGAGGTCCACTTGTCCGATTCGGAGATGTCGCCCAAACGCAGTCTGACCACGCGAATCGTGATCGGCATGACGGCCGGTATCGCGGTGGGGGTGGTTCTCAACGGGTTGCTGACCTCTACGCTGGAACCCGAAGGTAAGGTCTCGGGCTTGATCCAGGGCGTTCTGATCGACGGGGTCTTCTACGTGGGCGGGGCGATTTTCATGGCCAGCCTCAAACTCCTGGTGGTTCCGCTGGTTTTCGTCTCTCTTGTGTGTGGGACCGCTTCTTTGGAAGACGTCTCCCGCCTGGGAAGGATCGGAGGGAAGACCCTGGGGCTCTACCTGCTGACCACGGCCATCGCGGTTTCTCTGGCTCTGCTGACGGCGATTCTGATTGCCCCGGGTGAAGGGCTCGATCTCCCCACCCAGACGAACTTCGTGGCTCGAGAAGCGCCGGGCCTCGCCGAGACCCTGGTGAACATCTTCCCCACCAACCCGATCAAGGCCATGGCCGAGGGCAATATGCTCCAGATCATCGTCTTCGCTTTGCTCTTCGGCTTTGCGATGACCCTGTCCGGCGAGCCCGGCCGGCGCTTGCTCGGGGTTTTTGAAGATGCCAATCGCGTGATCCTCCGCCTGGTGGAGGTCCTCATGGAGGTCGCCCCCTACGGCGTCTTCTTCCTGCTCGCGAAGGTGTTCTCCGTGCAGGGGCTGGCCACGATCCTGGACCTCTTCCAGTACTTCGTGACGGTCTTGACGGTGCTCCTTCTGCACGGTCTTCTGGTTTATCCCGCGCTTCTCTTCGTCTTCTCGGGGCTCGATCCTCGGGCGCTTCTACGCAAGATGAGGACTCCGATTTCCTTTGCTTTCAGTACGGCCAGCAGCAACGCGACCTTGCCGGTTACGCTGGAGACCGTGGAGGAGAAACTGGGGGTCAACAACTCGGTGGCTTCTTTCACGATTCCTCTGGGCGCGACCATCAACATGGATGGAACGGCCATCATGCAGGGGGTGGCCACGGCTTTCATCGCCCAGGCCTATGGGGTGGAGCTGGGTGTGACTCAGCTGATCGTGGTGGTTCTGACCGCCACGCTGGCCTCGATCGGGACAGCGGGCGTACCCGGTGTGGGGCTCATCATGCTCGCGCTTGTGCTCAATCAGGTGGGCCTGCCCGTGGAGGGGATCGGCTTGATCATCGGCGTCGACCGGTTGCTGGATATGGTTCGTACGGCCGTGAATATCACGGGCGATTCGGTGGTCAGCTGCATCGTGGCCAAGAGCGAAGGCGAATTCTCGGCCGAACGATACGCGTCCCGGTAGCGCGGGGTGCTGGGACGTCGCTCGGAGCTGCTAGAGTCCCGTCTTCATGACCGATTCAACCTCGTCTCCCTCTCCCGAATGTGAATTCTGGCTCGTTCGACATGGGGAGACCGACTGGAACAAGGCGGGGCGTTGGCAGGGCCACGCCAATGTGCCCTTGTCGTCTCGCGGTCAGGAGCAGGCGCAAGCGCTGGCCGATCGCTGGTCCCGGGATCCGGACGCACAGGGGCTGGGCCCTCTTTTTTGCAGTGACCTGGACCGTTGCATTGAGACGGCTGCGCCTCTCGGTCGGCTGCTGGGGCTGGATCCGCAACTGGATTCTCGACTCCGTGAACTCGATGTGGGGGATTGGTCCGGGAAGATTCGCTCGGAGATTGCCCAGAGTGCGCCGGAGCAGCTCGCACGTTTCGATGCAGAGGATCCCGAGGCGAGGGCGCCGGGCGGCGAGACCCGCAGTGAAATCCGGCTTCGCGCTCATGGGGTCATGAGCGAGTTGGCCCGTCGTTTTCCGGACTCCAAAATCGTGGTGGTGACCCATCGCGGCTTTATCCGGGCCCTTTTGCCGGGGGTGGGGCTGGGGAATGCGGAGTGTGTGCGAGTGAAGGCAGCCGACGCACTGACCCGCCGCGCTCGACTGGCCGGGGGCGAAGAGGGCTCCACCGAGTCGCAACCCCTGTAGGAGATCTGGATTCAGCGGGGCCGGGCTGTGTTCCGGGCTGGGGAGCGGATTCGGAGTCGCTGGCAGCGAAGTCAGTCCGTGCGGGTCGAAAGGCGATCCACCCGTCCGGCCCAGAGCATGTTGAGTCCTTCCAGCAGGATCCAGATGTCCAGGGCCAGGATCAGGGTTCCGGAGATCGCGAGCAGGGCGAGTTCATCGAATCGGGCGTAGTAGTCCATGAGGTTCCCGCCCATGGCCCAGAGCGTGGCGGCACTGACTGCAATCATCGGGATGACGGTGTAGACGATGGGGCGCCCGTTCTTCTGGAGCCAAAGAGAAACGATCAGCAGCGTGACACTGGCCACGAGTTGATTGGTGGTTCCGAAAAGGGGCCAGAGAGCCAGTCCCCCCTGGCCATCGCCCTGGGTGACCGCGAGCAGCAGGGCCGCGCCGATTCCCAGTGCGCTGGCCGCGAAGCGATTTCCGAGAGCCCGAATCCGGTAGGCGTCGGCCAGTTCCGTGATGACGAGGCGTTGGATGCGCGCGCCTGTATCCAGGGAAGTCGCCGCGAAGGCAATCACGATGACGGCCATGAACGTCTCGGCGGCGGGCAAGGGGATTCCCAGGCTTTCGATGAAGCGCCCCCCGCCGGCCACGAAGGCTTCGAGTTTGGCGGACAGGCCATTGGCTGCGCCCCAACTCGCGTAGTGGAGGGACCATTGTTCCCGTGTGGCGAAGCCCGCGGTGGTGGCGAGGACCGCCATCAGGCCAAGCCAGCCCTCGGCCAGCATGGCGCCGTAGCCAATCGGGCGTGCATCGGTCATGCGCGCCATCTGCTTGGATGTGGTGCCCGAAGAGACCAGCCCGTGAAAGCCCGAAATGGCCCCGCACGCGATGGTGACGAAGAGGAATGGCAAAAGGGGAGGGGCGCCTTCGGGGTTGAGGTTGACCGCGGGGGCGACGACTTCAGGCTGGAGCACCAGCAGGCCGGCCACGAGCAGGATCAGGCCGGTCGCCAGTTGATGTGAGTTGAGGTAGTCGCGCGGTTGAAGCAGGAGCCAGACCGGAAGGACGGAAGCGATGAAGGAGTAGATGAGCAGGATCCACACCCATCCGACCACCGTGATTTCCGTGATGATGGGGAAGGCGGCGGCGAAGGAGTCTCCGAAGAAGATGGCGGTCATCAACGCCACGTATCCGACCAGCGAGGGCAGTCCCAGGGAGAATCCCCGGTGGTAGATCAACCATCCGATCGCCATGGCGACGATGATCTGCACGTTGATGGGAAAGATCGCGCCCGGGTTGGAGACGAAGAGTGTGGCGATGATGAAGGCAAAGACGGCGAGCACCACCCAGATCAGCAGGGAAATGATGATCAGGAATAGGGTGCGGATGCGGGGGCTCATGATCTCGCCGGCAATCTGCCCCATGGACTGGCCGCGGTGACGTGCGCTGATGACCAGGGCGGAGAAGTCGTGGACCGCCCCCATGAAGACGGTGCCCACGCCGATCCAGATCAGGGCGGGAAGCCAGCCCCAGATCACCGCAATGGCCGGTCCGACGATGGGTGCGGCTCCGGCGATGGAGGCAAAGTGGTGGCCCCACAAGACGCCCAGGCGTGTTGGCACGTAGTCGACGCCGTCTTCGAACTCCTGAGACGGCACAGGCTCGTCCGGGGAGAGGGCAAAAACCCGTCGAGACAGGAAACTCGAATAGAAGCGATAGCCGATGGCAAAGGCCACAAAGACGATTCCCGCGAGAACGGCAGCATTCATACGGGGACGGTATCAAAACAAGAGGCCTCGAGGGCCCGGATCAGGTGGATTCCCGCCGTCCGAAAAGCGGCCTCTTCTTTCGCGATCTCAGTTGTTCCAGTGCGGCGACCGCCAGGACGCCTCCGCCCAGATCCAGCAGGACGTCGATCAGCGAACCCGAGCGCACGGTCGAAAACGCCTGACGGGCCTCGTCGCCCAGGGCCAGTCCGAACACCGGGGCCAGGACCATGAGTCTTCGTGCCCCGCGTCCGACGGCCAGGGTCTGGTCCACTCCTCGCCAGGACAGGAGTGCGAGCAGGGCGTAGACCGAAGGGTGGGCGGACTTGCGAACGAACCAGGCCAGGGCTTCTCGCTGCTCCGAGCCAAGCCAGGGAAGAAGGCTCTCGATCAGGGGCCCCAGGAAACCGCGGGTCTCGGACTCGCTGAAGCCGTCCGCGCCGAGTTGCCAGATGAGGATCCCCCAGGCCACGGGCGGTCCCCAGGCGCTGAGCCAGATCCAGATGGGGGTACCTCGCACGGGTGGCACTCCTTTAAGACGAAAGGGGTCGAGAAGAGAGGGTTCAGGTAGGCTAGCAATGCGTCACCCTCATGCGATGGAAACCAGACCGACTTCGACTTCCGATGTACCTGCTTTGTCCGGACACCCCATGAGGGTGGGGCTGGTGTATGAGACGTTTGATACGTACGCGGCTCAGCCGGGCGAGCCCTCGGACGCGCATGCGGAGTACGAGCCCTGGGCGACGGTGGAATTGCTGGAGGAGGCCCTCCTGGCACGAGGACATCAAGTCGTCCATGTCGGTTCCCCACACGCTTTACTGGCGAGTCTGGCTGAGGGATCAGGTCCCTCCGTCGACGCAGCGATGAATATCGCGGAAGGTTTCGGCGGCCGGAACCGCGAGGCCTGGGCTCCGACTCTGCTTGAGATGGCGGGCATTCCCTGTCTGGGCTCGGATGCGCTGACGCTTTCACTCAGTCTGGACAAAGCCTGGGCCAACGATCGGGCTCGGGCCGCCGGTGTTCCCGTGGCGCCCCAATGTCTCCTGGCTTCGGCCGAGGAGGCGGGCACGGCGCCACTTCCGTCTTCGTTTCCGCTCTTCGTCAAGCCGCGTTGGGAGGGGAGCGCCAAGGGGATCCGTCTGAGCTCAAGAGTGGAAGACCGTGCGGCTCTGGTGGAAGAGGTACGCCGAGTGGTCTCCGATTATGACCAGCCGGCCTTGGTGGAAAGCTTTCTTCCGGGAGCCGAGTACACGGTGATGGTGACCGGTCATACGCCGTGTCGGGTTTGGCCGGTGTTGCAGCGGGCTCTGGAGGCGGAGTCCCGGATCGGTCTTCATGCCCTGGATCACGAGGGACCCCGAGACTGGGAGCATGTGGCGCCGGGGGATCTCAGCGGGGAACTGGAGGCGACGTTGAAGGCCTGGGGCGAGCGGATCTTCCGGGTCTTTGAATGTCGCGATTTTGCCCGCGTCGATTTTCGGCTGAACTCCGATGGAGACCCCACTTTCCTTGAACTCAACCCGCTGCCGACCTTCGCTCCGGACGGTACGTTCGGAGTCCTGGCTGAATTGGAAGGTCGCCCGGTGGCTTCTTTGCTGGCCGATGTCCTGGAGCAGGCCCTGGCTCGCGTGGGCGGTCCGGGTTGAGCGACCTTTCGAGAGTCGAAGGATGCGGCAGTTCGGCCCGGGGCCGGGGTGTCGCAACGGACGGCTTGGACGATACTCCGCGACAGGGGGAATGAGTGGCCGGCCAAGAGAAGCGCAACGATCAGACCGCGCCCCTGGGAGTTCAGCGCC
>NZGT01000126.1 GCA_002691025.1 Spirochaeta sp. | reverse complement strand
GGCTGCCAGTCAGGGGACGATGAATAATGTGACCTTCGGAAATGATGAATTCGGCTACTACGAAACCATCGGAGGGGGGGCTGGAGCGGGACCGGACTATTCGGGAGCCTCTTGCGTGCACACACACATGACGAACACACGGATCACAGATCCAGAGGTGCTCGAAATTCGCTATCCGGTTCGCCTGGATCGCTTCTCGCGTAGGTGGGGGTCAGGAGGGCGAGGGCGCCATTCCGGCGGAGATGGGTTGATCCGCGTGTATCGCTTTTTAGAGCCGGTCACCGTGAGCCTTTTGACCGAGCGTCGCGAAGTGGCTCCGTGGGGCTTGTTCGGAGGGGGTTCGGGCCGGGTGGGGCATAACCGGGTTCTCCGTGTATCGGGAGAGTGGGAAGACGTTCCCGGCCGGTGCACCCTTGATTTGAATCCAGGCGATGTGCTTTCGATCGCGACGCCGGGGGGCGGGGGGATGGGGCCGTCTGAATGAGGCCTTGATTATCTTCTGCGGGCTTGCCTCCGGCCGTAGGGTGGCTACCGTCGGCCTGGGCGCGTAGCTCAATTGGTAGAGCAAGGGACTCTTAATCCCTAGGTTCAGGGTTCGATTCCCTGCGCGCTCACCACGTGCATCCCGATCGGGCAGGGTCTCCTCATGTGGGAACGGGCCTGGGCCAGACCGGGATGGGGCGTTGGGAGAGCCTTCACGAAGTCCGCTTCGTCAGGATCGTGGCTTTTCGGGGCAGGCATAAGATCTACGGAGTTGGATCTCGGGACTTCGCCGGGGTGGCGGAATTGGTAGACGCAGTGGCCTTAGGAGCCACCGTCCTTGGACGTGCAGGTTCGAGTCCTGTCCCCGGTACCCGGAGTTCTCTCGGATGCAGAGGGGCGGGTGCAGGCCGGCTTGCTGGGAGCTAGTGTGAGGGCCACNCGGAGTCGAGGGCAGCCCCTCAGCCGTGTTTCGTCTTTAGTCCTGGATCGACCCGATGAGTGGTTCTCGGGTACGCGGACTCAAATCGGCCTATGGCCGTATTTATCTAGAAAGTCGTTTGATGACCGAAGCGATTGAAGCCAGTCATGATGTGCAGGTAGAGTGCGAGGAGGCGAGTTCCGTCCTTCGTAACCTGAGTGTGGAAGTGGATGTGGCCAGGGTGGGGCGCGCCTTCGATGCCGCCTACGCGGAGCTGCGGAAAACAGCTCGCGTGAGGGGGTTCCGNCCGGGTCGTGTACCGCGCAAGGTGCTTGAGCAGATGTATGGCGCGCAGATGCCTGATCAGATCGAGCGAAGCCTGGTCTCTGAAACGATCGGGGTTGCCATCGAAAAGGCGGAAGTCACGCCGATTTCAGAGCCTGACATCGATGCGCAGAGACCCGCGCCCGGTCAGGCCTTTCGCTACACGGTGCGGCTTGAAGTGAAGCCGGAGATCGAGATTCCCGATCTGGGTGAAGTGGTTGGGCATCAGCCGAGCGTGCATGTGGCCGACAATGAGGTCGACGCCGAAATCGAGCAGATGCGTGACCGACATGCTCAGTGGGTGGAAGAACCGGAAGACACCGAGGCCGCAGACGGCCATACCCTGGTGCTCGATTTTGTCGGGCGGATCGATGGGGAGGTTTTNCAGGGAGGCAGCGCCGAAGGGGCCGACCTCCAACTGGGAAGCGGGACCATGGTGCCTGGGTTTGAAGATCAACTGCTTGGCGTGAAGGCCGGGGAAGAGCGCCAGATCGAGGTGACCTTCCCGGAAGACTACGGCTCGGCGGATATCAGCGGGAAGGAAGCGGTCTTCGACTGCAAGGTCACCGCCGTGCGAAGGCGTGAGTTGCCGGAGATCGATGACGAATTTGCAAAAGACATGGGTGAGTTCGAAGACCTGGCCGGCTTTCGTGCGCAGATCCAGGAAGATCTGGAGAAGCGACGGTCGACCCAGGCTGAGGAAGCGCTGAATCAGTCCCTCATGGAGTCTTTGCTGGGCCTTTGCGACTTCGAAGTGCCGCCCGGCGTGGTGGACCGACANCTCCAGAGTCAGATGCAGTCCCTGTATCAGCAATTCCATGGACGNATGCCCGACGAAATGATTCAGCAGCAACTCAGTCGTATGCAGGAGGAGGGGCGCCCTGTCGCCGAACGTCGGGTCCGTGAGATCCTGGTGATGGAGGCNGTTGCCGCAGCCCGGGACATCGAAGTGTCCAGCGATGAAGTGGACGCCCGCATTGAGGAAATGGCAGAAATGCAGGGAATGGAAGCCTCCCAGGTCAGGCAGACGGCGGAGCAGCAGGGCTGGTTCCCGGCNATCGAAGCTGAATTNCGAGACAAGAAGGTCTACACGCTTCTTGCGGAGTGTGCGGACATTCAGGAAGTCGAGGCCGCTTCCCCCGAAGGTGAGAGCGACACAGAGGACTGAACTCCTCTGCAATATCAAACAGCTTCGCGGAATCCTTCCGGTAGATGCCCATATTCCCTTCCTCAGGTCTTACGGTGTAAGAGGGAAGCGGGACCTGCGTTGAGTGGCCTGCGGGCTCAGCAGGGCCTACCCTTAAGGTCCCGTTGCGTGCAANACCCATCCCCCCCTGATTGCTTGCACAGAAAANATCAGAAGAGCGGACCGTTTGAGTCCGGAGGATGTGGGTTTCGTCAATGGCAGCGCGTATGTGTTGTTGGATCACGGAATGAAAACCGGGACGGCGTCTCGTGTCCGTCGTTTTCGCTTGCGGCCTATGGACGGCTGGCCGATGCTCAAAGGGTATTCGTCCGATGCTTCCAGAAGATCGGAGCAATCAATGGACTTCAGCATCAGTAGCAACAGGATGAAGGTAGAGGTGGCGTCGTGGTAATTCCCTATGTGGTCGAACAGAATCAGCGGGGCGAGAGATTCTTCGATATCTACTCGCGATTGCTGAGAGATAGGGTCATTTTCCTTGGAACGGAGATCACGGACGACGTGGCCAACGTCGTGGTGGCGCAACTTCTCTTCCTGGAAGCCGAAGACCCCGACCACGACATCCATCTCTACATCAACTCGCCGGGCGGCTCCATCACGGCGGGACTTGCCATTTATGACACGATGCAATTCATCCGGCCCCATATCAGCACCACCTGCATCGGGCAGGCGGCCTCCATGGGGGCGTGGCTTCTGGCGGCCGGCGAAAAGGGGAAGAGGGTCGCTTTGAGCAACGCCCGGATCATGGTGCATCAGCCCATGGGCGGGGCTCGCGGCCAGGCGTCGGATATCGATATCCAGGCCAAGGAGATCTTGAGCCTCAGGGAGCGTATGAACGACATCCTGGCGGAGAGGACCGGCCAGGACATCACGACCATTTCCGACGATACCGAGCGCGACTACTACATGAGTGCCGATGAGGCCAAGCAGTATGGCATCGTGGATCGGGTGATGACGACGCGTCCGACCGAAGAGGATGGCTGAGCGCGGCCGAAGGTTTTGAGTGGGCTTTTAGAGGAGCAGGAGTCATGAAGAAGCGGGAAGAAAACGCGAATCTCTCGTGCTCATTTTGCGGGAAGAGCCAAAAAGAGGTCAAGAAGCTGATCGCGGGCCCGACGGTCTATATTTGCGATGAGTGCATTGAACTCTGCAATGACATCATTGCCGAGGAGTACGGGCAGGAAGAAGCCGGAACGCCTCGCCCCCGTGTCCTCAAGCCGAAAGAGATCAAGAAAGCGCTCGATGAATACGTCATTGGCCAGGAAGCGGCCAAGAAGGTTCTTTCCGTGGCGGTCCATAATCACTACCGCCGGATTGAAAGCGGTGCGGTGATTGGAGACGTAGAGCTCCAGAAGGCCAATATCCTGCTTCTTGGGCCGACGGGCTGCGGGAAGACTCTCCTGGCGCAGACTCTGGCCAAGATCCTGGATGTGCCTTTCACCATCGCTGATGCCACGACCTTGACCGAAGCGGGCTATGTCGGAGAAGACGTAGAGAACATTGTCCTGAACCTGCTTCAAGCGGCCAACTACGACGTGGAGCGGGCTCAGCAAGGCATCATCTATATCGATGAAATCGACAAGATCGCCCGCAAGAGCGAGAACCCGTCGATTACGCGCGACGTGTCGGGCGAAGGGGTCCAGCAGGCTCTACTCAAGATCATCGAAGGCACCATGGCCAGCGTCCCGCCCAAGGGGGGTAGGAAACATCCTCAGCAGGAATTCCTGCAGGTCGACACATCCAACATCCTCTTCATCTGCGGTGGCGCTTTCGTGGGACTCGAGTCCATCATCGAGCGTCGCGTCGGTGGTAAGGGGCTGGGCTTCGGAGCTGAAATCCAGAGTCGGACGAGTCGGGATCATCGGGGCTTCCTGAAGCAGGCAGAGGCTGAGGACCTGCTGCATTTCGGACTCATTCCCGAGTTCATTGGCCGGTTGCCGGTGACCGCGATTCTGGGAGAGTTGGACGAGCCGGCTCTGGTCAAGATCCTGACGGAGCCCAAGAATGCTCTGGTGAAGCAGTACCAGAAGCTTTTCGAATTCGACGAAGTGGGACTTCGTTTTACGGAAGGCGCGCTCAGCGCCGTGGCACGAAAAGCACTCGAGCAGAAGTCGGGGGCGCGCGGTCTGCGGGCCATTCTCGAAAATGCCATGCTTGAGTTGATGTACGAACTCCCGTCGCGAGACGATGTGGAGGAGTGTGTGATCAATGAGGAATCGATCCAGCAGGGAACGGATCCATTGCTGGTGTTCAAGCAGGAAGCGGAGTCGGCTTGAGTGGGGCGGGTTTGAACAGGTGAGAGGAATTCATGGTTTTTTTTCGTGATGAAAATGAAGAGGGTTCAGGCAATTCATCGGAGATGAAGGAGGCCGGAGAGAGTGGGGGCGGTATCCCGCTCTTGCCCTTGCGGGACATCGTGGTCTTTCCTCACATGGTGGCGCCTCTTTTTGTAGGCCGTGAAAAGTCCATCCAGGCTCTTGAAGATGCCATGGCTGGCTCTCGCGAGTTGATGCTTTCGGCTCAGCGCGAGGCGGGGGAGGAAGAGCCCAGCGCCGACGACATCTACGATATCGGCACCCTCGGCACGATCATCCAGTTGCTTCGCTTGCCGGACGGCACGGTGAAGGTGTTGGTGGAAGGCAAGAAGCGAGCCCGGATCGATTCGGTGGATCGAGTGGATCCCTATTTCTCGGTTCGGGTCACTGTCCTGGAAGACGGCTCTTCGGATTCCCCCGAGGCGCAGGCCCTGGTCCGGACCGTGCATACGCTCTTCGAGTCCTACGTGAAGTTGAACAAGAAGGTGCCGTCTGAGGTCCTGACCACCATTTCTGCCATCACGGATCCGGCGAAGCTGAGCGACACCATCGTGGCCCACCTGAACCTCAAGGTGGAGGAGCGTCAAGCGCTGCTTGAGAATGTGTCTCCGGTCGAGCGACTCGAGGAGGTTTCTTCGCGGATCGAAGGCGAGATCGAAGTCCTGGAAGTGGAGCGCAAGATCCGTGGCCGGGTCAAGAAGCAGATGGAGAAGAGCCAGAAGGAGTACTACCTCAACGAGCAGATGCGGGCGATCCAGAAGGAATTGGGCGATCGAGACGAGGCCAAGAATGACCTGGATGATCTCGAGGAGCAGCTTCAGGCCAAGTCCATGCCCGACGATGCCCGCGAGAAGACCGATAAGGAAATCAAGAAGCTCAAGATGATGTCGCCGATGAGTGCCGAGGCGACGGTGGTACGCAACTACATCGACTGGATGTTGAGTCTGCCTTGGGACGATTACAAAGAGGAACTGAGCGACATTGATGAGTCCGAAGCGATCCTGAATTCAGATCACTATGGGCTTGAGAAGCCCAAGGAACGGATTCTCGAGTTCCTGGCCGTGCAGTCGCTGGTGGAGGCCATGAAGGGCCCGATTCTGTGCCTCGTGGGTCCGCCTGGTGTTGGTAAGACCTCTCTGGGCAAGTCGATTGCCCGTTCCACCGGACGTGATTTCGTGCGGGTGAGTCTGGGTGGCGTTCGGGACGAAGCCGAGATCCGTGGCCATAGGAGGACCTACGTAGGCGCCCTCCCTGGCAAGATCATCCAGAGTCTCAAGAGGGCGGGGAGCAGCAATCCGGTCTTCCTGTTTGACGAAGTCGACAAGATGTCCATGGACTTCCGTGGGGATCCTTCGTCGGCCTTGCTGGAAGTCCTCGATCCCGAGCAGAACCATACGTTCAACGACCACTACCTCGATGTGGACTACGACCTCTCGCAGGTGATGTTTGTCTGTACGGCCAACGTCCTGAGCGAGATCCCGGCACCCCTTCAGGATCGCATGGAAGTGATCCAGATCCCCGGGTACGTGGAGTCCGAGAAGCTGGAGATCGCCCGCCGACATCTGGTCGACAAGGTGCGAACGGACAACGGTCTGACCGAAGAGCATGTTCTGTTTGCCGATGCGGCGATCGTGGAAGTCATTCGCCACTACACCCGCGAGGCGGGGGTCCGTAGCCTGGAGCGTGAGCTAGCGGCGGTCACTCGCAAGGTGGCGCGAGAAGTGGTCCGGCAGGGCGAGGATTGGAAACGAATCCGAATTACGCCTCGACTCGTCAGGAAGTATCTCGGGGTTCAGCGATTCCGTTATGGGAAGACCGAATCGGAGGACCTCGTAGGGGTGACCACGGGCCTGGCTTACACCGAAGTCGGCGGAGAGTTGTTGCAGACGGAGGTCTCGGTTTCACCCGGTCAGGGCAAGTTGCAGGTCACGGGCCGTTTGGGCGAAGTGATGCAGGAGTCGGCCGGTGCGGCCATGTCCTATATCCGCTCGCGGGCCAAGCAGTTGGGCCTGAAGCGGGACTTCTACACCAAGGTGGATGTGCATGTCCATGTTCCGGAGGGCGGTACGCCCAAGGACGGTCCGTCAGCTGGGATTACGCTGGCGACCACGATTGCCTCTGCGTTGACTCGGGTGCCGGTGCGCTCGAATGTCGCCATGACGGGGGAGATCACCTTGAGAGGGCGGGTCCTCCCCATCGGTGGATTGAAGGAGAANTTGATTGCGGCTCAACGCGGGGGTGTGGACACCGTCATCGTGCCCAAGGAAAACGAGAAGGATCTGAAGGATCTGCCCGCGGTCATCAAGAAGAGCCTGCGTGTCATCCTGGTTGAACACATGGATGAAGTCCTGGCGGAGGCCTTGGCGGTGAGCGACCCGGATACCTTCCTTCAGGCCGGCATNCATGAACTCGACGATATCTATGAGGTCCCTCGTGGCCCGGTGGAAAGCACGGGCGACTTGCCTCATCCCGCTGGGGTCAACTGAGCCCCGGCGTTGAGGCCGACGGAGTGGAATGGATCGAGGGCGTGTAGCTCAGTTGGTTAGAGCATCTCGTTTACACCGAGAGGGTCCGCGGTTCGAATCCGTGCACGCCCACCACCTGTCCTCGCGCANACCGAATTTTGCGATGATGCCCTGAGGGCCCGAAAGGGCACGTTCGGGCTACGAATCCAAAAGCTCGCCCCCCAGGGGCGAGCTTTTTTGTCTTCCCTCGTGAAAACCTAAAGCCTGCCGCTGACCTGCCGATCTTCTGCCTATGCGTTGCATTGGGAGGAGGGCGAAGATGAAGGTATGGACAGCCATTGGATTGATGACGGTGGCGATATTCTTCCATGGGGCTGCGTTCGGGGCCGTGGCCCAGACGGCCAGCCTGGAGATGGATCCCCTTGTGAGCTGGGCCTCGGTGGCCGAGNCCCAGGCCCTGGATTTTCGCGGGGCAGACCTTTCGTATCACGATTTCTCATACGCCCATTTGGACGGAGCCGATTTCCGGGACGCGAATTTGCGGTNTGCGATTTTCGCTCACGCTTCGTTGCTGGAGGCGGATTTTTTTCAGAGTCGGCTGAAGTGGGCCGACCTCGATTTCGGAGACCTTCGGGCGAGTCGCCTCAAGCACTCGGACCTCCGTCATGCTTCTCTGGTGGACGCGGACCTACGTGAAAGTGACCTGAGGGGAGCCAATCTGGGGGCCGCCGATCTGCGAGGCGCTGACCTTCGAGCGGCGGATCTGCGTTGGATTCTCTGGAATGGCCAGACCCGCTTTGAAGGGGCTCTGTACGACGGGGCCACGCTCTTCCCGGACGAATTTGAGCCCTTGGATGCGGGGATGGTGGCTCCGGAACCTTCGACGGCCCTGATGCTTGGTCTGGGGCTGATGGGGCTCGCCCTGTGTGGCCAGAGTCGGTCTTCCGCGATTTTTTGAGCCGCTTGAGTTCCAGNGCGAGAGGCGCTCTGAATCCTGTCGGGTAGACTCTGGTTCCCCGCACCGCGTTTGCGTGTGCGGTTGAATCTGCGCCCGACAGGAGTACTGAAGAATGGCTGAGTTTCCCTCTGACCCGATTTCGCCGAACCAATTCATGGAGGAGTTTGTTCCTGCGCTGATGGCGGAAGCCAGCATCCCAGAAGAAGCCGACGTCACGCTGGGAATCCGCCTCGACGGGGATGATGGCGGGGAGTGGACGGTTTCGCTGGCGGCCGGGAAGGCTTCCGTGGAGCGACAGGATCGCGACCAAGCGGTCTTGACCCTGGTTCAGACGGTGGATGATTGGCGTGGCGCACTCTGGGAAGGGCGCGGTGGCGTTTTTGGTCAGCAGGCCGTCGCCCTTTTTACAGGCGGTGGGGACTCGGGTTCGGAGCAGGGCTCTCAGTTGGGCGCTCTCTCCGCTTTGGCGTCTCTGAATGGTTTGATCCGCGTCCGAGTGACCGAGGAAGAGGCCAGCGACTGGGCCACGGGATTTAAGTTGGGGCCGGGGCCGATTCCGGAGGAGCCCACCACGGAAATCGAAATAGCCTCTGAGGATGCNCAGGCCATGCAGGACGGGACTCTCGACCCCATGCAGGCCTTCATGTCTGGCAAGATCCGTGTCACCGGAGACATGGCCTTGATGATGCAGATGCAGGCTGTTCTCATGGCCGCCGGCAGCTAGAGGGCCTCTCCGACCGGGCCCGGGAACTGGCCATGGCGTGCGGCTTTTGCAGGCGCTGTGGAAGTTGGCTACACCACGGGCCAGAGCCAAGTGGGGCGGTAGTTCAACTGGTTAGAGCACTGGCCTGTCACGCCAGAAGTTGCGGGTTCGAATCCCGTCCGCCCCGCCATGGCCGACTCTTCCGAGTCGGCGGGCCCATGAGGCTTTCTGCCGGCTTCCCCCGCTTTCACGCTCTCGCTGCGCACCTTCAAGCCAGCTTGAGATCGCCAGGGCCTACCCGGGGTCTTGAAGCCGATTTTGACCACATGGCGTGGATTCCATGGCCGGGTCCTGGCCGCAGCCCGCGGGGGCAATAAAACTTCGGAACTTTCTCGGCTCGGCGGTAACTGAAGACTGTGCGTGGGCGGTTTTCTCCTGACCGCCGGACGAAGAGGGGCCGTAGGATCCCGCATTGGTTCTCGACTTCCGTTTCGTCCAGTTGGAATTTCCTGAGTCTGAAAGCAAGAAAGCCTCCAAGCCTCGTGCCTTGGAAGCCACTGAGATGAGTCGGCGACACGTTTGATCGAGAACGTGAGCCGGCTCGTCGCAGTTTGGGGCGCCGGACTACTTCTTGCGTTGCTGCCGCCAGTGCTTCAACCGCGCCTGGATGGCTGCTTCCGCGCCTCGGTCATCGGGTTGGTAGAATTCGGTCTCGCCGAGTTCGGGAGGCAGATTTCTCTCCTCGCTGAAATGATCGGGTTGGTCGTGGGGGTACACGTAGCCTTTTCCGTAGCCCAGATCCTTCATGAGGTGGGTGGGGGCATTGCGTAGATGCATGGGGATCGGAAGGGAGCCCCCCCGTTTAAGGGCGTCTTCCGCTCGTCCCAGGGCCGCATAGGCGGCATTGCTTTTGATCGCACAGGCGAGGTAGCTGGTGGCCTGGGCCAGGGGAATGCGGCCTTCCGGCAGGCCGAGTCGTTCGACCGCCTGATGGGTCGACATGGCCAGACTCAGCGCCCAGGGGTCGGCATTTCCGACATCTTCTGAAGCGAAGATAAGCAGCCTTCGTGCGATGAAGAGGGGCTCTTCCCCCGCTTCGATCATCCGGGCGAGATAGTAGAGAGCGGCATCGGGATCACTGGCTCGGAGACTCTTGATGAAAGCGGAAATCACGTTGTAGTGCTCTTCTCGATCCCGGTCGTAGAGCAGGACTCGCGTGCCTGAGGCTTCGCGAATGGTCTCGGGGGCGAGTGTTCCGCCGGGACCCGACGTCCGCAGTTGAAGCGCCGCGGCAGCTTCCAGAAGCCCCAGCGCGCGTCGGGCATCACCGTCGGAGGAGTCGACGATGGCGCGTCGACTTTCATCCGGCAGGGTGAGGCCGTGTTGCCCGAGCCCGAACTCGCAGTCCGTCATGGCCCGCTGCAGTACGTTTTCCAAGGCCGCAGCTTCGAGGGGTTTGAGCGTAAGGACACGGCAGCGGGAGAGCAGGGGGGCGTTGACGGAAAAAGAAGGGTTTTCCGTGGTCGCTCCGACCAGGGTCACGGTTCCGGCCTCGACATGGGGAAGCAGGACATCTTGTTGGGCTCGGTTCAGTCGGTGGATCTCGTCGATGAAAAGCAGGGTTCTTTGTTGGGCCCGGCGTGCTCGATCCACGGCCTCCCGAATCTCCTTCACCCCAGCGAGGACGGCGGAGAGCGGTTCCATGCGCGTGTCGGGGGCCTCGGCGAGGAGCCACGCCAGAGTGGTCTTTCCGCAGCCAGGCGGGCCCCAGAGGATGAGGGATGGAATTTCGCCACTGTCGACCATGGATCGGAGGGCCGTGCCTTCACCGGCGAGACTCTCCTGCCCGATCATCTCGGTGAAGTCGCGGGGCCGCATTCGGTCGGCCAGAGGGGCATGGGGGTCGAGTTTTCGCTCGGCATGCGACGGAAAAAGGTCCATGGTCTCTTCTTCGGGCATGCGGGGAGTCTAGCTCGCGGTACGGGCGTGCCAGTGGGCTTGGGCTTGAGTCCGAGGCCAACTCGGGGGATCATCCGGCGAGAGCAGGAGAGGGACAAGATGCCGATTGAATCCATTGGAATCTGTGTGAAGGACGACCAGCCCCAGGCCGAAGGCATGGTGGTGGAACTCGGTCGATGGCTCCAGGCGCGAGGGATCGAGATTCATGCCGAGTCACAATGCGCGGACTGGGTGGGGGTCGCGGCTCAAACCCGCGAGGAAGTCGCGGAGGCGGCCGAATTGGTGATCGCGCTCGGAGGGGACGGCACGCTCTTGTCGGTGGCCCGAGCCGTAGGGCCCCGCCGGGTCCCCATTCTCGGAGTCAACCTGGGGCGTCTTGGGTTCCTGGCCGAAGTGGATCCGGATGAACTCTATCCGGTGCTCGAGCAGGCCCTGGCGGGCCAGGCGGAAATGGTCCGAAGGATGAGACTTGAGGTCCGATTGGAGAGGCAGGGGGAGGAGATCCTCCGGACCCTGGCGCTCAATGAGGCGGTGGTGACGCATGGGCAATTGACCCGGCTGATCGACGTGGAGGCGTGGGCCGATGGTCAGCGGGTGACGACCTACCACGCGGATGGGTTGATCGTTTCCACGGCCACGGGTTCTACAGCGTATTCGCTTTCTGCGGGAGGCCCTCTGCTGGTGCCCGATCTGAAGGCCATCGTCTTGACGCCCATCTGTCCTCACTCGCTGACCCAAAGGCCCGTGGTCCTTCCGGAGACAGCGGTCATTGAAGTCGTGCCGAAGATCGGGATCGAGGAAATGGCTCTGACGGTGGACGGCCAGACTGGAATGTCGATTCTGACGGAAGGAGACCGACTGCATATTCGTCAATCCGACCATCCCATCGATATTGTGGCCTCATCGTCGCGCAATCGTTACGAAATCCTTCAGACCAAGCTTGGCTGGGGGAATGGATGACGGATGCGGCTCCCGTGGTTGGGCCGTATAAGGGTAGGGCGGGATTCCTCGCTGTGAGTGGTGCGGTTTTCTGGCAGGAAGCCTGGGTTTGCCTGATCTTCGCCCCTCTCCTAACTTCGCACTCCCCCCGCGCCACTCTTACCTAGATACCGGGAGCCAACCGAGCGTTGTATGCAGCGAATTCTGAGTAAACTGGTTGGCACACAGAATGACCGCGCGATCAACAGGCTTCTTCCGGTGGTCGAGCAGATCAGCCGCGTCGAGCCGGAACTGGTGGCGCTGAGTGATCAGGACCTTCGGGCACGCACCGGGGCGTTTCGCGTTCGTCTGGAGAACGGCGAACCGCTGGATGACCTGCTGCCTGAGGCGTTTGCCACGGTGCGTGAGGCCGCCAAGCGGACTCTCGGCCAGCGCCACTATGACGTACAGATGATCGGTGGGATCATCCTGCATCAGGGCCAGATCGCGGAAATGAAGACCGGGGAGGGCAAGACCCTGGTGGCGACCCTGCCTTGCTATCTCAACGGGCTCACGGGAGCGGGGGTTCACGTGGTGACCACCAACGACTTCCTGGCCAAGCGGGATGCCGAATGGATGGGAGAGGTTCACCGGTTCCTCGGGTTGAGTGTCGGCTCCATCGTGCATGGTCTGGACGATGTCGGGCGTCGGGATGCCTACGGGGCGGATATCACCTATTGCACCAACAACGAACTGGGTTTCGATTATCTGCGGGATAACATGAAATATTCCGTGGAGCAGTTCGTTCAACGCCAGCTCCATTTTGCCATCATCGATGAAGTGGATTCGATCCTGATCGATGAGGCGCGAACGCCTTTGATCATCTCCGGCCCTTCGGAAGCGAATACGCAGGTCTATTCGGCGGCCAATCGGGTGATTCCCCTGCTCAAGGAAGGTGAGCAGGGTGATCCGGCCAAAGGGATCGCGGAAACCGGTGACTTCTGGCTGGATGAAAAAGCCCAGAGCGCCACCTTGACGGAGGACGGAATCCACAAGGTCGAAAAGGCGCTTCGTGTGGACAATCTTTTCGACCCCTCCATGATGCCTGTGATCCATTCGGTCAATCAGGCTCTCGTCGCGCATACCCTCAAGAGAGCGGATGTGGACTACGTGGTGCGGCGCGGTGATGATGGCCAGAAGGAAGTGGTCATCGTGGATGAGCACACAGGTCGCATGATGCCGGGGCGACGTTGGGCCGATGGCCTTCATCAGGCGGTGGAGGCCAAGGAAGGGATCCAGATTCGCAGCGAGAATCAGACCCTGGCCGAAGTGACTTATCAGAATTTCTTCCGGATGTACGACAAGCTTGCGGGAATGACGGGCACGGCCGATACCGAGGCCCAGGAATTCGCGAATAT
>NZGT01000125.1 GCA_002691025.1 Spirochaeta sp. | reverse complement strand
CGACCTGCTCGGGCTCAGCACTCTCAAAGCCCATGATCTCCCAGGCTTTGAAGGCCGTGATCAGAAATGCAGTCAGCCCCAGAGCGATGATCACGTACCCGACCGCTCCGCCATCGGCGACGTACTGGGTCAAGCCCTTTCTCGCCTTCTCCTTCTTCAGCGCCTTACCCAGAGTGGCATCAAACGGGAGGGCTCCACTTCCGTTGCGCGCCAGTTCCACGATCATTCCGGAATCGATGGTTGGAATCGGGACCACCACCGGATCGGCCGCATTCAATTGGTTCTCGACGATACCAACCACACGGGAATCATCGCTAGCAAAGAAGACCGTCGGACCCAGCGCGATGAATCGGCCCTGAGTCAAGACCCCGTCCGGGCCCAGTGCTTCGCCCTCAAAGATCCGACCGCCCAACTGATCCCGAAGCCGACTCAAGCCCGCACGCACCACCTCGATCTGAGCGGAGCGCTTTTCCGCTGACGACATCTCTGCATCGTTTTGGGCCAGCTTCGCTGCTTTCGTCAACGCTTCGAACTGGGCCAATTCGCTGATATCCAGCCGGCTCTCGAAGTCCCGGATGAATTCCTTGAGGCGACTGTTGATGAAGTCTTCCTGGCCCACTTGCGCTTCCACCTGTCGACGAAGATTCGACAGATCAGCCCCCTGGACCTCCCGAACCCGGAGAAGGCGGTCCCGTTCCCTCCGTAATTCGAGAACCCTTCTTTCAAGCTTCGCGACATCAGAGGAAAGAGGAATCTTCTCTTCGGCGATCCTGGCACGAACGCTGTCCAGCTCCTCCAAAGAACGACTCAATTGCACATTGGCGCCGGATTGGATCTCGGGCCAGACCGGTTCCTCTGCGCTCACAGGTGAGCTCAGGCCGAAAATCAAAAACAGGAATCCCAGAATCTTTGTCTGTCGCAAGAATCCATTCTCTCGATAGCAGAAATCCATCAGCTCAGTCCACTCGTACCGGGAACTCGACAAAATCCACAACGTCGACATTTCCCTCATAGATATCCAGAAGGAGCGCAGCCTGCTCCGCGAGACCCGCCTCTTCTTCAAACTCCCAACCCGTCGCGACTGGGCGGATCGTACCCGCCGTCCTCTTCAACGAATCAACCGAGATCGCTTGACCGAGCCCCCAATAAAGCGTCCGGACCTGGACCTTCTGGCCGCCAATGGCGCGGGTCTCGCCCACGAAAGTGGCCGTCCCATTGAACTTCTCCGCCTGGGCCAGAAGACCCAGAACGCTCATCAGCCGCTGCCCCACTCCGAGATTCGTACTCTCAGGGTTCTCCGGAATCTGCACGAGGAGCGGTTCGAGCTTCTTTCTCAAGGGCGGCGGGAGTTGCGGAATCAGGGCCAAGGCCTCCTCCTCCATCAGACGCAGTTGCTCCTTCAGGTCGCTTTCACCTCTCTGGTAACGAGCGCGAGAAAGAATGAGTTCACGACGCTCCTGATCCGAAGCCACGCTGGTGCCATCCAGTTCCTCCACCTGGACTTGAAGATCTTCGATTTCGGCCTTCAGAAGACTTCGCGTCGCCTCGAGGGACTCTTGATCCACGGCCCAATCAGACTCCTCTTTCGAGATGATTTGTCGGACTTCCACCCACTTCTCTAGCTTGCTTCGGAAATCCTGGAGCCCCTCGCCTTGCTCGGCGCTTACAGGAGAGGCATGCAAAAGGAACGCGGGAGCAAGAAGAGAGAGACCCACCCAGAAAAGTTCTTTCGTCATCTTATTTCTCTTTAATGCCTCATCAGGTTTTTCTTCGAAACAGCCTAACGATCTGAAGACTCACGAGTTCAAGCAGCTTTTGGATTCCCACCTGACTCGATNTTCGGAAGAAAGAATTCGGTCTGTCCANGTACGTGAAAGCAAGGCNAAGCTACTGGGNGACCGTGTCATCGCACTGAAGGCTTGTTGACGAAANTGTGTCGATNCTGTGAAGTTTCTTCACGAACCNACGGCGAGGAAGNGTTCTCGTGAATCTCCATCGAACAGAATCCGGGAGTTGCGCCNTGTTTCGACGAAAAGACGTCACTTTGTCACANGATTGTNGATTCTCTCTACTTAATTATGGGNTAANTCCATNGAAGAGAATCATGCGCTCTGAACCCATTCCCGAAATACTTGTGGTTGATAACGAAGACGGCTGCTTCGTTGAAATCGAAAACGCCCTCGACCGAAGCCACTTCCATGTTCACCGGGCCGACTCGATCGCGAGTGTACTGAGTGCACTTGAGACAAAGACCTTCAACATGCTGATCTCCGAGATCAAATTGNCCGATGGTTCCGGCTTCGGGCTCTGCAAGANGNTTCGGGAAAACCCAACGACCTCNGNCATNCCGATCATTCTCTTCAGTCGGTGGGACTCGGAGGCGGATCGTATTCTGTCCTTCGAATCCGGTGCAGACGACTTTGTTCGACGCCCCTTTTTCAAGAGGGAATTGGAATCTCGAGTCCGAGTCTTGGCTCGGCAGAACTGGTCCGAGAATACAGACACCTTCAAGTCAAGCTCCGGTCAGGACCCCCACCTCTCAGCCGGAAAGTTTGAAGTCAAGATCCAGAGCCAAAGCATTGAGCTGACCGGNAAGGAAGCGGCGATCTTGAAACTGCTGGNCANCGCGAGGGGTGCTGTTCGTTCCCGAGAAGATCTCATCAGCCAACTCTGGAATGATGAAAAGAAGCCGTCAAACCGGTGCATCGACAGTCATATCAAGTCACTTCGCCGTAAAATCGAACCTTGTTCAGAGGCCATCCAGACCGTACGCGGAGTGGGCTACCGCTTCGTAGCCGAGCNGGATCTCAAGATTTCCTGAAGAGACNTNCCCTTCGGGGGGGCAGGGGCTGGCATTCCCGGCCAAAAGGGCGAATCTTGCGCCCCTATGTCTCTTACTTGTGGAATCGTGGGCCTTCCGAACGTCGGCAAGAGCACCATCTTCAATGCTCTCACGGCGGCCGGAATCCAGGCCGAAAATTATCCCTTCTGCACCATCGACCCGAANACGGGTGTGGTGACCGTGCCCGACCCTCGACTCGCCGAGCTCGACGCCATCGTCCATTCCGCACAGGTNATTCCCACGACGGTGGAGTTCGTCGATATCGCCGGGTTGGTGAAAGGAGCAAGCCAGGGAGAGGGCCTGGGGAACCGCTTCCTCGGCAACATCCGTGAGACCAAAGCCATCGTCCATGTGGTGCGCTGCTTCGACGACGACAACGTGGTGCACGTGGACGGGAGCCCGGACCCNATGCGCGANGTCGAAACCATCGAAACCGAGTTGGGGCTCGCCGACATCGAGACCCTGGAAAAGAGACTNGACCGCGCACAGCGCGGAGCCAAGAGCGGAGACAAGGCCGCTCGGGCGGAGTCGGAGTTCTTTTCAGAACTGCTCGAGCATATCTCCAGTGGAGCCGCCGCGCGGCATTTCGAAGTCCCCGACGCACTGCAGGCGGCCTTTCAGGAATGTCACCTCCTGAGCGCAAAGCCCGTCCTCTATGTGGCCAATGTCGATGAGGGCGCCCTGGCGGACGGGAACGAGTACAGCGAGGTCCTCGAAAAGCATGCCTCTCAAGTGGGTGCCGCCGCCATCCGGATCTGCGGCAAGATCGAATCTGAACTCGCCGATCTCGACGATGCCGAGAAAACCGAATTCCTCTCCGACCTGGGTGTCGAGGAACCGGGTCTCGATCGCTTGACTCGGGCCGCCTATCGACTCCTTGATCTGATTACATTTTTTACGGCNGGCCCAAAAGAGGTGCGCGCCTGGACGACACGCAAGGGGGCTCTCGCCCCGGTCGCCGCAGGCGANATCCACAGTGACTTCACCAAACACTTCATCCGCGCCGAGGTCATTCCCTTCACCACCTACGTGGACGTGGGCGGCGAAGCCAACGCCAAGAACCAGGGCCTCATGCAGGTCGAAGGAAAAGAGTACGTGGTGGAAGACGGCGACGTGATGCATTTTCGGATCGGCGGCTAGAGGCCTTCGGCAGTCCCTCGATCCCCCATCTGGAAATCGCACTCACCCTTTGCACCGCTCCATCAAACCGAAGCCCCCATCATCCTGCCGACCGAGGAACTCTCTCTTGCCCGACCTACTGACCCCCGAAGAAGTGCTGGCCCGATACACGGAGGGTCCGGATACGGGCATCTTCACAGACGGCTCCTGCGACCCCAACCCCGGACCCGGTGGCTGGGGGATGGTCTGGGTGGAAAAAGGCCAGATCATNGAAGAGNGGCACGGCCACGAGGGAGAAACCACCAACAACCGGATGGAACTCCAGGCCCTCATCGAGGCCTACTTGCTACTTCCCGAAGNCAAAGCCCTCACGGTCTATTCCGATAGCCAACTGGCCGTCAACACCATCAACCAATGGGCGGCGGGTTGGGAGAAGCGGGGCTGGAAGCGNAAGACGGGCCCCATCAAGAACCTNGAACTCGTGCAAGAACTCTGGGCTCTTTCAAAGCAGAAGCCCCAGATCGAACTCAAATGGATCAAGGCCCACGACGGCTCACTTTGGAACGAGTACGCGGACGCGCTCGCCTCCACCTACATGCGACGCTGACACGGNTTCCNGACGAAGNCCCCTTCCNTTAGCGACGGCGAGGCGCGATGCGGCCTTCCGGGACCCGCTCAAAGAAGAGCTTCTCATCCACACTCGCACGCGGGGGCCGCCCGTGGCGACCCTTGGGCCAACCGATGGGCAGCAGCGCGCAGGTCGGAGTTTCTTCGGAAAGACCGAGATAGGCATCGATCTCCGGCCCGTCCGCCAGATGCACGGTGGTGAGGGAAGCCCCAAGACCCACGGCCCGGCAGGCCAGCAGGACATTCTGGATGCAGGGAAAGAGTGCCTGGGTCTGGGTCTGGCCGCCTCGCGTCCAACCGGCCACAAAGAGAAGAACCGGCGCCTCATGGAGGTGNTCGGCCAGATGAAGAGCGGCCTTCATGTTGCGCAGCTTNGCTTCCGGGAAATCGGGGTCGGATTCGGCTTTCTTGAANGCGGGGGAGATATAGCTGTGAAAGCGCGCCCGGTAGCGTTCNGCCACGAAGGCTTTTCGTTCGGGTTCGGTGACGGCGACGAAAAACCAGGGCTGTCGGTTGCCTCCACTCGGCGCAAACGTACCCGCCTCACAAACCTTGCGAATCAAGGCCGGCGGCACCGGGTCTGGGCGGAGCTTTCGAATCGCTCGCGCGGTCCTGAGACCCTCAAGCAGAGGTGTTTCTTCACCGAGAGCTTGAATTTCNGCATCGGTCATTTTGAGTTCTCCTTCGGTGGGCNAAATCCATTTGAACGGTCTGCTGGCGCGCCAAGTCGCTTCGAGCGGGATTCAAGATCTGATTTGATCCACCAACCTGGATACGACCCTGTATCCTCAGGGCTCAAGCNTACGACTGCNAAGCGCCACGCACTGCACGCACTGAGGGAAAGATGACATGAGTCAGGACAATGCGGAAGACGCCCCCCATGAAGTCGACTACGGACCGGTGCGGGTCTTGTTTGGTCAGAAGAAGGGAAGCTATCCCGAAGGCAACACGCTCTGGATTCGNGGAGAACGCGAGTCTGTCCTGATGGACCCGGCGGTGGGCCTTCACGACCGGAAGACCCTGCCCGAACCCGTGGACCGCGTCATCCTTTCCCATTTTCACGAAGATCACGTGGCCGGGCTNTCGCTCTTCCCGGAAATCCCCGTGCATGTACACCGTCTCGACAAACCCGGGCTGGACGATCGTGAATCCATGCGCGCCTTCTACGGATACCCGCCGGCCGTCCTGGACACCTTCACCGAGATGGTGGAAAAGCAATTCCACTACGAGCCGCGACCNGACGCCTTGAGTTTCGAGGACGGCGCGGTCTTCGACCTCGGCGGCGTCCGGATCCGCGCCATCCACACCCCCGGTCACACACGCGGNCACTGCTGCCTGATGGTGGAATGGGAAGAAAAAGGAGAGGCTCGGCGCTTCCTCTATCTCGGCGACATCGANCTCACCACATTCGGGCCCTACTACGGAGATGCCTGGTCGGATCTCGTNGANTTTGAGGAGTCCCTGAAACGGATTCGCCCCGTGGAGGCCGANTGGTTTGGGACCTTCCACCATATCGGGGTACTCAAAGGCCANGAGGCTTTTCTGGAAAGGCTCGATGTCTTCGAAGGCGCCATCGAGCGGCGGGAAAAGGCCCTCCTCGAGTTCCTGACCACGCCGCACACCCTGGACGAAATCGTCGAGCACCGGTTCGTNTTCAGGCCGGGCACCCAAGGNGTCTTCCATGACGCCGCGGANATGAGNTCCATGACNCTCCATCTCGAACGACTGATGGAGCAAGGCCAGGTCGTCGAGGAAGCGNACGGCTTCTACCGGGTCTCTTGAACCAGAAGCCTTGGGAGTTCGGCCCTAGAGGCGCATCTGCCTGATCGCCAGGTCCCGCATGATCTCCTGGGACCCGCCCCCGATGGACATCACCTTCACCTCTCGATAGACCCGCTCCACGGGATTGCCACGCAGATAGGCGGCGCCNCCAAAGATCTGCATGGCTTCGTTGGCCACATATTCAAGCTCTTTGGAACAGAAGAGTTTGAGTTTGGCAATCTCGCCNGCGGCCTTCTGACCGTCTTCCATCAACCAGCAGACATGCAGAACGTAGGCCTGCATGGCATCGATCTTGGACGACATGTCGGCAATCTTGTGTCGAATCGATTGATGTTGGATCAATGGACGGTTGAAGGTCTCTCTTTCCTGCGCGTAACGGATGCTTTCCTCGAGACAAAGCTCCGCCATGCCNAGCATCTGGGCCGCCATCCCCAGGCGCTCGAAATTGAAGTTGTTCATGATGGCCAGAAAGCCCTGCCCTTCTTCTCCCAGCATNTGGGTGGCCGGCACTCGGCAATCATCGAAGTGAAGCGTCGCCGTATCAGACGCCCACCAACCCATTTTCGGCCCCACACTCTCGCGGGAAAACCCTTGCGCGGAGGCCTCGACGAAGAAGAGGGAAATGCCATCCAACCCCTCTCCTCCCGTGCGCGCTCCCACCACGAAATACGAAGCGTGAAGCCCCCCGGTGATGAANGTCTTNGAGCCGTTCACGATGTAGTCGTCNCCATCGCGAATCGCACGAGTCCCCATATTGGCNACGTCGGAACCCCCGGACGGCTCCGTGATGGCCAGCGCTCCTCCCTTGCGACCGGAAACAATCTCNGCGAGCGCTTTCTTCTTGATCTCCTCCGAGGCNAGNNCCTGCAAAGGACCGGTCATGATATTGCGGGCGCCGAGACTGGCCGTNACTCCACCCGAACAACGCCGGCCGAATTCCTGCCAGAGAGCGGCACGCATGAAGGCGCTGTCGAAACCCAGGCCCCCATAGGCTTCATCGATCCCCAGGCCGAAAACGCCCAGGGCGCCGGCCTTCTCGTGGACCCACCAGGGAAACTCACCCGCCTCATCCCACTCATCGACATGGGGCCAGACTTCGTCGGCCAGGAATTGCGAAAGGGAATGCCGAAAGGCCATCACCTCATCGGTCTCAAAGGGGTTCTTCACCTTTTTCTCTCCCTCGCCCCGCAGGCCGAATCGGCTCAGGCACCTTCCGCTTCAGCCAGTTTGCTGGCCGTAAANTACAAGATCGCACTCATGACAACCTCAAGCACGATGACGTCCAACTCAAGAGAGGCGTTCCCCAGAAGCGCCGCGAGGGTACGGATCACNGCCGCTCCGAAGATGAGCATGGCGGGTGGGTAGAACCAGACACTCCGGCCGGGAAGCTGACCGAGCGCCATCATGATTCCTCCGACCAGNAAGAAACTNCCGAGGTCACCGATCTGGGTACTCGCCCCGGATCCTTCCAGGAGCGGCATCCGAAGACTCGCCGCCACATTGGCCGGCGAGAAAATCCACTGGAACCCATTGACCAGGAACAACAAGGTCACCAGACCCGAAAAGATACGCAGTGCAATAAGCATCTTCTTCCCCCTTTTATATAAGATGACTTCGAACCAAACAGGACCCTTTCAGTCGACTGCGACTTCGGNATCCCCCCCACACCGTATCACTAGCGCATGTCCGCCGGCGTCTGGACTTCCATCACCTCACGAGCCACATAGGCGACCAACGGCCGCGACCCGATGCGTCCCGCCGCATTGGCCCGAAGCCAATTCATCCAGCCGGAGATCACCGAAGGTTGCTGGCCCAGCGCTCGCAAAGCGGTGTCCACCACCTCCTGCACGCTCTGGCCCTCATGGGCGATNTCGTTGGCCACCTCCTGAAACTCGGTCAACGTCGAGCCCGGCTCCAGGACGAGCACATCAATCCCCTCATCGCGCAATTCCACCCAGAGTGCTTCGCCCAACATGAGGTCAAAAGCCTTGGTGGCCCCATAGATGCCGTGAAGAGGAAGCGGCTGACGGCCCGCCACGGAACCCGTCAGGATGACGGCACCACGACCGCGGGCCTTGAGGGACGGCAAGAAGGCGTGGGTCAGAAGAGCCGGNGCCATGCAGTTGAGGTTCACCATCTGCCGGATCCGGTCTACGTCGAGTTTGTCGAAGCGACCCGCTCCGCCGAGGCCCGCATTGTTGATGAGCACCCCGATGTCGAGACCGNCTCCCGCCGAAGCCACCTCGGCGATTCCTTCTTCTGTCGCGAGATCGGCCACACAGACACGCGTCTCGACTCCATGCTCGCTTTCAAGCGCNCTGGCCAATTCGTCGAGTTTCTCCTGCCGCCGGGCCACCAGGACACAATTCATGCCCTGCTTGGCGAGCGCGCGGGCAAANCCTTCTCCGATTCCCGCCGAAGCCCCCGTCACCAGCGCCCAACCGCCGTAGCGCTCACCCAGCGAAGCCGACTCCGCCGAAAAATGCTCTCGGCTGTTCCAGAAGGCCAGGGTCAGGATCACAAAAGGAATGCTCGCGATGAAACCCATCACCCAACCCATNAGGGAACCGTATTGGAAGATGGGCCAGATCAACATNCCNATGGCGACTTGTGCGGTATAGAGGGTCCCCGCCACGCCCATCCAGGAACGTCGTCGCCGAAACCCATAGACGGCGGCGCCATAGACGAACCAATGAGGGAAGGCCATGAGCTTCGCCCAGCCCCCGGTAAACATGATGCCAAACCAGACTTCCTGATCGCTGGCGGCCGGCTTGATGAAGATGTCCCANGGCATGTAGATGAAGGTCATCCATGCGCTGAACACCATGACGGCATTCATCCACCAGGGGCGACCCCGAAAAATATCCTGAAACCAATCTCGCATGGCATTCTCCAGATNCGGCACCGGNAACCGGCCTCTTCCATGAGCCGGCCCGGACTGATGAGCGAAGCATAGACGATTGTCCCCCGCCCTCGCGCCAACNGCTCTCTTGGCTGGAATCCGCACTCTTTCCCTTGGGCCCGATCGGCGTGCCCACACGCCACCCCACCCAAAACCGACTGCGGCGGCGAACGCATTTTCCCGTTACCTTGGAGANATCGTCCCAGGGGGCCACGGCGTGAGCAGCCAGTTCGGAAAAGTCTTTCAGATCACCACGTTCGGAGAATCACACGGCGGAGGCGTCGGCGTGGTGGTGGACGGGTGCCCCCCGCGCCTGGCTCTCGATGTCTCCGAAATCCAGGCTGAACTCGACCGAAGGCGACCGGGCCAGAGTCGNCTGACGACGCCTCGGCAAGAAGAAGACCGGGCCGAGATCCTTTCGGGACTCTTTGAGGGCCGGACCATCGGCTCCCCGATCTCCATCGTGATCAAGAACAAAGACGCCCGCTCAAGCGCCTACGAAGACATGAAGAACCTCTACCGGCCCTCTCATGCCGATTTCACCACCGAAGCCAAATACGGCATCCGGGCCTGGGCGGGAGGCGGCCGGGCCAGCGCACGCGAAACCATCGGACGGGTGGCNGCGGGCGCCATTGCGCAAAAGCTCTTGCGCGAAGTCGCCGGCGTGGANGTCNTAGCCTGGGTGCAGCAAATCCAGGACATCGAAGCCCAGGTGGATCTTGAAAGCGTGACCACCGAGCAGGTGGATGCCAGCCTCACCCGCTGCCCCGACCCCGAAGCTTCGGCGCGCATGATTGAGCGAATCGATGAGGTCCGGGAGGCACAGGATTCCGTGGGCGGCATCGTGAGCTGTGTGGCCCGAAAGGTGCCCGCCGGCCTGGGAGAACCGATCTTCAACAAACTCGACGCCGACCTGGCGGCCGCCATGCTTTCTCTTCCCGCCGTCAAAGGCTTCGAGATCGGCAGTGGTTTTGACGGTGTGGCGCTCCGGGGCAGCGAGCACAATGACGCCTTTGTGACCGGCCCCGACGGTCAACCCCACACCGCCACCAATCGATCCGGTGGCGTGNAGGGCGGAATCTCCAATGGCGAACCCCTCTTCTTCCGGGTCGCCTTCAAGCCCACCGCGACAGTTGGAGTGGCGCAAACCACCGTGGACAACAAAGGGGAGACCGTCACCCTTGAGGCTCGGGGTCGNCATGACCCCTGCGTGCTTCCGCGCGCGGTCCCCATCGTCGAAGCCATGGCCAATCTGGTNCTCGCCGATCACTGGCTGCGACAACGCACTGTCGACGTGCTTCCCGAACTCTAGCGANCGCGTTTTTCCCGGGNCGNGGATCCGAGCGAGTCCGAAANGCCGGTGGCCTTCTTCAGGGCAGGAGAACGAAGCCGGCGAGAGCCGCCAACGCGGCCAGGGCCACGCCCACCAAGGCCAGACCCCCGTGGACCGTAGCGGCCCTCGAGCGCCCTTTTTGCAGTCGCCATCCCAACCACGCCACCGCGATGAACACCAGGGCGATTACCACAGCCAGGCCACCGTGCAGGGTCCCAATGGGAGACCAACCCCGCAGCCAGAAAGCCGAAGCGGCACCCGCAAGAAAACCCACGATCAGCAGAGCCACGGTGGGTCGACCCCAGCGGATGTGACGGTCGACCGCGTCTCTTCCCAACGAAGCGCCNGAAAGACGNCGGCGACGGAGCGCCAGCCCCAGGCGAAGTGTCAGACCCAGCGCCACCAGAACCCCCACCATGAAGGCGGGATGAACAAAAGCCAGCCAACGNTAGACCGAGTCGACTTGGGTCGGGTCCAGGACTCGCCCCCCTACTCGATNCGGTGAATCACATCGTCAGAGAGTCGCTTGCGAAGAGACTGCGTGGCGCGCTCCAGATAATCGGGGTCGCGCGACTCCAGCGTCAGCATGACACGGTAGTGCTCTTCCCCGATGCGCGGATAGGATCCCAACATCAAATCGGGATACTCACGCAACAGGGCATGCAGATCTTCTGCGATTTCACTTTCATGATGCGTGACGAAGATCCGCGTCAGACGAATGGGCACTCCCGAGAAGCGATCTCGAATCGCGTGGAACTTCTTTTCGAAAAGCTGCGGGATCCCCGGAAAGATATGGACATTCTCCAACTTGATGACGGGAAACCAGAGGTCACCGGCATCAATGAACTCACACCCTTCGGGCACAATCGCCATCTTCTTCATGGCGTCGTTGGGCTCTCCGGATTGGGACCTTTGGATCCGCTCCCAGATCATACCGTTGAGTTCCATGGAGCGACCAAAAGCCAACGCCACACCGTCCATGGTCAGATCGTCGTGGGTGGGGCCGATGCCTCCAGACGTGAAGACATGATCGTAGTCCTGGCTCATACGCCGGACTTCGTCTGCGATGAGTTCAATCTCATCCGCAATCACCAGGATGCGCTCAAGGTCCACGCCGAGCTCGCGCAACTGTCCAGCCAGAAAGGGTGAATTTGTATCAACCACCTTCCCCGAGAGAATTTCGTTCCCGATCACGAGGAGACCAGCACTCGGCATACATCCATCCTATCGGAAGCAGGCTCGCGGTCAAACCCACCGGGACAAATCGGGCATGGGCGACCCAAGNAGACTTCCTTATGCTCAGGNCATGAGTTGCTGCATCCGATTTCTTCCGGCCGATCTGTGTATTGAAATCANACCCGGCACGAGTCTCGTGGACGCGGCCAACCGGGCAGGGCTCCCTATTGCCCAAGCGTGCGGATCCGAAGGGGTTTGTGCCCGTTGNGGNGTCCAGATCGTCGAAGGGTCTGAAACGCTTCCCTCAGAAAANGAAGANGAACGNCGGGCCAAGGAAAGAAACCGGATTCCCCCCGAACTCAGACTCGCTTGCCGAGTCCGACCCACCCATGACCTCACCGTCACTGCACCCTACTGGTCTNCACCATGAGCTTGAAACGTGCGCTGCTGATCGTCGACCACGGAAGCCGTCAGCCCGAGGCGAATCAAACCATCGATGAGATCGCGCGGATGACCCGGCAGATCCGTCCAGGACTGATTGTCGAATATGCCCACATGGAGATGGCCGAGCCCAACATGGCGGAGGGCGTGGCCCGTTGTGTGGCGGCCGGCGCCGACCAAGTGATCGTGCACCCGTACCTGCTGGCCGATGGCCGACACTGCAAGGAAACCATNCCCGAGGAAATTGCCGCGCTGGAGATCCAGTACCCGGATGTCCAGTTNCGNATCACCGCNCCCCTGGGCCCTCACCGGAAACTCGCCGAAATCGTCCTGCAACGNACCGACGAGTCGGCCCCCGAATAGNCNCGNCTCGACCCACAGACNTGGAGCGGNCCCGGGACCTTNCAATCAGGAAGAGGAGTCCTTCACTCGCTCTCGCTCAGCNTCCAATAGTGGAGCGCGGCNACCACCAGAGCATGATCGATGGTGCCCTCTTTTATGAGTGCCGGGATGCGCTCTGCCGGGACAAGCTCGACAAAGGTTTCCTCTGTGGACGAATTGGCAATTTCCGCCACGATCTCGACATCCCGAATCAGGAAGGTGTAACAGCGGTTTCCGAACACGGCGGGGTTCGGATTCACCTGGCCCAGNGNCTCNGGCGNCNNACCNGCATANCCNGTCTCCTCCAGGGTTTCCCGNGCNGCNGCNANNNCGGGNTTNTCGCCGGGCTCGATGATTCCACCCGGAATTTCAAGCGTGACACTCCGNCTCCCGTGACGGTACTGCTTGACCATCACCAGTTCTCCGGAAGAAGTCAGCGGAATCGCGTTCACCCAGTCNNCCGCGTCNATCCGATAGAANGGNTGNGGTTCACCGCCGTGGGGTGAATGAGCCAGGGAGCGGCCCACGCGAAAGACCCGGCAATCCTGCAGCCATTCGGTTTTTTCATGTTTCCAGGGTTTGGGCTCTTTCATGACGCCCAATCCTACAGTAATCGGGAAGATCGCGGACGCAGGGCACGGAGCGGGCTACGCTGCGCCCACCCCAACCGTAGCCCGACTTGAAAGCCACGATGAACCCTCTTCGAACAGACCGCGCCGAACTCTTCCAAAGAGGCGGACACCTCTACATGGTGCTCGCCGCCATTGTGGTCGGTCTCGCGGGCGCCATCGGAGCAGTTCTTTTCCGCTTGATGATTCGAAGCGTTCAGGCTGTGGCTTTCGGCGGAACCGAAGGCGTACATGATCTGATCGCGGCGGGTTGGCTCGCCGAACCGGAAGACCCCATCCACTGGGCGAGAGAACTTTCCTGGTACTGGAAGATCAGCATTCCCGCCCTCGGTGGCTTGATTGTGGGTCCATTGATCTGGTTCTTTGCCCGAGAAGCCCGAGGCCATGGGGTCCCTGAAGTCATGAAGGCCGTTGCGCTCCGGGGTGGAGTCATTCGAGGTCGCGTCGCAGCCATCAAAGCCACGGCCTCGGCCCTCACCATCGGAACCGGNGGCTCTGTGGGTCGNGAAGGCCCCATCATCCAGATCGGATCGGCGGTGGGNTCGCAGCTGGGTCAGATCCTGGGACTCAACTCGGCNGGCATACGGACCCTGGTCGGGTGCGGNGCCGCCGCGGGCATCGCCGCCACCTTCAANGCNCCGATTGCNGGCGCCCTCTTCGCCGCNGAAATCATCGTCGGCCATTTTGCCGTCACNCAGTTTACGCCCATTGTGATCTCNTCTGTGGTGGCCACCGTCTTGTCTCGGGTGCTTCTTGGAAACTACCCGGCCTTTCACGTTCCNGAATACCAGATCGTCAACCCGTTCGAACTGTTTCCCTATATCGCCACCGGNGTNGTGGCCGGNCTCGTNGCAGTCGCTTTCATNCGAACCCTTTCCGCCGCCGAAAAAGGCTTTGAACGCGTCAAGCTGCCCGAGTATCTGAAGGCGAGCTTTGGCGGCGCCCTGGTGGGCGTCATCGCCCTGCAGCTGCCCGAGGTCTACGGCGTCGGGTACAACACAATCACCATGGCTCTGGCCGGCACGCTTTCGGCCCTGACCATGGCCGCCTTGGTGGGAGCCAAGATCGTGGCCACGTCCATTACCATCGGTTCAGGCGGATCGGGNGGTGTTTTCGCACCCTCTCTNTTCCTGGGAGCCATGTCGGGAGGCGTGGTGGGGACCCTGGTGGAGCGNTATTTCCCCGGCGCCACCGCCACCTCGGGCGCATACGCGCTCGTCACCATGGGCGCCGTGGTGGCCGCCACCACCCATGCCCCCATCAGCGCCATCATCATCATCTTCGAACTCACCCAGACCATCGATATCATCCCNGCCCTGATGACGGCCTGCGTGGTCAGCAGTCTGGTCTCCCAACTCCTGGAACGTGATTCCATCTACACCTCGAAACTCCGCCGGCAGGGCGTGGACCTCGATCAAACCGAAGACCCCAACGTCCTTCTTGGGCTNCACGTGCGTGANGTCATCGACCCAGANCCGGAAATNGTCAGCGAGTCCGCCAATTTCCAGACCCTGCTCGATCTCGTGGTCCAGAGCGACCACAACCAGTTCTTCGTCGTCAGTGAAAACCATGAGCTCATGGGGGCGGTTTCCATGACGGAGATCCGTCGTCTCATCTACGAACGAGACGCCCTCCAACATCTCGTCGTCGCCCGAGACCTGCTTGAAGAGAGAATCCCCACCCTCAACCCCACCGATGATCTCGACCTGGTGATGCGAATCTTCAGCGGAACCCAACTTGCTGAACTTCCCGTGGTCGACATCGCCCAACCCAGGAAACTGATCGGCACTGTTTCTGAAAAAGACATCCTCCCCGCAGCGCAAGGCGAGCAGATGCGNAGAGATCTGGCCGGAGGTCTCTCNAGCAGCATGTCGGCGGTCAGCAAAGGAANGCCAGTGGACCTAGGAGACGGCTACTGGCTCCGGGAAATCCTGGTCCCGGCCCATATGTTCGGTCAGACTTTGAGTGAACTGGATATCCGNAAACAAACCGGAGTCCAGATCCTCTTGATCCGCAGCCGCGGCATGCCCGGCGGCGAGCGCAAGGCCGTGCACGTACCGGGGCCCNTGGACCGCCTCGAAGAAGGTCAGACCCTCATCGTCGCGGGAAGCCGCGACGGTCTCGACAAGATCGATCGAGCCCGGAACTGAACCGCAGCCCGTCAGGGAGAAGCGCTGGTTTCCAGCATCAGAAGGACGTCGAGCTGGCCCGGATCCGCCGNGTAGCCGGAAGCCGTGACCGGATCGGCAGGATCTCTCGTCATGGCATTGCCGTCTGAATCCAGGCGAGCCGTAATCGAAAGAGGCCCCTCGAAGCGAAGGCCCGGAATCATCACCTGATCCTGCCCCAACTCAAACACCTGTGGAAAACGGGGCTCCCCGATGCGGGCCACCGCAAGCGGAGGACCGGCCTGAACACCTTGCTTTCGGGCGATGACGAACAGGACCGCGCCCGGACCTGGTTGGAGGCCCTCTGCCAGGTCCACCCGACCACGAACCACCGCNCCCGCGCTGGGCGAGACGGCCCCGTCCCCACTGGCCGACCCCGCCGCGCCGGAACCCATACCCATGGGTGGGGCAGCCTGCGTGGGCTCGGGGGCNGGAAAGATCCGCCTTAGATCGGGCTCTTGAGGCAACTCGGCCGGGTCATAGGGTCCGATATTTCGGTCACAACCTATACCCAATCCGACCCACAGGCAGAGAANNAGCCCGAAGCNCNTTCGATGCGATGTCATTTCCGCCCANCCGAATAAAGACCGGAATCCCCGGTCAAGATTGAGAGTCCCGGTTTCGGCACTCGTGAAAGAAAATAGAGTCTAGCCCGCGGTGCCGCCCAGCCCACTCTGCGATGACAAAGAGTCCCNNCATCGGAAAAGCCACCCGAGATAAGGAGCAGCCGCGGTTCGCCCGTGATAGCCTCAAGAGTTGAGATGGCGTTTTGCCGTGAAATGGCTTTGCAAAACCGCCCCACCTTTGCGAGGAGCCCAGCATGACTCAGCATCCCAAATCGGTCCCCACTTCGTCTATGCCTGCAAGCGCCACAGCCACCCAAGGCACCAATCCGGGAAGTTTCGCGAACCCCGAGGACATTGGCGGCCCGCGCTCNTTTTCNTCGCCCGACACGCCCGGGATGCCNCAGCCTTCAGAAAANACCGCCTGGGACTTCATGCCGGAGGACTGGACCCTCGTAGACGGCCAATGGCACGCACCCGAGGGTTTTGTGCCCATCACCCAGCTCGAAAATGCCCGACTCGGGATCACCACNCCCGAAATGGAGCGGGTCGCGGAACGCGAACCGCACCTCGATGTGGATCAAGTTCGCACCGAAGTTGCAGCCGGACGGATGGTCATCCCCGCCAACAAGGTCCATCTGGCGGGCAAGCTCGACGCCATGGCGATNGGACGCGCCAGTCGAACCAAGATCAATGCCAATATGGGGGCCTCGCCGGTCTCCAGCGGCAGCAGCGAGGAAGTCGAAAAACTCGATTGGGCGCTCCGCTGGGGGGCTGACACCGTCATGGATCTCTCCACCGGAGGAGATCTCAATGCGACCCGTGACGCCATCATCAAGGCGTCCAGNGCACCCATTGGAACCGTGCCCATCTATTCGATGATCATCGACCGGACCATCGAAGAGCTCGATCGGGACATGATTCTTTCCTGTCTGGAGTACCAGGCCCAGCAGGGTGTCGACTACTTCACCATCCATGCGGGAGTGAGGCGAGCCCACCTCGAGCATGTGGCGAAGCGATTGATTGGAATCGTGAGTCGAGGCGGATCCCTCCTCGCCAAATGGATGCTGCATCACGAGCGCGAGAACATCATGGCCGAACTCTGGGGNGANATCTGCCAAGTGATGCGCCGCTACGACGTCACCTTCTCGATCGGAGACGGCCTTCGGCCCGGCGGGCTGGCGGACGCCACGGACGAAGCCCAGCTCGGAGAACTTTGCGCACTCGGCGAATTGACCGAAGAGGCCTGGCGACACGGCGTACAGGTCATGATCGAAGGCCCCGGCCACGTACCCTTCGACCAGATCGAATACAACATGAAGCTGCAACGGAAGATCTGCCACGGAGCCCCGTTCTACGTACTCGGCCCGCTCGTGACCGATGTCTTTCCAGGCTACGACCACATCACCAGTGCAATCGGGGCCACGTCGGCCGCCTATCACGGNGCCAGCATGCTCTGCTACGTGACACCCAAAGAGCATCTCGGCCTACCCAAGCGAGATGATGTGAAACAAGGCTGCGTCGCGTACCGGATCGCCGCCCATTCGGCGGATATCGCCTTGGGGATCCCCGGCGCCCGNGACTGGGACGACGAGCTCACCCGAGCCCGCGCGGCCCTGAATTGGGAAAAACACTTCGAACTGGCTTTCGATACCGACACGGCTCGGGCCTTTCACGACGAGGACATGGATGTCGATACTGATTTCTGCGCCATGTGCGGCCACGATTGGTGTGCGGTCCGTATCAGCAAGGAAATCTCCATGTTCGTCTCGGGCAAAGACGACCGCTTCGCGTGGGACAAGCCNCGGGTCTCGGATGCACTCTCGACCGAGCAGAAGGAGATCCTTCAGCAACGAGGCGTCCTGACGCCGAAAGAGATCCACCGTTTGGCTCAAAAGACTCGCAACCAGGTGGGGGCCGACTCCGCCCAGGCGGCCTGCCACAGTGAGCAAACAAGCACTCCGGCCGAAGCCCAGAGCATTCAGGAACAGATATTGGCCCCAGGGGAAACCGAATCCCAGAGCAGCTGAGGTCTTCCTGCTCGAAACCAGATCTGCATGGGGCGATCGCCCCAACCGAGCCAATCTTTCCCGATACAGCCATAAATGCTTGAATTTTATGGCCCGCCTCCATAGCCGGACTCGGGGGCTCGGTGTATCTTGTTTTTTCGTTCTCGGAGACCGCTTTACCTTGAGGTAGACGGAACGCATGCCCCTACTGCGGTATCCCCGAGTAGAGGCGGAGATTCCTCGCCATACAGGAGTAAGGAAGAGAAGANATGCCCCTCGGGGTCAGGCCCAGGTGGAGCCGGGAAATACGCGGGGCGGAACCCCGATAACCCCGAATTCCGTTGAGACCGGGCCGAAAAAAGCGAGAGGCAGTCAAAGAGAAATTCAACCACCAGGAACGAAGCACACCTACACACAGCACGTCGCGAACACAGANACNACTTGGAATCCGACGTGTCCTTTCAACAAACATTCAAAACCGATCGATCAAACCAGTGATCCGGTTTCGCCCACGGCGGACCGATGTGGGGCGAGGAGGCCCAGGCGCCATGGACGCGCGAATCAAAATTAGCTTGGAGTTCAGCATCTCAGAGAGCGGCCTCGAGGACGCGCTGGATGAATACGATGAACTCAGCGTCGAAGGGCTGATTTCCGAGATTGTCGATAAATCGGTGGCCTGCGATGACATCGTCGCCAAGGTGACCGAAGGCCCGAACAACCTTGAAGAATACGACGCTCAGCAGGCGACCGGCTAATCTTCCGGCGCCTTCGCGCCCTTCGTGACCGGCCGAGCCACCTAGAAAAGCGTGAGTTGTTGGGCTTCCCCAGGGAGATCCACGCCTGCGTTCTGTTTTGGGGCTCTGGGNGCGCGCCGAGACTTCTTCGATCTTGGCTGATAGATGCCTTCGCTTCGCGCAAAGCCAAGCAGCTCCAGGTAGAACGCCTGGAAGCGTGGCGAGTGGTCGAAGTGTCTCAGGTGGGCCAGTTCGTGGCACAAGGTGTTGACCAGGCCTGAGTACTTGAGCGGCTCACCCGTATACACATGCCGCAGCCGGATTTTGATCGACCCGTCCGAGTAGCAGATCCCGTAACGCCGTTTGACATTGGCTCGCTCAGGCTCGATCGATGCGTACTCAAGACCGAACCGCGAACAGATGCGATCTGCATCTGCCCTCAGCTTCTCGATCAGGTCACGGCGGGTCTTGCGATCCATGAACAAGCAGCATTGTCCCTTTCACCTGCCTCGTCGTCAAGCGACAGGCGCTATGCTCATGGTTCAACGCGATGAGTCAGAAAGGGGCCTTAATGACCCAAGACCGGGAAACCTTGCTTCCCATCTTTCCACTGGAGAACGTCGTCCTTTTTCCCACGGTCAGCGTGCCTTTGTTCATTTTCGAGCCCCGCTACCGCGAAATGACTCAAAGTGCTCTCAATGGCGATCGCAAGATCGGGATGGTGGCCGCCGTCCCGAATGCCGATCTCAACATGGGGGGCGAACCCGACGTTTTCGACGTCGGTTGCGAGGGCTACATCACGAGCGCTGAGCAGCAAGACGATGGAACGTTCAAACTTCTGCTCACAGGGACGGAACGCTTTCAGATCCTGAGCGAAGACCCGCCTGACGGAGATCGACTCTACCGGGTCGCTCGCGTTCTCCCGCTCGGCGAAGAGCCCAGCGACGAAAGGTCGGGAGACCTCGCCGAGCTTCGTCACACGCTCAATGACCTTCTTCACCAATACGTCTTGGCGGGCAGTCAAGTTTCTGAAGAGGAGGCCCAAGAGGTCCGCGAGTCCGTCCGGCGGCTCGACCAACTCGATGATCACTGCTTCGGACAGCTGATTTCCCAGCAAGTGAACTTCGGCGTNCTGGAAAAACAACGGCTCCTCGAAACAAACAACAGCCTCGATCGATACGGAATGCTTGAGCTTCTTCTGCGTTTCCAAATCGCGCTGGCCGACACCCCCACACCGAGTGCGGGATCGAATTTGCCTCAGTGATTTTTATTCGATCAAAATATTNAGCAATNCGTCGTTATTTNGAGCATTTAGTATCTTTTTATAGATTGCGATCTCTCAATCCAGGTCTGGGAATGCCCGNGACCCTCTCNCAANNCGCATCACGTGTTTCGCGAAACCCCNCAATCCCACTNCGTATTCTGGNTCCGAAACGNCATTTTAAANGGCNCTAAAACCCCNTTTCATTCACTCNNGNCNTTGAGTGAAGTCCGATGGATATCCGTACACTGACTTTGCGCGATTGGGTGCAGGTGTGGTTTACTCGGCTCCGCAAGCCACCCAGAAGAGTCGCGATCGCTCCGTATCGGTTGTGATTCCTCAAAATCCCTCAAAATCCTATATCCATCCACCGATGAAATCGAGCCGAAGCATGACCTTTACCCCCGAGGTCTGGGAAGGCGTTTTACGCCTGCTCAAGAGCGAAGTACCGGAATTCGCATACAAAACCTGGCTAGAACCTGTCCGCCCGAACCCCGTTGAGGAGGCAGGAGCGCCGGCCAGCTTGCTCTGCCCCAGCCAGTTTCACTGCGAGCGCATTCGAAAAGATTTTCTACCTCGCATCAAAACATTATTGNGCAGTGAAATGGGGGGGGACGTAGAGGTCCACCTACGGGTGGCCACGGACCGGATCGAAACCGGAANCAAAAGCGTGACTCCTCTGAGGCATGCCGCTGCCGTTTCGATCCGGTCCGTCGACGGACCCGCACAGCCAGAGCGTNTGGTCACAAAAACCACCGGCGCCCAGACNCGAGCGACACAAACCGAGGCCTTTCCCGAAGAAAGCCNCGACTTCGACAGCTTTGTGGTGGGTTCTTGCAACGCATTGGCTCGAGAAGTCGCCTGGGCACTCGCCCATGGCCAACAAAGAGGCTTGTCTCAGGTCTACCTGAGAGCAGACTCGGGTATGGGGAAGACCCATCTGGCCAAGGCCGTCGTTGGCCAGGCCAACGCCATCGCCGAAACCCCGGCCACCTATATCTCGGCCGAGGGGTTTACGAANCAGTTCCTCTCTTCCCTGCGAAACAAGCGCACCCATGAGTTCATGCGACGCTACCGGGGAGGAAAGCGCCTCCTCGTCATCGAAGACGTCCAGTTTCTCGAGGGGAAGGCAGCCACCCAGTTGGAATTCTTCCACACCGTGCAACACGTTCTCGATGCCGGTGGGAAATTGATGCTNACCGGGGACCGGATGCCCCAGGAGATGCACCAGCTCAGCGAACGAATTCGCTCACAACTGGGCAGTGGCTTCGTGGCTGAACTCGAGGCCCCGGACGCCAAGGTCAGAAGAGCCATCTTGCGCAACAAGGCCGCTCACGGAGGCGTGGCCCTGCCCTCCGAGTGCCTGGATGCTCTCGTCGAGTCGATCCGAGGGAGCGTACGGGACCTGGAAGGCGCTCTCATCCAGCTCGTCACCAGCGCAGCCTTGATGAAGAGCAAGATCGACCTCTCACTCACCCAGAGGGTCATCCGCCAGCGAGCCGGAACCGAAAAAAAGATTCGGCTTCTCCTGCCTGGAGACGTGGTCTCCGCGGTGGCTCGCTTCTTCGGAGTCCGGCCGGACCNGATTGCGGGCCGTTCGCGAAAGCGCGAGGTTCTTCTCCCCCGCCAGATCGCCATGTACCTGTGTTCCCGCTATACCGACGCCGGAATCGGTGAAATCGGGCAAGCCCTGGGGCGAGANCAACCCGCGGTCCGGAACGCCATTTCAAAAATCGAACGCAGCATCCTGGAAAAGCCTCCNNTCCGCTACCAGATCGAGGCCCTGGGCGAAAAGCTGGACGACCTGGTCCGCCCGCGACAAAACTGACCTCGAGGAGGCCCCTTGAGACAGGTTCGTCCCGTCCAAGGAAACAAGCCCCGAGTGCGAGTCGGTATCAGGAAACCAGATCCAGCGGAATATCGGCCTGGCCGGGAGACTCCTCGTTCGCTGCGGAAGGCTTGGGATCCAGAGCCGGATCATCGAAACGTTGAACGGTGCCGTACAGGGTACTCCGCTCCACCGGCACGCGACCGATTTCGCGAATCAATCGGCGAAAGTCCTCGGGCGACGTNTTTTCACCAAATTGAGAGCCCGATTCCCGGCTGATGGATTCNTCCATCAGGGTGCCGCCAAAATCGTTGGCCCCNGNNCNCAGAGCCATCTGNCCCAGCTTGTGACCCATCTTCACCCAGNNGACNTGGATNTTCTNNATATGGGGTCGGAGAAAGAGTCGGGCCACCGCCACGATCCGGATGTCCTCGTACAACCCCGGGCCCGGCCGAGAACCCAGCACATTGTAGAGTTCATTCAGTTCATGAATGAACCCAAGAGGGACAAACTCCGTAAAGCCGCCGGTCCTCTTCTGGATATCCCGCAACAGCCCCATGTGGGCCGCCAGATGTCGGGGGCTTTCAATGTGTCCATACATCACGGTGGATGTCGTACGAAGCCCGATGGAGTGAGCGGCCTCAATGATCTCCACCCAGCGCGCCGTCTTCAACTTCCGCGGCGAGAGAATGGAACGCACCTCATCGTCCAGGATCTCAGCCGCCGTACCCGGCAATGTCCCTACACCCGCATCTTGGAGCCAACGTAGATAATCCACCAGGGTCATATCGCTCTTTCGATGGCCCCAATCGATCTCTTCCGGCGAAAAGGCATGAAGGTGTAGATCCGGAAATTCCTTCTTGATGTTCAAGACCAGGTCGCGGTAATCGTTATGGTCCTTCTGCGGATGAATCCCACCCTGCATACAGATTTCCGTCGCGCCCCGATCCACCGCCTCCGTGCATTTTTCCAGGATCACTTCCATCGGCTGCACATAGGCATCCGCCTGATGCTTGTGTCTCGCAAAGCCGCAAAAAGAACAACCCACGTAACAGATATTCGTGAAGTTCAGGTTCCGGCAAACGACATAAGTGACATCATCTCCGACGTCTTCTCGGCGAGCCTCGTCGGCCGCCCAGCAAAGCGCATGGAAATCGGCGCCCTCTACCGTAAGCAGGGTTTCAGCCTCGTCGACCGAAAGCTCCTTGCCTGAAAGGGCCGCCTCAAGGAGCGCGGCCACGTTTTGATCAACACTTTTCATCATGCGACTGAGCATCAGGCCGCCTCCTCTTTGGACTGGTGGTGGGGACGCCGCGCATAACCCTCGTCGGTAGCCAAACGCAGCGCAGACTCATGCATTGCAGAGTCAAAGAATTCAGGACGACCGAGTAGCCAATCCGGATAGATGGGCCCTCGGTCGCGGAGCTTCTGCCCGCTGGAGCGGGTCAATTCACGCAATCCATCGATGGCCGGCCACGGCGCTTCGGGATTGATGAAATCCACAGTCACTGGAGACACGCCCCCCCAATCATTGAGCCCCGCTCGGGCCAGACGGGAAAGCATCTCCGGAGCCAGGTTCGGAGGAGCCTGGATGTTCATCTCAGATCCCATGATGAGTCGCGTGAGTGCCACCCAGGCGATCACTTCATCATCTTGAATCGTTTCCTGGGACCGCATGGGTGTATCGTGCTTCGGGTGGAAGGGCTGAACGATGACTTCCTGGATATTCCCGTAGCGTTCGCTGAGCGCTCGAAGCGTAAGCAACGTATCGATCCGCTCTTGATCATTTTCTCCGATGCCCAGAAGAATCCCGGTGGTGAAGGGGATCTTCAATTCACCCGCTTCTTCATGCATGCGAATTCGCCGAGCCGGGTCTTTGTCGGGCGCATGGAAATGCGGCATCCCCTTCTGCCGAAGCCTCTGGCTGGTGGTTTCCATCATGAGGCCCATGGAGGCATTCAGGGGTCGAAGTCGCTCCATCTCCTCCCCGCTCATGATGCCGGCATTGGTGTGCGGCAGCATCCCACCTTCCAGAGCCACCTTGCATGCTTCATGGACAAGATCGATCGTGGACTCATAACCGGTCTCGGCCATCCACTCCCGATAGCGCTTGTAGGCAATTTCGGGCTTATCACCGAGGCACATGAGGGCCTCCGTACAACCCGTCTTGACGCCCCCGGTGACCACCTCAGAGACTTCATCGAGCGTATAGGTATGGGCCTCGGGTGAGTCCGGCTGTTTTGCAAACCCACAGTAGGTGCAACGGTTCCTGCACAAGTTGGTCAGGGGCAGGAATACATTCCGCGAAACCGTGATGATTTCGCCCTTCCCTCGAACCTTGCTCTCAAAAGCCGCTTCGGTCAGCGCCTCCAGGCCACCGGGCGCTCGCAGACCTTCAAGGATGAGAAGAGCTTCCTTCCCACCCAATGTGCCCGCCTCAAGGGCGGAACGGGCCAACGATTCGACTTGCTGAGTAGCCATGGAGCCCTGCGATGGATTCACGAAAATACCCTTGCGTAGATCAGAGGCCCACTACTATACCCCTGACAGCGAGCCTTGCGCTCTACCTTCGGATGTTAGCCCCCCAAGGGACTTGGGTTTCTCGCCCGCCATCGACGAAAAGCACGGCGCCCCCTCCGGATCAGGCCTCGCCGCTCCGGATAAGTGAAACCCGCGGGCCGGGTCGCGTCTCCACCATCGGGGCGGGTCTTCCATCTCCGATGCAGCCAGAGCCAATGATCGGGGGCCGTTCGAACCGCGTCCTCGATGGCCCGCGTCATGAGACCCACGCCCGATTCAAGAGCGTCATCCGAGTCCCCTGAAAGCAACTTCAGGTCCAGAGGAGGAAGAAGACGAACCGTATGACGCGCACTTTCCCCCTCCCGGAAGACGAACGCGGGAAGCACGGGAATCCCTCTTCGCATGGCGATCAGAGCGGGGGCCGAGCGCGTCGCGGCCATCACACCAAAGAAGGGAACAAACACCCCTTCATCGGGCTTCGCATTCTGGTCTGCAAGAACCACAAGCTTTCTTCCCCTGCGCAGTGCACCCAGCACTCCGGTCACCGCACGCGGTCCCATCTTCAATTCTTCAAGGTCTCCGTCTCGACCGCGTCGGATCTCACTGAACATGGCTTCCAGATCCGGATTCGGAAAACCACGATGCACAACGGTGAGTGCATGGCCGCGATCACTGAGCGCAGCCGCGCACAGATCCCAACTCCCGAAATGCGCCGTCATCACCATGATGGCGCCGTTGGGTGAAGTCGCCTCGGCGGCCGCGAGATTTTCCAACCCCTCCATGCGAACGCCGGCCAGGAGTTCTTCGCGGTGGGGACCCTGGAGAAGAGCCAACTCAGCCACGACCCGACCCATATTGGCATACACGCCCTGCAGCAGGCTCTCCCGCTCTCTTTCGCTTTTTTCCGGAAAGGCCAGGGCCAGGTTGATACGCGCAACCCGGGCTCCGCTTCCGCCCAGACGAGCCACGAAGCGACCACAGGCCGCACCCCACGCAATGGCTCTTTCGGGAGGGAGATTGCGGAGGCTCGCCCGTAGAAACCGAACAGGCAGGAAACCCAGTGCGTGAAAAGACCCTGCCCGAGGCGAGCCGTCCGTCACGGCTTTCGCGCCCTCGTCATTCGTACCCCCGTGTAATCGAGAGTGCCCGAAAGCGGATTCGGCTTCCGGACATGAATCGTCACCCACGTGATCTCGAAGCGCGCAAAAAGGGCTTCGATGATCCGGGTTCCAAGGGCTTCGACCAGGTGATGCTCCTGGCCTCGTACGACCTCTTCCGTGACTTCGAATATCGCACCATAATCGATTGTATCTTCGACCCGGTCACTTTCTCCCGAAATCGCCAACGGATACCCGACTTCAAGATCAATCCGGACCGGTCTTCCGAGAGCGCGCTCTTCGGCTGTGACACCCAGAGCTGCCGGGATCTCGATCCCTTCAATGAAGATGGAATCGTCCGTGGAAGGTCGATCTACTTTATCCGCCATGAAGCAAAGCTAGCTCTCGTCAAGCGCTCTGCGAAGGGCCTCGATCAGACTGCCTCGAAGCGAGACCGGATCGATGATTTCACGCAGTGAGCCGACCTCCCGGGCTCGATCCACACTGTGGATGCGGTCGAATTCACCCGCAACCTCAGCCTGCTTTTCGAGAGTCACCTCCTCGATGAGCGATTCCATTTCCTCTCGGGTCTCGGGCCTCGGATTTCGTCTCAATTCAGCCTGCTTGGCCAGAACGCGACTGTCGGCCGCAGCTTGCGCTCGGACTTCGCGAGCAAAGACGACGGAAGCCGCTGGGCCTCCACCAATCACGGAGGCATAGGAACCGGACAAGGCCGTCGCTTCCAGTTTCGGATTCAACTCCTGACTGAAGACCACGTACGCACCCCCGTGATAACGCGAAACGACAGTGAAGAGGATCGGCCCATCAAAATTCACCACCGCCCGCGCGATTTCAGCCCCGTATTCCAACTGCAATTTTCGCAACGACTCAGGCGAGCCGTCAAAGCCTGAAAGATTGGCCAGAATGACGACAGGGCGGATGCCACTGGCCGCATTGATGGCTCTCGCCATCTTCTTGGACGAGCGCGGGAAGAGCGTTCCCCCGCTCCAGTCCGGGGGACCATCATGAGGCCGATAACCGTCCCGTGCCGCAGAGTGGCTCTCGATCCCGATCAGTTCCACAGGAACGCCACCGAGGTGAGCATCCCATACGATGGTCGTCTCCCCCCCGACCATGTCCTGCCAACGCTCGAGGTGTCCACCGTCCTGATCGACCACCGAATGCATGACGGAACGCATGGCAAACGGTCGCTTGCGACCCGGATTGGTTTCGTCGCTGAAGATCTCACCCACCGTGGCGAAACCGAATTCATCGTCCACGATCTCGAAATCGCAGATGGAGCGATCCGGCGGATCGCCACTTTCCAGACGGCGAGGCGAGCTTTCACCGGGCTCTACATAATCAAAACGGTAGTGTTCGTAGAGAATCCGGTAGGCTTCCGCGAGATTGCGCGCTTGATACTGAGCCTCTCCATTGGGACCCATGATCCGTTCATAACCGCCAATGGCTGCTTCGTCCTCGGCCGAAACCGAACCGGCTGCTTCGAGGGCTCGGCGTCCGGTCAGGAGCATGGAAGCATCCTGGGTCATGATCAATACGCCACGGGTATGCATCAACATGGTGGCGAGGGCATCGAAATACGCCTGAGCGCCGATATTCACACCGGCCACGATCAGGTTCACGGTGCCACCGGCCTGGGTGAAGGTCACAATCCGTCGCACCACACGAGCCGTTGAGTCCAGGTTTTCGGTACCGGAGTCCATCGCAATCCGCGCGCCACTCGAAATCGAAACCCACTCAAGCGGAAGGCTCAAGCGCTCGGCCATATCAAACGCCGCCACCAACCGATCGCATTCCGGCGCCGCCAGTGCCCCCATATCCATGCTCGCATCCGAAAGCACAAGAACCCGGCGCATTCCTTCAGGGACCTTGTCGGTCGGAGTCGAAATCACACCAAAGACAATGCCCGAAATGTTTTCACCGTAGGGGCGACCGTCCACGGGAATGGCGACCTTCGGATTACGAGTTGCATCCAGATCGTATTCCTCGAAGCGGCCCTGGGGCAAAGGCTGCGTTTCGCCTTCCTCACTGATACCCACAAGGTTCAACTCTTGTTGGGTGAGCATCTTGATGGTCTCGTACGCGTAGGGCTGTCGATTCCGGCGGGTAATGAGAAGCTTGCGCTCGTATTCGCGAGCCGGCTGGAGAGGGGCTTGGTGAGGAGACCGCAAGCCAATCTGCATCTGATCTCGAGTATCAAGAATTTCAATCTCATGCGGGACGGATTCAGAAGACGGGTGATTGCGATCGAGTAGGTTGAGACGGACAAGAACCTTCTCAAGGCCGAGGTTCCGGGTGGCCGGAGCCAAACGTCCAGCAATGCCTTCAATTGATGCGGTATCGAAATAGATGGAAGGCGCGACAAAGATGGAAATCCGGTTCCACTGCAAACGACGCCTCGGGTCCCGCTCCTGGATGACGGCCCGCAGACTGCGGGCAGCCCTCTGGAAGGTCCTCTCAAAACTCGGAAGGTGAAGTGTGAAATCCTGACCCGCCGCAGGCGCTCGATCCCTCATGTCTCCCAACACGAAGACACGTTCATCACCCGGCACGTCCTTGGCTCGCCCATAGAACGGATAGATCCCCTCCTCGGCGGGAATACGCTCAAGGTCGAAACTTTCGTAGCGAGACAGACCGATCCGACCGGCCGTTTCCGGGTGAAGATCATAAAGAGGGCACAGGACCGGATCCCCGCCTACGTCCTCCCAGGTCTTGAATACATGATCGATCCCGCCTTCTTCTCCTAGCAATCCCAAGGTGAAATGAGCCTTACCCAACCGGCCCCGGAGTCGAGATTCAATTTCGTTCCGAAGCGCTTCGAAGTCCATTTCCTCCTTGGGCGGAACCACGACCTCCATGGCATGGAGGCGAAGGCCCGGTTCGGAGGCTTTGACTTCATCGACCGCTTCGAAGATTGCATCCGTTGCCGAAAGCACGTGTGTCGCCGAAGCGCGTACGGCAAGAACCAAGCCCAGGCCCGGGTAATCGACACCATAGACATGAAAGCCCGACAGCACACGGGTTCGGATCCCTTGCGGAATTCGCGGCGCATACCGACGCTGGGTGTGGGCCGCCAAGGCAATTTCAGACCGCATGGGATCATCGCCCGAGATCCATTGCCCCACTCGATCAAAAACGCTTCGCGGTGCCGCGGCCACTTCAAGCAGCACTTCGACGGGAGGCGCAGTTACCTGGGTCTCCGAAGAAGCAAGCCAGGTTTCAACATTTCTCGATGTTCGAGCTGCACGCGCCTCGATGCCTGGGCGCAAAAAGATCATGTAGTTCGCCTCGATGGCCGCATCCGCCAGCGAATTCCCTATCTGGGGCCGGAGCCGAGCCACGTCAGCCAGAGCGGAGTCGAGCTTTTCATCCTGACCCAGGTCAAGTCCCGTCGCCGCAAGCGCAGTGACCCGCCTCACCACACCGACCAGCAGCCGGTAGCGAAGCGAAGGGTCACGCTGGGCCGACAACAAGCGCAGCACGGCTCGCTCCAGTGCATCGCTGGGTTCGAGGGAAGGCACGCCATAGTGACCCAACGCGCAGGAGACCAGATCCAGGAACTCTTCTGCGATTCCAGCGCCCGCGGCGCGAATTCGACGCACGTACATGCGCAAGCGGGCATCGTTGGAGGGGCCCAGCTCTTTGGAAATCGACGCCCTGGGCGCGCGAATAAAGAGTTTATCGATATCGACGAAGGTCGTGATTTCATGGCGGATTTCCGCCATTTCATAGAGAAAGGTTTCAGACAGGCTGTCCGTCAGTGGCGCCTCGAGAAAATCCGCCAGATGAGCGCCCCGATCCGGGTTCGTATCAAATCCGAGGATGACCCGACGGATTTCTTCTCGCACCGAATCCATCGCCGCCCTGCGCTCATGAAGGTCGGCCTCATTGGCCGCCTCCAGATCGGGCTGCTGCAACTCGCCGTCTTCTCCCACGGCGAAGAGCAGTGCCAATGGATCCCGCTGAGGGGGCAACGTCACACGAGCCTTGACCGGAAGCACCTCAGCCTCATCGGTGGCCGGATCGATGACCAGAAGCACTTCGCCCGCGGACACCTGTTGACCCGCGCGGACCACGACCTCACTCACAGTCCCCGACACGGGTGCCTGGAAACCGATCTCCATCTTCATGGCCTCGAGAAGGCCAAGGGGCTGGCCGGCACGAACACGATCGCCCTCTGCGACCTGAATCGCCACCACCATGCCCGGGGAACCGGACCGGACCTGACCCGCGGTCTGTAGCCCGTATCGATACGGCTGCCCGTCCACTTCCAACCACAGCCCGAGTTCAGACGAGTCATACACCATCCGGCGGACGCGTCCGTCTATCATCAATCGGCACCGGTGGGCACCTTCTTCACGCATGGTCGCGCGAACCGCGCGTCCATCAAGATGGACCCGGTAGCCCCACGAACCAATGGCATAGACCAGGAGCCGATAGCTTTCGCCTTCGTAATTCAGGTCGATCTGCTGCCCCTGACTCAGCGGAATCCGATCTTGAGCCAATGCGCCCGTATCACTGTAGAAGGAATCCCTGGCCGCCCTTCGGCTCTGCTGATAGGCGACGATGGCCGCGGCCACAAAAGCGTCCTGCTCTTCGGACTCGGAGCCCTTTCGACTTCCACTTCGCTCCTCGTTCCAACGATCCAACCAGGTCGTATCCACCGGACCCGTGTTGTAATCCTCGGTCTGAAGCAACTCAAGGATGTAGCCCTTGTTGTTGGCCCCTCCATCCACGACCAGTTCAAAATCGCGCAACGCGTAGTCGAGCCTTGCGACGGCCTCCGCCCGATTTGAACCGGTGGCAATCACCTTGGCGATCAAGGAGTCGAAATCCGGAGAGACCGTAGTTCCTTCGGTCACACCGGAATCAATCCGGATGCGGGGCCCCAGAGCCGGATCGAACCGGGCAATCCGCCCGGGTGAAGGCAGGAAGTTCTCATCGGGATCTTCCGCACAGACGCGGGCTTCCAGGGCGACCCCGGACTCCTCGAACTCAAGACCCCCGATGGATTCACCGCGCGCGATCTTGATTTGGAGTTGAACCAGGTCGAGCCCCGTGATCTCTTCTGTGATCCCGTGCTCCACCTGCAGCCGTGGATTGACTTCGAGAAAGAAGAAGTCTTCCCCTTGAAGCAGGAATTCCACCGTGCCCAGGCCGCGATATCCCACAAAGCGAGCCATCTGCGCCGCAGACGCCTTCAGGGTTTCGATGATGCGGGATTCAAGCCAGGGAGGAGGGGCCTCTTCCAAGACCTTCTGATGACGACGCTGCACCGAACAGTCACGACAACCCAACGCCAGAACGTTCCCGTGTTCGTCGGCTGCGATCTGTACCTCGATATGACGGCCGCCTGTCACCAGCTTTTCGCAAAAAAGCGTACCGTTTCCGAACGCCGAAGCGGCTTCGGACTCAGCGGATACAAAAGCGTCTTCGATCTCGTCCGGCGAACGCACCACACGAATGCCTCGACCGCCTCCACCCGCGGTCGCCTTGATGATGACCGGGTAGCCGATGGTCTCAGCGTGCTGTCGCGCGGAGTCGACACTTTCCAGGGCTCCTTCGCTCCACGCCGTCACGGGAACTCCAGCTTTTTCAGCCAGTACTTTCGAGGTGATCTTGTCACCGAGGGCCTTCATGGCCTCCGGCGGCGGACCCAGGAAGGCAATGCCTTCTTCCTCCAGGCGCTCCACGAACTTCGGATCTTCCGCCACAAAGCCCCAGCCCGGCCAGACCGCATCCGCCCCACATTCTCGCAGCACATGAATCAGCGCATCGTGATCAAGATAGGCCGCCACTGCACCCTTGGGATTCGTGATATCGATGGCATGGTCGGCATGGCGCACAAAAGGCGTATCCGAGTCACCCTCCGTATAAAGAGCGATGACCTCCATCTGCGTATGCTCGAGCGTGCGAAGGGATTTGACAGCACGGATACAGCGCATGGCGGCTTCGCCGCGATTGACGATGGCCAGTCTTTGAATCGATCGAATCGAACTCAATTTAGTTCTCCGGTATGCCCGATCGCTGGAGACCTCTCATGAGCGCGGAAATACTCGGACTCCAGATTCACAAGAGTGGAAACAATCTGGCTCGCGATATCCCGCGTGCCCCGGACTCCGCGCAAATCAGATTTCGGCTCAATGCAGGTTGCGGAGACGTGGAAGCGCTCTCCGCGCACAGGCCAGTCGCTGAAGGTCTCCTGCTGATCCCCTCGCAGATAGACGCAAAGCACCCGGCAACCCTCCAGGCCACTGACGATTCGACCCACCCCCCAGCCCGCACCGGATTCTTCCACCCGGCCGGCTCTGGAGCGGCCCCCTTCAGGAAAGACCAAAGCAACCTCTCCGCGTCCCAGGAGATGCGTCACTCTCTTCAGCACTCCGGCTACGTCCTCTCGACTTCCGCCTCTGCGAATCGGGATGCACTTTCCGAGATAGGCCAGCACACGATTCACTCTGGTGTTGGCGAAATTCGACTCTTCAGGGACATTCCAGGGCAGGGAGTTGAAGTCTGTCAGGTACCGGAAACTTCCGGACAAGGCGAGGCCAATCAGGAACGAATCAATCAAGGTCAGATGGTTCGCACAGATCAGAAGCGGAGCATCCGACTCCTTGCGGATCCGACGATAGAGACTGCGGGTTTCCTTGAGTTCGACAATCTTGTAGGAAAGTCGACGGGTCAGCCAGAATCCCGCTGCGGGTACCCACAAGGGAGCCACAGCCCACCCCAGCAAGCGCTGCAGCCTATGGGCTTTCATGATTTGGTTCGCTCCTTGATCGGGAGCTGGAAATGGATTGGCCGTCATGAATCCGATACCCGCAAGCGGGTCGGTGGCCGCAGTCCAGTCAGCCCAGCTTGCCTGAGATCAACTGCACCGCATCACCGACCGAATTGACCGAATCTACGTCTTCATCTTCGATCTCGATATCAAACTCGTCTTCAAAAGCAATCACCACATCGACAAGTCGAGCGGAGTTCACTTTCAGATCATCCAGAATACTGGTCTCCATGGAAACCGACTGGAGTGCGTCCTCGTTCTTCACCCAGGGAGTGAGAATCTTGACGACGGTGCCCATGATTTCGGACTGATCCATCTACTATTTCTCCTTCGTTCTTCTTCAGCTTGTTTGAGTGCTCGAAATATTCGCCTCTCACTCAAAGAGACGAGCGCTTGCGAAAAGACCTTGATCAGTCTTCCCATTTCTTGAATACAAGGCAGGCATTTACGTCCCCGAAACCAAAACCTGCCTTGACGATGACCTTCAAATCCTCCATCTCACGCAATGTATGTGGGATGGACGAAGCATAGGGCTCTATCTCCGGATGCACGTCCTCACAATTGATGGATGGATGAACAAACCCCCCTTGAAGCATCAGGATACAGGCCACACTTTCCACGGCACCTGCCGCCCCCAGAGTATGCCCCACCATGGACTTGGTGGAGGTGATCGGAGGCAGTTCTCCGGGGCCTCGGCCCAAAGCGGCCGCCCAGGACCCGACCTCGCGGGGATCCGCGCCAGTCGCCGTCAGATGGCCATTGATCGCATCGACCTCATCAGGGGAAATTTCGGCATCGGATAGAGCCATCTGGATACAACGCCGGACGCCATCCGGATTGGGGGCCGTCATGCTGCCCCCGGTGCGGTGACCGCCGCAATTCAGGCCCTGGCCCGCCACCTCGGCGTAAATGGTCGCCCCGCGCTCCCGAGCCATTTCCTCGCTCTCCAGCACAAGGACACCCGCCCCCGCACCCGGCACAAAACCGCCCGCCGACGCGCTCAGGGGCCTTGAAGCCTTCTCGGGCTCATCGTTGGAGCCCCGATTCAGCACCCGCATGGCATCAAATCCGGCCCAGATGTAATGACTCGCCGCCTCAGCGCCTCCACAGATCATGCGCTCGGCTCGCCCCGCCCGGATCCGCTCAAGCCCCATTGCGATGGCTTCCGCCCCGGTGCTGCATGCGCTGGAATTCGTCGTGACCTGGTTCCCCAGCGCAAATTGGCCGGAAATCCGGGCCGATATGCCGCTGGCCATGACCTGCTCGACCGACGTCGAGCCCAGGCGTTTCGCCTTTCCGGCGTCGGTGAGGGGGACGACCTTGGCCGCCGTGGTATCCATCCCGCCGATTCCCGTGCCGAGAATGGCACCCGTATCCCAATCCACCGCCTCAGATTCCCTCTCCGGCTGCTCTAGACCCGCATCCTTCCAGGCTTCCAAGGTCGCCAGACTCGCGTAGCGATGGCTCATGTTCATGGCCAGAAGCTCGTCCGCTGCGAAAGCCGCTTCTGCCAATTCGTCCACGCCCTGCGGTACACCACCCACCGTGCATCCGAATTTGGCCTCCGCCATGGCCTCGACGTGTCGAATTCCCGACTGACCCTTGCGAATCGCCTCCTCGAACTCCGGCACACTGGAGCCATTCGGAGCCACTACACCCAGACCTGTGATCACCACTCTGCGCGTCATCGAGGAACCCCCATACCGGACAACTCACCCGAACAGACCACTGTTCCGTCGTCCAATCGCATTTCCACTTCAGCTTTCAACTTCTTGCGACGAAAAAATTTTAGACGACCGGTGGTCGTCACGCGATCGCCCGGAAGAACTTGGCCTGAAAAATCCACACTGGCGTCCGTGAAAACGGTCAGCATGCTTTCCACTTCCTCCGCACTGAACTCAAGCGCATAGAGGTAGATCCCAAAAGCCACGACCCCGGCCTGAGCCATCGTCTCGATCAAGATCACGCCCGGCGTAATCGGTCGACCCGGAAAATGTCCCCGATAGAAGTCAGACTCTTCACGAAACACGTACTGGGCGACGATATGTTCGGAATCCAGCTCGATGATCTCATCGATGAAACGAAAGGGCGGCTGCTGAGGCACCAGAGCCAGGACCTCTTCCGGTTTCAGCGCATGACCCGGTGTCGCGCGGTTTTCCTCAGCCACCGTACATGCCTCCGTTGACATGAATCACCGTCCCATTGATATAACTGGCCCGAGTCGAAAGAAAAGCCACTACATCGGCCACTTCATCCGCCGTCCCCATTCGACCCTGCGGCACCCGGGACACGATGGTCTCCTTGATTTCATCCGGCAGCACTTCGGTCATATCCGTGTCGATGAAACCCGGGGCTACCGAATTGACCAGGATATCCTTGCCGACCAATTCCTGGGACAGCGATTTGGTAAAGGCGTCCAGTCCGGCTTTCACCATCGTATAGGGAACCTGGCCCGGGTTCCCTGTATGTCCCACCACACTGGAGATGTTGACGATTCGACCCGTTCCGGCCCGAAACATGAAACGTCGAAGCACCATCTTGGATAGATACCAGGTGCCGCGTGCCACCGAAGCCACCGAATCATATTGCGCCAGATTCATGGTCAGCATGGGAGCGTTCACGTTATAACCGGCATTGTTCACCAGAACATCGACTCGGCCGGCCTCCGCCTTGATTTCCTTGATGAGCCCATCGATGGCGGACTCGTCGGTCAGATCCGCCTGCAATCCAAACGAACCCGGCAGTTCGGAGACAAGCTTCTGGGCTTTCTCGGCACTGGACCGGTAATGGACAGCCACGCGAAAGCCCTCCGCAGAGAGCCTTCGGGCACACGCTGCGCCGATTCCCGTCGCTGCGCCCGTCACCAAAGCCACAGGATTTTCGCTCACCGCTCCAACCTCCCGCCTTTTGAGTTCTCCGAACGACGCGGATAATCGGGATAATCGATCCCCTGGAACAGTCCCACTCGGGCTCCGTCCACGGTATAGATCTCTTCGTCATCCACCAGCAGTCGCGCACTTCCAATCACCATGCAGGCCTCGGCATGAGCGATCTCCGCGTACCGCTTCACATCCACCTCGTAACGGATCACGGAGTCGTGTGGCCGGATCTGGCCGAAAAACTCGACCTCTCCACAGCCTAGAGCCCGACCGGTCCCCAGGCCTCCACGCCAGTTGCAATAAAAACCCAGAAGCTGCCAAACCCCATCCAGGCCCAGACATCCGGGCTGAACCGGGTCACTCTGGAAATGGCATTGGAAGAACCAATCGTCCAGATTGACGTCTCGCTCGGCCACGATCCGACCCCGACTCTTCTGACCCGAAATCTCCAGAACGCGATCCACCATCAGCATGGGGGGCGTCGGCAGCCTTGCCTTGAGGGCCTCCGGCGCATCATCGATCAAGCGGCCATACGCAAACGCGAGCAACTCGTGCTTTTCAAAGTGGTCACGTGATTTGAATTCTTCGTAGCTGATCATGAGTTTTCCGATTCACCAAAACGAGCCAGATAGGAAGACCACGTCAAACCCGAACCCACACCCACCACGGACACGTCGTCTCCTTCACGCCACTTGTCCCAGTTCTGGGACAGAACGGTTCCGGAGCTGGCTGCTCCTGTATTCCCAAATAGATCTACATTGGCATGGTGGTATTCATCATCAATGCCACAGCGTTTGCATACGGTTTCAAGCATGCGCAAGTTCGCTTGATGGCCAATGAAGTGGAGAGGCCTCCCTGAATCTTCCTGAAGGGCCTTGATCCGATTGAGGCACATACTCGTCTTCTTGATGGCAAACATCTGGACGGTCCGGCCTTCCTGCTCGAAGTATCCCTGTCGATCCACCGTCACTTTGTCCGCTCCGGCCGGACTGGATTCCAGGAAGGTGTCCACGATCTGGGCCCTGCCTGTATGACGCGGCGAAAGGACGGCAGCAAAGCCGGCGTCTCCCCAGAGCACAGCCGCTCGCCGATCAGAATAGTCCACCGTCGATGTCATGGATTCCATGGCCACGACCAGCACGTAGTCGGGCAGAGCGTCCTCACGCATCATCGAGACCACGCGCATTCCGGCCAGAAAACTCGTGCAGGCCGAGTTGACATCCAGCGAAGGCGACTCGATCTCAAGCAAGCGGGAAACATTGCAGGACTCCGCCGGCGAGACCGTATCGGGCGCGCAGGTTCCACCAATCACCAGACCGATATCGGAGGCCGATATTCCGGCCCGCTCAATGGCCATCCGGGCTGCGCGTGCTCCAAGGTCGGCATTGCTGATCTCGGCCACCCTTGGCGCTTCACGGGTGTCGCAGTTTCGAGTCTCCAGGATGTAGTCCAAAGGAAGCGTCGTTCGTCGGGAACGGATCCCCACACGCTCCATGATCCAATCATCATTGGTACCGATGTCCAAAGACTCAAGAAAGGAATTGGAAATCTCGTTCGGTGGATGAAAGTGTCCGACTCCCAGAAGATTCAATGCCAACTTAAGACGCCCTCCAAAGATGTTCTGGCTTCTCGATAGAAGAAATTCTTCGTCCCTGGTCCGAGTTCATGTGCGCGGATCTCTCAGCCCTTCTGTTCAATAAAAACGTTTCGGGTTGAACCCGACCGATCCCCGATGCCCAGACAGCGAGCGGCCGCTTCGCTGCATTCGTACCTTGCACTGGACCCCGCACGGATCACTCTCGATACCCTTCGGGGGCTCGCGCGCTTTGAAAACAGCTCGCCGCCGCCCGTTCAAATGCAAATGTCTTGCAAATCTTCGTTGGGGAAGTCGCTTTGGGAGATGCCCAGATTATGACCCCGAGTCGCCGTTCGTCAACGTCGAGATGAGGTTCAACTCGGACAACAATTCCGGGAGAATCTCCCGTTCCACCACCTGGATTTCGACTCCACCCGGCATCGCGGAGCCGATCTGCTCGAAATATCTCTGCTGGGTCCGGGCGTCGACAATGACCACCAAACCCCGGTCGGACTCGCCCCGAATCAAACGTCCGGTCATTTGTTTCAAATTCAGCAGCATCTTGCCAAGCCGGTAGCGCTGAAAGGCATTCTCACCCATGTCGCTCAAATGTGTCTCTCGGCGGCGGCGAAGCTCCGTAGGTACCTCAAAGGGGAGCTTTTCGATCACCACGGCCTGAAGATCATCGCCCGCGATATCGAGGCCTTGCCAGAAGGTCCTTGACCCCAGCAGAACTCCTCCACCCGAGCGGTCACGAAAGCGCCTCACGAGGCCGCCGGGGTCATCGCCCGAGCGTCGCGGAGCCAGAACTTCGATCTGATGAGGAGAAAGCAGGGTTTCCAGCCTCTCCGCCACCTCTCGCATGCGCTTCAGACTGGAAAAGAGGCCCATCGTACGCCCGCCCAGAGAACGAGCCACGTCGGCGATCACCGCTGTGGTCTCCGAAACCAGATCCAGGGGCGCTCCCGAGGGCCGAATCGCCGCCACCCGCATATGTCCCGCATAGTCGAAGGGGCTTGGAGTCGTGACCTTATCGACACCAAAATGGCTTCTTTCCTCGATTTCGAGCTCACCCACAGCCGCAAAGGCATCCCCGCCCACAAAGAGGCTGGCGGACACGCCCGAAAATGACTCCAAACCTTCCATGAAGTGCTCGTGGAAATCCGAGGCCGGCGAAACAGCTCGAATCGCCAGTGTCCATCGATCATGCGGTACCACCAACCGGTCAAAAGCCGCCACCGCATCCAGGCCCGATTCAGAAAAGGCTCTCCGCAAGCCCACCGCCGCATCGGAAAAAGACTGGGCGTGGCGGAGCACGGCGCTCGGCCCCTCGTTGGCAGGACTCTCCTCGGATCCCCATTCGGCCCGAGCATCAAATTCCTGTGCCAAACGGGAAAGTTCATCCAGCCTCGCCGCCGAAAGCTCGGCCATCTGAGCGGCTCGAGGTAGGACCCGAGATGCATCGGGGGGCAATTCGAACTCACCAAAAGCACTGGACTCATCGGCCACCAATCGCCCCAAGGCGGACAGATCCTCGTGCAAGGTCCGGCGGATCGGGGTCACTCGGGGCAGTGCCTCTTCGCGCAAAGCGTGAGGCAGGAGCCCTGGGTTCGAGGTGTTCCGGCTCGGAGAACCAAAAATTTCGTCCAGACGTTCCTGGATTTCCTCCGGGCGGACCACCTGGGCATAGACTTCATCGGCCACACTGGCCAACTCATGGGCTTCGTCCACGATGACATGCTCGAAGCGGGGATAGTCGGGGGGCCAACGCAGCAGAAGGTCGTGGTTGGCCACAATCAAATCGGCTTTCCCCAAGGCCTGACGGCGTTGGCCAAAGGGACAACGGCGCTCATGACCACACTGCTCCCGACTGCACTGCTCGGCGCGACGCGCCACCGAGCCCTCAATCAGATCCCGCAAAAGCGGACGGCGTCGAAAAAAAGGACTCGGAAGCGAACCCACTTCCCCTCCAGGCCTGATCCGTGCACAGGAGAGAAGGGACGAATACGTCATCCTGTCTTCCGCCAGGAGGTCCAGGTCCGATCCTGTCGCCAGCGTGTCTTGCAGGCGACGCTCACAGACATAGTTGGCTCGACCCTTGATGGAAAGCGCTTTGAGCTCCGGATGACCCAACATGCGAGCTGCTGCCGCGATGTCCTTCTCCAGCAACTGATCCTGCAAGAGTTTGGTCCGCGTCGAGATCACAACCGGTTCGCGTTCGCCCGCCTCCGCACGCGCCATCGCAAAAGGGATGGCCGCCGCAAGATAAGCGAGCGATTTCCCCACCCCGGTTCCACCTTCAATCAGGAGACTGCCACCGCCCTCCAGATTCTCGAAGAAGCTCCGCATGAGCGTGATCTGCTCTGGGCGTGCGCGATAGCCCGGAAAATACCGCGCTCCACGCGCTTCATCGGCCAATACGTCTGCGATGGCGTCCAGGTCAAACGGCACCGGTTCTTCTTCTGTGCTCTCGATTTGAACGGTTTGCTCGGTGAAGCGCCCTCGTTCCTCCAGGCCGGCGGTGGCTGGCAACAAAGACAACCAAGGCGACTCCCCCGAGAACCTTTCAAGAGCTTCTCGGGCATATTCATATCGGGATTCACCCACACTGGCCGCATTGGCGATCCCCATGAGAAGCGAAAAGACCCAAAACGAAGTCGCGTCGGGATCCGGAGGCGAGCCCCACACGGCCTGATACCAGGATTCAAATTTATGATCGAGCATATCCGGATGCGTGAGCATCATCAGATCGCGAGTGTCCAAGACACGACCGGCTTCAGAAAAAACAAGCTCGCTGCGAACGGGTGCACCGGTATCGGAACCCTCACCGTGCATGATCACGGTGCGGCCCGCCAGACTGTCAAGCCAGGCTCTCTCGGTTGCTTTGCGCTCGATTTCGCCGAAAGGGTCGGAGGGGTCGGGGGTCGAATCCAAGCGACCGCCCGAAACTCCTTGAAGAAGATGAAGGCCTGAACCCGTTTCGTCGAGAAGAACGGCCCCTCGTGGAAGACCGGAATCCGTCTCGAGTCCCCCGGACCCACGATGACCCGCCGTCACGATGGCGACAGGACAGAGCTCATCGAGAAAAGCCCGAAGTCGCGGATAACCCGGGTCCGATTCCCAGGCTTCAAGCCGCTTCAGCCAGACCCCTTGCGGGGAACTCGATTCCACTTCAGACGTAGATTCCGCCCTTGAAGTCACGATCCTGCTTGATCATGATATTGATACAGGCCGCCTTGCCTGACGCTGCAGCCCGCTCCAGGGCCGGGCGGATCTCATCCGGGCTCTCGACCAACTCGCCGTACCCCCCCATCGCTTCCACGATCTTGTCGTATCGCGTCCGCGCCAGCAGCGTGCCATCCAGCCGGTCCCATCCCATCATGGCGCCCTGGGGTCGCATCATCTGACCCCAGGCCGCATCGTTGCCCACGATTCCGATGACCGGCAGACCGAACCGGATTGCTGTGTCGAACTCGAATCCGTTGAGACCGAAAGAGCCGTCGCCGTAGACGATGACCACCCTCTTCTCGGGATGGGAGAGCTGGGCCGCCAGACCAAAAGGCATCCCCACACCCAACGTGCCGAGAGGACCCGGGTCCATCCAGGCCCCTTCGCCTCGAACGGGAAGGATCTTCGCCGCGGTCGCAACAATGTCTCCGCCATCCCCGATCACAATGGGAGCATCGAGGGTCGCAAGCCAATCACGCACCTCACGGCACATACGCTGGGCATCAATGGGCACTTCATCGCTGTTCAGATTGGCCTGGACCTTTTCTTCGGCGGCATTCTCGATCTCACGCAGCTCATCCCGAAAAGTCGAAAAGTCCAGATCGACGCCCTGATTCTTGGCTTCTTCCAGAAGGAGATCGAAACTACAACCCAGGTTGCCCACAAGCGGCACATCGGTGGGCCGATTCTGGCCGATCAAGGTCGCATCCATCTCTAGTTGAATGATCTTTGCATCACGCGGAATCGTGTCGCCAAAACGCATTCGAAAATCCAGCAAGGTCCCGGCCAGCACGATGCAGTCGATCTGCTTCATGGCATCGCGCCGAGAGCGATTGAGAAACTCCGGCGAGTCGAAGGGCACCGTTCCCCGCCCCATACCGTTGGTAAAGGTCGGAATGTGGGTCTCTTCAATGAAACGGTTCATGGATTCCGAACCGCGCGACCACTTGACGCTGGTCCCCGCCATCAACATGGGGCGCTCCGAGGCGGCCAGGATCTCGATGGCCTTCTGGGCTTCTTGTCGATCCGGCGAAAGTCGCGGAGATTCGGTTCGAATGATGGGAATCGGGGCGTCCTCCCACTCGACCTGACCGTTCCAGGTATCCATCGGAATTTCGAGATAGGCCGGGCCGGGAATACCCGAAACCGCATGACGAATGGCCAATTCGACGAATTCGGGAATCCGGCTCGTGGTATAGACGGCGTCACAGTACTTTGTAATGGGACGCACCACGCCAAGGTGATCCATCTCCTGCAAGGAGCCCTTTCGCAACTGGCTGAACGGGCCCTGGCCACCGAATACGAGGATCGGGGAATTGGCCCGCCAGGCATTGGCGATCCCGGTGACACCGTCGGTCACACCCGGTCCCGCCGTGATGGCCGCCACACCGATACTTCCCGGATTGCAACGGGCCCAGGAGTCGGCGGCATGCACGGCCGCCTGCTCGTGACGGACATCGATGATACGGATGCCTTCATCCAGGCAGCCGTCATAGAGCGGCATGATGTGACCGCCGGGAAGTGTAAAAATAACTTCTACCCCAGCCTGCTTGAGAGCGCGTGCGGCGAGTTTTCCACCATGGACGGGCATCTGTATCTCCTTGGGTTGGGCGAAGGCCGAATTCTGACGGCCGTTCAAACACCTTGTAAACTCGAATCACGATACCCAGCCGAGCCGCCAGCCGCCAACGCCCTGGAACAGGCCCGGGAGTACTCGACGACGCCCTCAGGATGACTCTTGAGGGGAAAGGCTGCTACTGGAGCGGGGCGAACTGGGCCCGACGATTCATCGCCCAGGCTTCTTCATTGTTGCCGCGCTGAAGCGGTCGCAATTCTCCGTAACTGACAATCGTCATCTGATTGGCGGGGACTCCCAGGTTCACGAGATAGCTTCGAGCCGCCGCCGCCCGACGCTCCCCGAGCGCCAGATTGTATTCTTCGGTCCCTCGATTGTCGGTGTATCCCGAAATGACGATCTTGATCCCGAGGTCGTTGACCTGGCCGGCCACATCCTTGAGAACCGGTGCATCGGCTTCTGTAATCTCCGAGCGATCAAAAGAAAAATGGACCATACCCGGATCCGTCCACCCCTTCGGCGCCGCGGCCGCCGAAGAGTCAGCGCTCGCCGTCGCACCCGCATCACTGAACTCACTTCCCGTACCCGCCGAAGTTGCATCATCCTTGCTTGAGGTGGCACAACCAAAGAAGCCCATGAGCAGAGCCACGGGAATCAGGAGGAAAAGGATGGATCCTGTGCTGGGTGATCGTCGCGTCATCGATGTTGTTTCCTTTGTTGTCGCTATGAGGAGAAGACGTCCCATCCAAGAAAAGTTGGTCCGGAACGCGCCGCCAAGCCTCCCTTGGCCGCGATACACCCTGATAATGGAGATTCTCGCTACAGGTTGCAATGGTCAGGGGCTCTGTGGCGGACCTCTTCGGAGCCCGAAAGGAAATGGCCAGCCCGGAATGACATGGAACCGACCCGATCGAGTCTAGTCTAGTATATGAACTGGAAAGAAAGCGGTCCTGGAAGCCACCCGCAGAGTACCCAGAGGAACTGTGATGCAAGACACACCGCCCGGAAGCGAAGACGCCCACGAGACTGAACACGCCGGCCAGGGGAAACCTGAGAAGAAACCCGTCTCGGTGGAGTTTGACGCCGAGCGCATCCTGGTGCGCTTCAGCGGAGAAATCACCACCAAGGCTCCCGCCACGCGTCGGCGCTTTCTCACTCGAATGGTCCGAAACCTCAAAGATGCCCTGAAAAGTCAATCCATTCGGCACCAGGTCCTACGCACCCACAGCCGGATCTTCATCGATGTCGAAACGGGCCATGTCGGCCAGGCCATAGACTGCCTATCCCGTGTTTTTGGTGTGCAGTCCCTCTCCAGGATTCTGGAGCGTGAATGGGACACCCTGGAAGACCTTGTCGCCCTGGGAGGTGAAATCTTCACCGAGGTCGTACGCGACCGGAGCTTTGCGGTCCGCGCTCGGAAGGTGGGCGACCGCCGCCGGGTTTCAATCCAATCCGATGAACTCCAGCGCGAACTTGGAACCGTTCTCCTCTCTTCTGCCCGCAAGGTGTCTCTCAAAACACCTGAAGTCACGGCCGCCATTGAAGTCGCACCCGAGCGAGCCCATTTTTTTTCGGATCGAACCGCCGCTGAAGGCGGTTTGCCTCTGGCCTGTGAAGGTCGTGGCGTTGCGCTGGTTTCGGGAGGCTTCGACTCGCCGGTCGCAGCCTGGCTACTCAACAAGCGAGGAGTCGAACTCGACTATGTGTTCTGCAATCTCGGAGGCCGAAATCACCAACTCGAAACCATGCAGGTCATGAAGGTGGTGGCGGACCTCTGGTCTTACGGAACACGGCCGCATCTCCACGCCATCGATTTCGAAGATGTGAGCCGCGACCTCCAGTCGGGCGTCACCACACGATACTGGCAGATCGTCCTCAAAAGACTCATGATGCGCACCGCCGAAGCCGTGGCGGCGGAACGAGGCGCCTCCGCCATCGTCACAGGCGAAGCCGTGGGCCAGGTTTCTTCTCAAACCCTTCCCAACCTTTCGGTCATCTCCGCGGCCACGCCCATGCCCATCTTCAGGCCCTTGATCGGCTTCAACAAAGAAGAGATCATCACACTCTCGCGGAAAATCGGGACCCACGACCTCTCGGCCACGGTCGGCGAATATTGCGCTCTGGTTCCGAACAGGCCCGCCACCCGGGCTACTCTCGCCCGAATCGAAGACGAAGAGAAGTCCCTCAACCCCGAGATCCTCGAACGCGCCATTGCCGAACGCAGTGTCTTCGATTTACGCTCGCTGGATCTCGCCAGTCTCGACCGTCCGGATATCCAGACGGACAGCATCGGGGCCCACGAAGTCGTTCTCGATCTACGCTCGAAGGCCGCCTACGAGAACTGGCACTACCCCGGTGCCCTGTTCCTGGATTTTCAGAATGCGGTCAAGACCTATCCCCATATGGATAAGAACGCATCCTATGTCCTCTACTGCGAGTTTGGCCTCAAAAGCGGTCACCTGGCCGAGCAGATGAGGCGCGAAGGCTTACGGGCCTCTCACTTCGCGGGCGGCACACAGGCCCTCATCCGATATGCGGATCAGAATGGCCTGGCCACGCCTGGACGCTGATCCACCGCGTGGAGCGGTCCGACCCTTGGGCCACCTACTCGTTCAGTGATTCATCCAGGGTCCGGTTCAGCAGATCCTGCCTCTGGTCTGCATTCATTTCGCGCAAGCGAAGCATTCTGTTCCGAAGCACATCCTGCTCCTCGGGTGTCATCGATTCCCATCGCTCACGATAGGAGTCCATCTGAGCGCGATCTCCCTCAGGCAGATTGACCCACTGCTGGAGTTGCTCCCGCAAAATCGCCTGATCGACTTCATTCATTGCATCGAGCTCGCTGATGCGCGTCCGCAGATCCTGTCGTTGCTCCGGCGAAAGGTCCCGGACCCGCTCTCGCAAGGCACGACGCTGTCCATCCGAAAAAAACGAGGCACCCGAGGGCGGCTTCGTAATCACACGAGGCGAGATTTCACCGGGCGAAACGGCAACCCGAGTTCTTGCGTTCATCCGATCCAAGACCTCTTTGCGGTCCGCCGCATCCACTCTCTTGGCTCGCCGGTCGCTCAGCGTCCGTTGCAGATCCAGCATCTTCTTTCTTTCGTCCGGACCGGCCGCCTCCCACCGACGTCGAAGTGTATTTTGAACCGTGACGCGGTCCTTGATGGCCGCCACCACCTGGCGCGGAGGGGCCACACCGATCGTCGGCTCATCCTTACCGATGGAGCCGGGGCCTTGCACAGAAAGGGAAGACCCGGCGATCCCGGACGCTCGCGGCTCAGCCCGAGCATCCTGGGCACTCGATACACCCGCACCATTCAACACAACGGCCGCAATCAGAACGAAGATGATTCGTAACTCGCGCATTACATCGACTCCACGTCGTCCAACGCACCCAGGAATTCAAGCAGTTCGAGATTCGAGATCACATCAAAGTCTGCCAACACTTCATAGTCGAGGGCGATCGCCAGACGTTCATCCGAATCAGGAAGAATCATCGGCTCCGCGGTCTCCACTATCGCCACCTCAACCCCTTCAGGCTGCGCCAGCACCGGCACGACCTCTTCAGGATAGACGCTCGGCGAAGGCGCCGCCTCCTCGACCTCAGGCCCCTGAGCCCATTGGGATGTCCCTTCGGGACCCTCAGGCGGAGTCGACTCAACGAGAGGCGCAACAGGCGTCGAAGCCAGGGCCTCGGGCCCGGGTGCGGGACTCTCGGCCAATGGAATCGCCGCCTCGGCCGGAACGGGATCCGTCCCGACTCCGCGCTCACCGACCGACAGATAGAGGGCCAAAGCCGCCGCCAGGGCTGCCGCCGCCGCCCCGAGTTTGAGCGTTCTTCGTGGAGCCAGCGGAGTCACCGTGGCCCGACGCGCCTCTTCTTCCGATTCGGTGGACTCGCTTGACTCAAGTTCGATTCGAGCCCGAAGACCTTCATGCATACGTTGCAAGCGGTCGGGCTCGGGCTGGGTCTCGACCAGCTTCTGCAAAAGACCACTCACTTCGGCCAGTTCCGAACAGCGTGCGGCCAAAGACGGATCGTTCGCCATCCGACGACGAATTTCGTCTTCTCTCTCCGGGGAGAGCTCGCCGTCCAGAAGGGCAGACAAAGCTTCTTCTTCGGCTTCTTTATTCATGGACCCAGGGCTCGTATCAGACATTTTTCTGCTTCTCCAGTCGGCGTGCTTTCAGGCCTTCCTGGCTCATGCGAATCCTTCTTCTTCCACACTTCTCGAAACCGATCTGTATTCCGGACCCAAAGCGGGCCCCTTGCGGGTGGACTCGGCTCATGCGGTACTCCGGNGGAACAAATCCGTTGTCATTCCTTCGCGGGAGCCCAGNCGTTCGATCAGCGCCGTACGACCTCGATGCACCAGGGCCTTGACGGATTTTTCCGTCGTNTCGAGTATCTGAGCCACTTCCGCGTANGAGTGCCCCTCGGCCGCTGAAAGCCAAAGCGCAACGCGTTGTCTTTCTGGCAACTTGTGAAGGATCTCCTCAACGACACTCCCCATCTTATGACTGTCGATCTGGGTCTCGCTTGAAGGTCCCTTTGAGACCAGGACTGAATTTTCTTCCTCTTCGTGATGATGTCTACGACGCGGACGCTTCAGCTCATTGAGAGCGAGATTCGTCGCAATCCGATAAAGCCAGGTTGAAAAGCGGGCTTTGGGCTCGTATCGCTCCTTGGCTTTATGGACTCTGAAAAAGGCTTCCTGCACGAGTTCCTCCGCGGTGGCTGCATCCCCCACCATGCGCTCCATGTAACGAAGCAGAGGGCCGGCCCAACGGTGAAAAAGCTGATCGAAGGCCGCTTCATCGCCATCGCGGAAGGCCAGCATCAACGCGACATCAGGGTCTGATTGGTGCACACCGGCCTCCCATGACTCTTTCAACCGAGCCACCCTGCGAAGGTTGCGGCATTTCCACGCAAGGTCGCCACCCTGCCCCCACAGGGAGCCTCTAGGGCGTGCGTGTGCTGGGAAAGCGGTCCGTTCNACAGGACAGCGGGCCTTCGGGAGGCGCCCCCCACCCGATTTCAGCCCTCGGGCAGCTNGGCCAGGAAATCGAGCACCCGCCGGTTGAAGGCGTCCGTCTGTTCGATGTTCACGATATGACCGGCATCCGCGAGGACTTCGTATTCACTCTGCGGAAGTTTGGCCGCCATGACCTCCGCGGCCCGCAGATAGGCCTTGTCGTCTTCGCCCACCAACACCAGAGCCGGCGTCGACATGGCCGCAAGATCATCAATGACCGAAGGCGCCAGGCCCGAAACACGTCGACCGAATTCAGCCACGCCGTGCGGGTCCTGGGCCACCACCGCTTTCGAGGCCGCCTGAGCGGCGGGCAATTCCGGACGGCGTCCAATGCAGGTCGGCGCCGCCTTGCCTGTCACGAACGCTTCAAATCCACGCTTGATGATGTAGTCGGCGGTGCGTTCGGATTGCTGCTTCCAATTGGCCGCGGCCTCGGGTTTCTTGAAACCCGGCCCTGTATCGGCCAACACCAGGGCGCGTACCCGCTCGGGTGACACGCGGGTCAGGTGCANGGAAGCCAACCCTCCGAAAGAAAGACCTCCGAGAACCACCGGTTCGTCGGGCGACAACCAATCCATCACACTGCCCAGATCGGAAACCACCTGCTCCATGCTGTATCGCTCGGGATCCGTCGGCGCCTCAGAAAGACCGTGACCCCGATAATCCCACAAGGCCACACGATGGCCGGCTCCCACCAACGCGTCCACCTGGGAATGCCAGTGCACATGCGTGGTCGAGTAGGCACAGGAGAAGACAANCGGAAGTCCGGAAGACCCCGACTCGGGATCAAAACGTTCCACGAAGAGATTCACACCGTCACTTGCTTTCAGTTGAGCCAACTCTGCCTTCTCCTCTTGCCTTCATGGTGGGTCGCCCTGCTCACTGGCANAGGATCGAACACGCTGCCATCACGACTCTTCCAAACAGAAAGACACGCAACCGGAGATCCGGATCCGCACAGCGACCCTCAACGCGTCTCGACCCATACCGGAAGAATCGCCAGGGGTTCGTCAAAAGATACCTGCCCGAGCCACTTCTGCATCGGGTCCCAGGTCCCAGGAAAGAAGTGGGCCGCCCACCCGAAAGGATCGACCTGCATCTGGAGGAGAGAAGCCAACTCTTCGGCAAACCCCCGAGGCGGAGGAAAGGCAATCAGGGCCACGTCGGCACCCGGCTCGAGATCGAGAGTTTCACGGACCGCCGCAACCGCTTCATGCAATCCACCCAACCGATCCACNAGTCCAAGCTCGTGGGCCTGAGCTCCAGTCCACACGCGACCTTGGGCAATCTCATCCACTCTCTCAAGCGAAAGTGCCCGTCCATTCGCCACGCGAGTGGTAAAGACTTCGTAGATATCGAGCACCATGGCTTCAAGCCTCTCGCGACCCTGCGCGGAGAGCGGTTCNGTGGACACAAGCGCACCCGCATGGGGGCCGCGCGTCAAGGACTGNGACTCAATCCCGATTTCAGCCAGAGCCGCACCCAGGACCGGCCGCAGGGCAAACACGCCAATCGAGCCGGTATAGGCTCCCGGGTTGGAAACGATTTGATCCGCCCCCACCGAAGCGTAGTAGCCTCCCGAAGCCGCCATGTCGGAAAATGAGGCAATGATGGGCTTNCCCTCTTCGCGCGCCTTCTCGACACTGCGCCAGATCTGCTCGGACGCCAAAGCCGAGCCGCCCGGGCTATCGATGCGAAGAATGATGGCATCGATGGAAGGATCCTTGGCCGCATTGCCGATCGCCTCTTCGGCCGTTCGAGAAGCAAAGACCGGTGCATTGCTCGGACCCTGATTGGCCCACCCCTGCACCACATTGCCAGTCCCGTAGATCATCGCCACCGAAGCCACCGGCGAAAACCCGACCGACGACGGGGCCACATGGGCATACTCACTCTCATNCACCACCGGCGCATCGAGTTGCTCCAGCAAGGCGTCCAGATATTCCACGCGGTCCACCAGGCCCGTCTCCCGCAACGAGCTCTCGAGCATGGGCCCACGTTCGATGATGGCCACGACTTCTTCGCGTGTCTTGTCGCGACCCTCCATGATGGCCTCCATGAAGAGGTCATTGACGGAGTCGAGCAAGGAGTTGGCCATCTCTTCTGATGCCGGTGACATCTTGCGGGACGTCAAGCTTTCCACGGCGCTCTTGTACTTTCCCGCTTTGCCCACATCGAAGGTCACGCCCAGCATTTCCCAGAGTCCGCCCAGGAAGAAGTAATTGGCCGCCAGACCCACCACTGGAGCACTCCCGGCCGGAGTCAGGTAGACCTCGTCNGCCCCACTCGCGACGAAGTACTCGAGGTTGGCGCTCAAAGAAGCCATATCGAGATAGGCGATGGTATGGCGNCCCGCTTCGCGCAAGCGGACCAGGGCCGCTCGGACTTCGCCCGCTTTCCCCCAGCCGATCTGGAGAGGACGGATCACCACCACGACGTTTTGGATACGGTCGTCGCGCTCCGCGAGGGCCAGACTGGTGAGCAGGCTGGCAAAAGGACGTTCCGCTTCTCCCAGCAAGGAGGCCAGCCACGGCGCTCCNCTGGCTTCGACATAATTGCCTTCCAGCTCGATCACCAGCGTACTGCCCGGAGACACGCTCACGCTGGATTCTTCTCGGAAGAAATAGGACAGGAGTCCGATCAGTACGATCACGACCACAATGACTCGAAGTTTCCGGAATCGCTTCATCGGGAGACGGTCCTCCACTCAAACCAGTAGGCCCGAGATCACTTCACCACGCGACCGAGCTGTTCTATTTCTTGCTTCACTTTCAGCCTACACGACACGAACCCGGCCTGCCCACTCCCTCTCAGCGAGACTCGAAGCGCACCAGTTCCTGTTGCTGGAAGAAGAAGGTCAAGGAGGAAATCGAGGCGAAGACCCACAAGCCAAGGCGGAAGATCAGATCCAGACTCGAGACCCCGTCCACGGGCTGGCCCGCCCAATGAGCCAGCGGAACCACCACCGCGGTCAGAATCGGAGGCCCGAAGCTGTTGAGGACCTCACTGACAAGACCCAGCCCACTGCCTGATAACGAGANCAAATTGGCCATGCTGGTCCAGCCCACAAAANCGACCACGCAAAGAAACGTCACCACACGAGGAAGGAAAAGAGAGAACATCATCGCCANGGAAGCAANCGAGATGCAGTTCACCAGCGTAGCGAGTAGCGCCACCAATGCGGGAGTCCCGGAAAGGTCGCCTCGCATGATCAACATGAGTGAAGCNCCNCCCATCATGATGAGGGTCGCAAGCCCACTCACGCATAACGTGCCCGAGAGACGCGAGAAGACGAACGTTCTTCTTTTGACCGGCCGAGTCAGGACCAGGAGCCCGCTGCCATCCTCGAGGCTCGANGAGAGATGGTCCGAGGCCAGAAGCCCCGCAAGCGTCACACAGAAAAGAGCGAGAACGCCCATCACGGAAACACCCACCCAACCGAGGATGTCCAACGAGGATGTCTCGATCCCGGTCGTCGTGATCTCAGCGTTGCANGTCGTACAGCTGTTGATGCTTCCCAGCGTCAAGAGGCAGAGGCCGATGACCGCGGGCACAATCCGACGTCGCGCTGCATCACGCAGCGATTCTCGTGTGAGAAGAGTAAAAGTCTGGCCCGGCGTCACGATTCGCCAACCCCCTGCGAAGACGGGCCGCCTTTGATCAGGCGAATGAAGGCATCTTCCAGGGCTTCGCCGTCGTGCACGATCTCGGACGTCTTGCCTTCTTCAATGACCCGCCCCTCGTGCAGGATCGCAACCCGGTCACACACACGTTCGACTTCAGAAAGGAGGTGGGAACTCAAAAGCACCGAGCAGCCCTGTTCGTGAACCGCCTGGATCCAGTCCCGGACTTCCCTCATTCCAATCGGATCCAAGCCCGAACTGGGTTCGTCGAGCAGAAGAACCCGAGGGCGAGACAAAAAAGCCTGGGCGAAGCCCACCCTTTGTGCGAGCCCCTTGGAGAGCGTCGAAATCCGTTCACTCAGTCGATCCGAGATCCCGACCTGTTCCGTGACACGCTTCACTTCGTCCGCCACGGCACCCGCCTCGAGTCCGGCCAGTCGCGCATGCACTTCCAGGAAATGCCGGACCGAGAGCCGACCGGGGAGAAGAACCCGCTCGGGCAGATAGCCCACACCCTTTCGAGACTCGGCTTGTTCGGGATCGAGACCCTGGAGCTGAACGCGCCCTTCGGTGGGAGAGGCCAGGCCGAGAATCAATCGGAGAACGGTCGTCTTGCCCGCCCCGTTGGGCCCCAGGAGTCCAAGCGAACTGCCTTCCGGTAGATGAAGATCCACCGAGGACAACGCTTGACGGGATCCGAAGCGTTTCGTGACCCCTTTGAGCTCGAGAATGGACACAGAGGCCAGCCTACCACGGCTCCCACCACCGGGCCGCTGAAATCACATCCCCCCTTTCAGGCCATGCGATCCCATGCGAAATGCGAGCTAGCCTACCCCCATGGATACTGAATTTCCGCTGCCGTTTGTGCCCTCGCATTCACCCCCTGAAAACCCGGGCGAAGACCCCCTTCTCTTTTGTTTCTGGAGGCGCGAACTCCTTGTCACGCCGGACGGCATCATGCCGACGGTCTCCGAAATCGACCAGCATGGTGTGGAAGCCGTTCGAACCCAATACCTTGGACAACTGGGCGAAAGGCCCTGCTACTCGGCCGAACTCGAAGCCGACTTCAAAGCGCCCGAAGGTTTCGTCACCCGTGATCTCCGAATGCTTTTCGGCTCCCTCGACGAAGTCACCCATGCGCTGGCGGGCCGGGCCGTCCAGATCGTGGAGTGGGACCGAACCCATCAGCATTGCGGAGCCTGTGGCCAGGCCACCGAGCTGTCGACCACCGACCGCTCCCGCAGTTGTCCCGAGTGTCAGATCCCCATGTATCCCCGACTCGCACCGGCGATGATTGTGGCCGTGGAGCGAGGGGACGAAATCCTCTTGGGTCGATCAGGAAACTTTCCGCCGGGCATCTTCAGTATTCTCGCCGGCTTTGTCGAGCCGGGAGAAAGTGCCGAAGAAGCCGTCATCCGGGAGGTCTATGAAGAGACCCGGATCGTGGTAGAAAACGTGCGCTACTTCGGAAGCCAGGCCTGGCCCTTTCCGAACTCGCTCATGCTGGGCTTTACCGCCGAGTACAAGAGTGGCTCCGTGGACACCCGCTACGATGCCGAAATGGAAAGCGCCGACTTCTTCCATGTCGATGATCTCCCGAATACATTCCCGGGCAACATCAGTATCTCTCAATGGCTGTTGAACGATTTCATCGAGCGGAAGCAGGGCAAGAGCGGGTCCTGAATCAAGGGAGCCCCGCACCCGGGACTTCCACTTCCACGTACTCGATGCGGCCATCGCGGTTGGCTTTACACGGCTCCGGCTCACTCGCCCCCGCGGTGCAGATCAAGAGATGCCGACGGTCCGGACCGCCCAGCATGCACGCAAAAGCGTCCGTCTCCACCTCAACCGTATGGGTGACTTCTCCGCCTTCGATCATCCGGAAGCAAGCCTGACGGGTCGGCGAAGCAACCCAGACCCCTCCTTCTGCATCCAGGCAGATCCCATCGGGAAGTATGCCCGGGCACAACGCCCAATCTCGGCGAGCGGAAAGGGAACCGTCTTCCTCGACATCAAAGGCGCTGAGTCTTTGCGCCATGGTCTCCGCCAGGATCAGGGTCCCACCATCTTCGGTCAAGATCGCTCCGTTGGGAAAGCCGAGATCCGAAGCCACCACACGAGTCTCTCCATTCGGCATGACCAGAACGAGGTTCGCTCCTCGCGGCTCTGCCTCACCGTGCAGGTCCCAACCGAAGTTGCCCACGTAGGCGCGCCCCACTTTGTCCACCACCATGTCGTTGCAATGGAAAGTCGCGTGCTCGCTCAGATCGGCGACTTCCCTCAGCGATCCATCTTCCTCAAGACACAGAAGCCTTCGATCCCGCATGGAAACCACAAGCATGCGACCGTCCGGCAACCAGCCCAGACCCGAAGGGTCCTGCGGCACCACGCAGATGACCTCGGTGCGGCCTTCCATGTCCACGGCCAGCACCCTTTGACTGTGCATATCGGAAAAATAGAGCCGGCCATCTCGCCAACGCGGCCCCTCACCAAACGCGATGTCCCCCAGAAGTGTCTGGGTCTTCAGGGTCTGCATCTGGAGACCTCCTTATTGGCTCGACTCCGCCAAGGCCGCAAACGCTTTACAAACCTCGGGCGGGGCCTGAACGAGTTCGACCAGAACCCCTTCGGAACCGATGGGAGACGCTTCGTTTCCCTTTGGGTGGATGAAACAGACATCGAAGCCCGCCGCACCCTTGCGAATCCCACCCGGCGTAAAGCGGACTCCCTGGGCTTCAAGCCACTCGACGGCGACCGCCAGGTCATCGATCCACAACCCCACATGGTTGAGGGCCGGATCATGGACCTTGGGTCGCGATTCCGGATCAATCGGTTGCATCAGGTCGACTTCCACCTTGAAGGGGCCCGAGCCCACTTCGCAGATGTCTTCATCGACGTTTTCGCTTTCGCTCCGGTAGGAACTCGCATACTGGAAGCCCATGATGTCGACCCAGAATTTTCGGAGCCTGCTTTTATCGAGTCCCCCCACGGCAATCTGCTGTACGCCCAGAACAGAAAAGGGTCTTTGATCGGACATGGATGTTTCCTCCATCAACTACTGTGCTGTTTACGTCGCTCTCCGGCAATCTACTCCACCACCGCTGAACCCTGGAACCCACGGGCCAGCAGATATCGCTCTCGACTGCCCTTCCGGGTCGCGGCCGACTTCACCGTCTTCACACTCGAATAGCACGAACGAAGTCTTTGCTGGAAAGACTGCGCCTCGGGACATTCCAGGAGCTTGATGAGAAGGTCCCCACCCGTCCGGAGCAGGGCTTCGCTCAACCCTTCCACCGCGAGCAATAGATTCTCTTCCGCCGCATCATCGCGTTCGCGCACGCCGGTGAGTTTGGGCGCCGCATCGGAAAGAAGGACATCGCAGGAGCCCCCCAGCGCTTCGCGTATCTGCGAAATCACTGTGGGCTCGGTCATGTCTCCCACCAACGATTCCACATTGGCGTTCACAAGAGGCGGCTCGATGGGGACCAGATCGATCCCCACGACACGACCGGAATGGCCCACCGCACGAGAGGCTTCTTCCAACCAACCCCCCGGCCAACAACCCAGATCCACCACCTTGTAGCCCGGCTTCAGGATCTTATGAGCCCCTTGAAGCTCAGCCAGCTTGTAGACGGCACGCGAACGGAATCCTTCGCGTTGCGCGCGCTGGTGGAAATGGTCTTTGCGATTGTAACGGGCGACGGCGGAGCCTACTTGATCGCTGGGCGAACGCGAACGAGACCGTTGCGATGACCGGGCACAGCCCCACGCACAAAGAGAAGGTTCCTCTCTTCATCTACGCGAACCACTTCCAGGTTCAGCACCGTCGTGCGCGCATTTCCGTGTTGACCGGCCTGCTTTCCGCCTTTGAAGACGCGACCCGGCCAGGCGCCGGCACCAATGGAGCCCGGGTGCCGGAAGTACTCGTGGGTTCCGTGAGTGCGTTTCTTGATCTTGAAATTATGGCGCTTCACAACACCCGTGTAACCACGACCCTTTGAAGTCCCGCAGGCATCGACGCGCTGGCCCTCTTCAAAAAGATCGACCTTGATGACCTGACCCAACTCGAGACCCTCCGCCTCTTCGGCGGTGAGGCGACTCTCCGCGAGATATCGGGTCGGCGCAGCTCCAGCCTTCTTGAAATGTCCCAACTCGGGCTTGTTGAAGAGTTCTTCCCTGCGCTCGCCGAAACCGAGTTGCACAGCGGTATAACCATCGGGACCTGATTCGGTCTTGAGTTGGACGACAGTGTTCGGGCCGGCTTCGAGAACCGTGACGGGAACCGCTTCTCCCGAATCACGAAACACCTGGGTCATGCCGAGCTTGCGGCAAAGAAGTTCAATGGACACTATAGATTCTCCGGATTCCGGATTGGAACGATCCAGGATCGTTCGTCGCGGCTCCATGATGCGGACAAGCCCGCTTGACACCGGTTCGAACCGAACTGCTATTCTACCGGTCTTCCCCGACTGCACGCCGGGGCGCACAGCACCCCGAGATGCGGCCAAATCGGCCTCTCCTGCTCGGGGCGCCGCAATATAGGAAGACCGAAGACCGCTGTCGAGCCACCTCTGATTCTTTGGAGGAAAGCCGCCGAGCGCAAGAGGGTTCCTGACCGGACCCACCCCTTCACCATGCCCCTTCTCTTCTCTCTCGCCCCCGAAACCCAACCAGACGACTCCCCCCAGGGGATCACGATCCGCTGCCGAGGTCTCCGTGAACGCACCTGAAGAACCTCTGCGGCCGGTTCTGGTGCTGGCCCTCGATGGCGCCAGCTTCGATGTCATCGAACCGCTCATAAAAGAGGGACGCCTCCCTCACCTGAGTGCCTGGATGAAAGAAGGCCACGCCCAGAAGCTGCCATCCACGACACCCCCTGTCACCTTTCCCGCCTGGTCGTCATTCATGACCGGCCTCGCGCCCGCTCAGCATGGTATTTTCGATTTTTCCCAGAAACTCCCGGGGCAATACCAGATCCGTTTCGTCAATGCATCGGATCGCCAAGGACGCTCGATCCAGTCCGCGGTTTCCCAAGCAGGGGGCCAGGCCCTCGTTCTCGGTTTGCCAGCCACCTTTCCACCGGAAAAAATGACTGGACTGCTGGTTCCGGGTTTTGATGCACCCGTCTCAACCGGAACGGACGCAGAAGCCACCAGTCACCCCGAGCTCTATCGACGCATCGCAGCCAACGCGGGCCATTGGATGCGACCCGACATGGACGAATCCGCTACCGGGGCGAGCTTTCATGAAACCGCCATGGATACCCTGCTGACCCGGATCGACCGCAAGACCGAATTCGTCCTCACCGCCCTCAAGAAAATGAGGGACCACTACAAAAAACCCAACCCGGACCTCACCATCGTGGTTTTTTCAGAGAGCGATACCGCGGGCCACCACTACTGGCGCGACCATGACCCCGGAAGTCCACGTCATGACCCGGATGTCAGCGCACCGAGACAAAATGCCCTTGGAAATATCTACGAAAAACTCGATGAAGCCTGTGGACGTATCCGGAGTGAAGTGGGCCAGGACGCCCTGTGCGTCGTGCTTTCCGATCACGGAATGGGCGGGGCCTCTGATTACATCGTGCACCTGAATGCCTTCCTGGCCCAGAACGGATTTCTTGCACGCAAGCGCTCTGCGGCTGGCTTGGAACGAAAGCTCGCTCGGTTTGCACGTGACATGGCCATTCGCCTTCTTCCCGCAAGCGCAGCCCAGATGATTTTCAGGCGAGCCCGAGGAGCCGCCGGGCGGGTCGAGAGTGCAGTCCGCTTTGGCGGACTCAACTGGTCGGAGACCCAGGCTTTCTCCGAGGAGGTGAACACCCAACCGGGCATCTGGATCAACCTCCAGGACCGGGAAAAAGAAGGGTGCGTTTCGAAGTCCGACTATGAGAGTGTCCGCGAGAGCCTCATCACCCGTCTCATGGAATGGACCCTCCCCAACGGCGAACCCGTGGTGGCGTCGGCGCGACGCCGAGAGGAGGTCCACCCGGGACCCTTCATGGAGAGGGCGCCCGATATTGTCATCGAGCTGGCTCTGGATGGCGGTTACGGTCTTTCCCTGGTTCCAACAAACTGGGAGGAGAACGTACCCGCTGAGAAAACTCCGTCCGTCCGGCTTCTGGAAGGAACGGACCTCGCGGGCGGCCGGGGTCGCGGAATGAACGGAACACACCGAAACGACGGGATCTTCATCGCCACGGGTGAGGGCGAAAGCCTCTCTCAAGCCCGCGCGATGAAACCGGAATCCCTCGTGGACGTGGCGGGCGAACTCTCGCGCGCCATGGGGCTCCCCTGGCAACCCGAGCCCTCCATCGCTGCTCTGCCTCCACGAAGCTACACTGAGGAAGAAGATGCCGCCGTCGCGGCCCGTCTTCGGGATTTGGGGTACCTGGATTGAGTGCAAGCGCCCACGTTGAGCAAGTGAACCGACCGGAACTCTCCTTCGTCTTCCCTGTCTTCGACGAAGAGAGAAACATCGGGAAGGTCATCCAATCGGCTCGTCAGATTGGTGAGGATCTGAATCGGGATTTCGAAGTCATCGTCGTTGATGATGGCTCAAGGGACTCCAGTCCTCACATCATTTCCAAGTGGACAAAAACAGACACGCGTATTCGCGGCGTTCGCCATGCTCACAATGCAGGCTACGGAGCGGCTCTTCGTTCAGGACTCGCCGCGGCCAAAGGTGATCTCGTCTTCTTCAGTGATTCCGATCTCCAGTTCGACCTCAGTGAGATCCGACACCTCCTGGCTCACACGCGTGATTTCGACATCGTGGCCGGATATCGCTTTCCTCGCCGCGACCCCTGGCACCGTATCGCCATCGCCCGTGTCTGGAGGCGCATCGTGCAGAGTCTCTTCGGACTCCGCGTCCGGGATATCGACTGCGCGTTCAAACTCTTTCATCGCCGGGTCATCGAAGGGGTTGCCCTGGCTTCCGTGGGGGCCTTCATCAATACAGAGCTGCTCGTTCGTGCCAAAGCAGCCGGTTTCCGGATCCGCGAAGTCCCCGTCACGCACCGAAGGCGTCAACACGGAACCCAGACCGGAGCTCACCCTCGCGTGCTGGTCCGAGCGGTTCTTGAGCTCGGTTCCCTGTATCGAGAACTGAGGCAGGCGGCCCGCTCCAAAAGGACCCCTTCGCCCTCCCGCGCCAACCTCGGATGAATCAGGCTCGAACCGCGCCAAAGGAGTCGGCCTTACGGCTCGCTCTGATCGGGGCCTTTCCCTTCCCCTATCCGCAGGGCTCCCAGATCTTTGCCCGCGATCAAGCGCGTGCCCTGTTGGCTCGCGGAGCCAGACCGGAATTGTTCAGCTACGGATGCGGCCAAGGATCCGCGCCCCCAGACCTGCCTGGCCACAGGACGCCGGCCTGGTCCTCTCCTCGTAACATGCGATCCGGGCCGCACTGGAGTAAACCCCTCGCCGACCTCGCTCTGGCTCAGACCTTCATGAAAACAGCGCGCAACGCCAAGCTGCAGGGAGACGCCTTCCATTGCGTACTCGCTCACAATGCAGAAGCCGCCGCCCTGGCCCTCGCCGCGCGCCCCTGGACCCGGGTCCCGGTGATCTACGTCGTGCATACGATTCTCCGCCATGAACTCTCCGCCTACCTGCCCGAAAGCCTTGGCGGCCCATCCAACCAGATGGGTCAGACCGTCGATCGGTGGATCGCCCGGCACTGCGATGGCCTGATCGCCCTGACCGATGAGGCGGCACAAGAGTTGAAGCCCCACACCCACGCTCCCCTGGTGGTCATTCCGCCAGGCCACTTCGAGGAAGAACGTCCCACCGAAGAGGAAGTCTCCAGGGTCTGCCAGCGTCACGACCTCGATCCGAATCGGTATGCGCTGTATTCCGGAAACCTCGACCGATACCAGGACCTCGAACTGCTTGAGAGGGCCGCCCGCTTCATCACAAACCCAGAGCTCCCCATCGTGGTGGCCTGCCACGATCCTCAAGCCATCTCACTGGCTCGGCGTTCGAGCCATCCTGGTCTTCGTTACCTCGGGGTCGAAGACTTCAAGGAAATGCGCTTCCTGATTCACGGAGCCGAAAGCCTGATCCTCCCCCGGAGAAGGCCTGGAGGGTTTCCCATCAAACTTCTCAACTACATGGAGGCAGGCCGACCCATCATCGCCTTTGAGGGCATCGCGCCGACCCTGATCCGCGGTGAATCCGGGCTCCTCCTCCATCGCGATGCCTCGGGGAGGGAACTTGCCGAAGCGATTTCGCGAATCCGCAAAGAAACCGACCTCGGTCCACGACTGGGCCAAGCAGCCAAGAAGACACTCGAAAAAGAACACGACTGGTCGGACATCGGACAAAGGACCTGCGAATACGTCTCGAGTGTCCTGACGTAAAACCCGGGCTGAGGGCGCAAGCCGAACAGACTCCAGCGGAAGAAGAAAGCGAGCCTCTCTTCAGTCAAGGACGTCGACCGCCTTTCCGGCTAGACTCGTGAACGAAACACAAGAAGAGCGGCCCGCAGCCCCCACCCGAACCGGGGGCGGACGGGCCTTGTTGTGTTTGGGAAAAGGCGCAACGCCGCAAACCAGAAAGAGCACTCACTTGCCGGCACGAAAAAAAGCTGGGAAAAAGAGGGACGGGCTCCTTGAACTCGCCGAGAAGATCACGGCGCGCAAGGAAGCGCTCCGCCTTACGGGGCTTCGAGGTGCTTCCGGTGCACGAATCGCCGCCGAGCTGATTCGGGCGCAGCCCGACCAGCCCGCCTTGATTCTCGCTCCTTCCGCGAAACGTTGCGATGCGCTGATGGATGACCTGCGAAGCTGCCTCGGGAGCGAGCTTTCGAGCGAGCGTCTCTTCGCATTCCCGCGCCACGATACCCTCCCCTACGATCGCTTCTCCCCGCAATCCTTTCTCACCACCGCGCGCATCAATGTCCTCTACCGCTGGCTTGAGTCTGGCGCTCAAGAAGAAAAAGCCGCCATCAAGGCGCCCATCGTCGTCACGGATTGGACCGCTCTATCAAACCGCGTGCCCTCGCGAGAGCATTTTGCCCAGCATATACAGGAACTCCATGTGGGCCAGAGTCTGGATCGCGAGAGTTGGCTCCAGGCGATCCATCAGGCGGGCTACCACCCCATGCCCCTGGTGGAAGAAAAGGGCGAGGTGGCCGTACGCGGCGGCATCGTGGATTTCTTTCCCCCTCATTCCTCTCATCCGCTTCGAGTCGAGTTCTTCGATGACGAGATCGACTCCATTCGGGAATTCGATCCGGCCAGCCAGCGATCCCTGGCCAAAAAAGATCGAGCCACCGTGATTCCCGCTCGGGAAATCGCTTTGCGTCGAAATCAGATCGTGGAAGCCGAAACCCGCCTGCAGGAACTGGGCAAGAGTGGCGAGAGCTCCGAAGAAGAGATCCGATCGATGATGGACGCCTTGCTGCGAGGCGATCTGCCACCCGGCACCGAGGCGCTCGCCCCCGCCCTGCTTCCCAGCATGGAAAATGTGCTCGACTACCTGCCATCCGGATCCCTGGTGGTTCTCGATGATCCGGATGCCGGACTCGACCGTCTTGCGCGCTACGACGAAGAAGCCCGGGCCAGCCATGCCGCCGCGCTGGAAAGCGGGCGAATCATCAGCCCCCCGGAGCAACTGCTGGCGTCACCGGAAGACATCGAATCGGGCCTCAGCGAACGCCGCGCTGTTTCCCTGGAACGGATGGACGTTCGAGATACCGAAAACCCCACCGAGCACCTCGCGATCCCCACCGAAAGCCACGACACGCTGAGGCGGGAACTGAACACCGCCCGCACCCACGAACACGCCTTGGCCCCTCTCGCTGACCGACTCGCAGACTGGGTGCTACGGGATTGGCAGATCAACATCACCGTCAGTGTGCTCTCGGCCGCGGAACGCCTCAGAGACCTGCTGGATCAATACGGCCTGGAGGCCACCATCTTGACCGACCCTCGACCCGCCTGGGCGTGGGCCCGGCCGGGCCGGATTGAAATCCGTGTCATTCCCCTTTCGGAAGGTTTCATCCTCCCGACCCATCGACTGGTCGTCATCACGGAAGAGGAGATCTTCGGTCAACGCAAGAGAAAGCGTTCCTCCCAGGGGTGGAAGGAAGGCTCGGCGCTTGAAGGTCTATCCCAACTGCAACCGGGCGATCATCTGGTTCATCGGCAACATGGCATCGGTCTCTATCGGGGCCTGCAGGTCTTGCGAACCGGGCGCGATGAAAATGAGCTGCTCTGCATCGAATACGCAGGGGCCGACAAACTCTTCCTCCCCGTCCACCGCCTGGCCCTGGTTCAGCTGTACGGGGCCTTTGAGGGCGTCGCCCCCAAGCTCGATCGACTTGGAGGGGAAAGCTGGGAGAAGGCACGCGAACGGGTCAAGAAGAGCCTTCGGAACATGGCCGGTGAACTCCTCGCCATGCACGCCGCACGAGAACTGGCCGAGGGCCATGCATTCTCTCCCAAGGACGCCTACTTCGAAGAATTCGAAGGGGCCTTCCCCTATGAAGAAACACCCGATCAGGCAGCCGCCATCGACGACGTACTGGCCGACATGCAGAAACAACGGCCGATGGACCGGATCGTCTGTGGCGACGTCGGCTATGGAAAGACCGAAGTCGCCATTCGAGCCGCCTTGCGGGCCGCTCTCGACGGAAAACAGGTCGCCGTGCTCACGCCCACCACGATTCTGTGCGAACAACACTACAAGACATTCCGCGAACGTTTTGCCGGGTACCCGGTCCGTGTTGAGATGCTTTCCCGCTTCCGAACCGCCGCTGAAGCGCGAGAAGTCCTCGAAGATCTCGCCTCGGGGAGTGTTGATATCGTCATCGCCACCCACAGGATCCTCAACAAGAAAACACGCTTTCGTGATCTCGGCCTTCTCGTTGTCGACGAGGAACAACGCTTCGGCGTCACCCACAAAGAGCGCATCAAGAAACTGCGGCGCACCGTGGACGTCCTTACTCTCACCGCCACCCCGATCCCACGAACACTGCAGATGGCCCTTTCGGGCATGCGAGATCTTTCTGTCATCGATACGCCACCCGTGGATCGACTCTCCGTCCGCACCCAGGTCTGTCTATCCAGTCCATCCCTGATCCGCGAAGCCATCCTCCGAGAGGTTCGCCGAGGAGGTCAGATCTTCTTCCTCCACAACCGCGTCAGCAGCATCCAGAGCATGGCCGAGATGCTCGAAGAGGTGGTCCCTGAAGTGCGCGTGATGGTGGCCCACGGTCAGATGAAGGAACGCGATCTGGAAAATCGCATGCATGCCTTCTTGAAAGGGGAGGCCGAAGTGCTCCTGTGCAGCACCATCATAGAAAGTGGTCTGGACATCCCCAGGGCCAATACCATCATCATCAACCGCGCGGATGCCCTGGGTCTCGCCCAACTCTACCAACTGCGCGGGCGAGTCGGACGAAGCAACCGGCGCGCCTATGCGTACCTTCTTGTCCCCGCACCCGTGGGACGACTTCATACAGATGCCCAGCGACGACTGGAAGCCATCCAGGATCTCACCGAGCTTGGGAGCGGCTTCAAACTCGCCAACATGGATCTCGAGATTCGTGGAGCCGGAGACATGCTCGGAAGCGAGCAATCGGGCAATCTCCGAACCGTCGGCTACGAGACCTACATGGAAATGCTACAGGAGACCATCGACGAACTCCGAGGCCAGGTCCACGAAGAATTCCTGGACCCTGAAATCCTGCTTCCCATCATCGCCCGACTCCCCGAAGACTACGTGCCGGAAGTGAACCAGAGGCTGGTTCTATACAAGCGACTTTCGGGAGCCAAAGACGAAACGGAAATCCAACTCATCCGGGATGAACTGCTCGACCGCTACGGTGCGACTCCACTTGAAGCGGAAAACCTGCTTGAAGTCATCCGACTCAAGGTCCTGGCCCGACGAATGGGCATTGAGTCGATTACGCTCAAACACAATCAATTGATCTTCCAGGTCGCGGCCGTCAGCCGAATCGATATCAGCCGACTCGTGGGTCTGGTCTCTCGCAAGAAATCCAACCTTCGAGTCACCCCCGATCACAAGATCCACGCCGCGCTGCCCCGAAAAGTCCCGACCCCTGGAGCCTTGTTGGAAATCGCCCGAGACGCGCTGCAATCCGTCGCCAAAGCGTGATCGATCCCGGAGCCGTCGAGCCGGCTAGCGCGCGTCGGTATCGAGCTCGGGGTAGAGTCTGGCTTCCACCGCCTCCACCACCGCATGCAGGATCTTGATGTGCATCTCCTGAATGCGATCGGGCCGAGTCGCGTGAGGAACCACCATGGCCAGGTCGACCCGCTCCAGCAGCTTGCCACCCCCACGACCCAAGAGGCCTACGCTTCGGATGTCTCGATGACGCGCCGACTCCACCGCCTGGACCAGGTTTTCGGAATTGCCACTGGTGGAAATCGCAACCAACACGTCTCCCGGCCGCCCGTGGGCTTCCAGTTGTCGGGCGAATACCTGCTCGAACCCATAGTCGTTGGCGATGGCCGTCAACTGCGCCGGGTCGGACAGTGCGATGGCCGAGAGAGCAGGCCGATCGCGAAAGAGCCGGCCCGCACATTCCTGGGCGAAATGCATCGCATCACACAGACTCCCCCCATTGCCACAGGCCAGGAGCTTGCCACCCGAACGGAGCGTCGCGAGACATACGTCCACGAACTCCTCAAAAACCCGGCCCAGATCCCCGTCTGCCTCGAAGGCCTCCAGGGTTTCTCGCGCTTCTTCCAGCACACGATCAAGAGTCGGATGGGAGGGCATGCCCCCAGTGTAGCGGGCGTGGGCAAGCCACAAGAGCGGGGCAAGGCGGGGCAAGGCCGCTAATTTCTCCTGCGCCGGTCCGGTTCGACATCAAGACCTCCCGAAGCCGTCAGGAGTCCTCGTGAAACCCATCGATCGCCATCAGGCCCCGTCCGTGCAGGCCCCGGAAAGCCCCGCACGCCGCTGGGTGCTGCTCGATCGAGACGGAGTCATCAACCAGGAAAATCCCGGCTCCTACATCCTTGAGCCGGATCAATGGATCCCGATTCCAGGCAGCGTCGAAGCCATCGCGCGACTTCGGGCGGCCGGGATCGGCGTGGTGATCCTCACCAATCAGTCGGCCATCGGCCGTGGCCTTCTCGATCTTCCCACCCTTGAATCCATCCACCTTCGACTGAAACGAACCCTCGAAAAAGCCGGCGGCGAGATTGCCGGGATTTTCTTCTGTCCCCATCACCCGGACGAAGGCTGTGAATGTCGAAAACCCAACGTAGGCTTGATCCGCCAAGCCGAAGCCGCCCTGGGCTGCTCGCTTCACGGCGCACCCCTTGTGGGCGATCAACTCAGTGATCTACAAGCCGCTCGGCGAGCCGGCTGCCGGCCGATTCTCGTGCGCACCGGTCGGGGAAACAGCGTCGCGCTGAAAGAAAATGGACTCGAGGAAATCGCAACCTACGAGAATCTCTCGGAGGCCGTAAGCGCCATCCTTGAGGACACGACCGCCCACCCCAAACCGTGACAAGACTGACTCAGCGGGACTTGCGATCTCTCCGCTTCGCTTGCAGCACGCCACGCTTGTGAAAAGCACGACCCATGAGCTTGTAGGCCTGCCCATACGCGGGCAGGATGGTCCGGTCCAGGAGAATCGCAAAACCAAAGCGAAGAACCTCCCAGAAGAGGAAGACCGGCAATAGACACACAAACGAAAGAAGCGATTCGTTCTTCGCTATCTGCAGGTAATGGTTCTTGAAGGAATGACGCCGGATTTCAGCGGGAACCGAATACCGGGATTCCTTCTGCCAACCGCGCTTATGGATCGCTACCGCGGCCGGCTCATAGTAGACCCGCCACCCCAGTTTGTGAGCCCGCCAGGACAGGTCCGTATCCTCGTGATAGACGAAGAAATCCTCGTCAAAGATCTCCCCTTCGATTTCAAGATCAGGAAGAGCCGCCAGGCGGATCATCATGGCCGCACCGCTGGCCCCGAACACATACTCGGCCCGATCGAACTGACCTCGATCCGGTTGACAGCTCCCCCGGTCCTGAGGACGACGGTTGAGCGGAAGGCGAAGGCCCGCACTATCAAGCCGCTCACGACCCGAGCGAAACAACTTCCCACCCGCCAGAGCGACATCGGGACGACTGCGCATGGAGTTGAGAAGGACTTCGCAAAAATCCGCTTCCAGAAAGGTGTCGGGATTGAGAATCAACGAAAACTCGGCGTCCGGGACTGCGCGCCCCAGGAAGGCCAGCAACCGGTTGGCCCCCCCCGCGTAGCCATGATTCTCGATACGCTCGAAATCCACGGTCGGAAACTCGAGTTCAAGGGGAGCCAGACGGGTCTCGTCTGAGTCCGCATCCACGACGGTGATATGAGCAGCCCCATGGGTCTGAGCCTGGAGGGCCTTCAAGCAAGCAGACAGATCGTCGTAATTCCGATAGTTGATGACACCCGCGGTATAAACGACGGGCTCAAGAACTGATGCATCGCGGTCCGACAACGTCTACCCCTGAAAGGCTCAAACCAAGCCAGGCCCAAGAGTACTCGGGTCCCTTGAGCGAAGCGACTGAGGATCTCAGGCCAAAGCAGGTCCAGACTCTCTAGATTCAGATTCGACACGCGATGGCAGGATGAAGCCTCACCAAGGTGTCGATCAAATCCGATTCCTCCGGTGCGTCCGGATCCTGCAGCCACCATAGAACGGCTTGAGACTGGGCGGCCGTAAAGGCCCGGGCCGCCACGGCCGGATTGAGCCCGGGGTCCACATCTCCTCTTTCCTGCATGCCATACAAGGCCCGCTCCACGGCCCGATGGGAGAGACCCCGACCGCCCCGAAAGCGAGGGCTCAGGCTGTGCCCCAAGGAGAACATCAGCCGGAAACGAGCGGGGTCTCGGACCGCGAAACCCACAAAAGCCACCAGACTCGCGCGCACCTGCTCTCGTACCTCCGCGCCGGCGGTGGCGGCCTGTGCGGCGAGGAGGTCCGCCTGGAGACTCTCCAACCCCTCCGCCATGCAGGCTCTCAAAAAGGCATGCTTGTCCTCAAAGTGGCGATAGAAGGTACCTACCCCCACACCCGCCCTGCGAGCAATTGAATTCGTGTTGACCCCCTCGAGGCCACATTCCGCGATCAACTCACACCCGCGACTCAGAATCCGGTCACGGGTCGACGCCTTTTCGGCATTCGAGCTTAAAGAGTATGATATAGATATCAGTCTTCTCCCGGTTTTTCGATACAATAGAACGGAAAGAGAAAAGATCAAACACGGACATACTGATAAATATATCTCTACCAATGGGCAGGATAGATCACTCCGAGCGCCTTTGGGTGATTCCAATTCAATGGCGAGGGGCCTCTTGGGCCCGGAAGGCTTGGCGCACTAGCGGAGGAGACCGCTAGTATCCGTAAGACCTCGTAATCGATTTACGGGAGAAACCAGAGCTTCCTTTATCTCCCTGCGGGGCGGAGTAATGATTTTGCACCTACCCATACTTCTCATGCTCGTTTCGTCGATCTTCTTCTGGTCCTCTTCGGCCGGGGCCACCGATGAAAAACTCCTCGATGGGGTCGCGGCCCAGGTGGGCGACGAAATCGTCCTCGTTTCCGAACTCGACGAGATGACTCGCCCGATGGAGAAGAGGATGCGGGACGCCGGAGCGCCCGATGCCCAGGTCAACAATATGCATCGCGAGGCCCTTGAGCGGCTCATCGACGAAAGGTTGATCGCCAACATGGTGACTCGACTGGAAATGGGCGCATCCCAGGACGAAATCAGTCAGGCGGTCGAGGGGATCGCACAAAGCAACGGGCTCACGGCAGCCCAGCTCAAGGCCAGCGTCGAAAACCATGGCCTGACCATGAAGGAATACCGGACCAAGCTGAAAGGCGAAATCGAACGAAACAAGATCATTGGCGCCATGGTGAGCGACCGCGTTCGCGTCACTCCCGAAGAGATTCAGGCGCTCTTCAACGAACGATACGGTGACCAGAAAGCAGGCGGAGAAGAGGTCCGGCTTCGGCACATCCTGGTGGGGGTCGGCGGCTCAACGATGCGCAACGAAAATACCGCCTGCGCGATGATTGACGAGGCCGCCGTCAAGATTCGAGCCGGCCAGCTCGACTTCAACGAAGCGGCTCGACAGCTCACCGAGATGAACCCGGAACAGCAAGGAGAACTGGGCTGGCTCCACTTGAATGAAATTGCGCCCTGGATGGTGAATGCCATCCAAACCCTCAAACCCGGGGAAATCACGAATCCCATCCCCATGCCTTTTGGCTGCAACCTTCTTCAGCTGGTGGACGAACGCTCCTTCGAACCGGTCACCCTCGAGCAAGCGAATGCTTCTTTGCGAGCCGAGCTGGTCAACCGCAAAACCGATCGTGAAATTGGCGAATGGCTCGACGAAGTCCGGAAGCAGACCTTCATCGCACGCAAGGGTCGCTATGCGGAGAGTTCCCGGTAAGCCGGGAGGAGATCGCGTGAACAGCACCGATGTGTCTCAACTCGATGATCCGGAAGAGTCATCGAGATAAAGCGAAACGATGACTCCGCTCCAGACTTCAAACGCATACCCGGAAATCGTCGTCACCGGCGCACGCACCCACAATCTCAAGGGTGTGGACGTCCGGATCCGAAGAAATCAATTCGTCGTCATCACGGGGCCGTCCGGCTCAGGTAAATCGAGCCTCGCCTTCGATACCCTCTACGCCGAAGGTCAGCGAAGGTACATTGAATCGCTTTCCGCCTACGCGAGACAATTCCTCGATCAGATGGAACGGCCCGATGTGGAATCCATTGAAGGACTGTCCCCGACCCTTTCCATCGAACAGCGCAGCATCGGTCGAAGCCCTCGCAGTACCGTCGGAACCGCCACAGAGATATCCGACTACCTCCGACTCCTGTTCGCACGAGGAGGAGACCCACTGTGCCCGAAATGCGGCGAACCCATTGCAGCCCAGAGTGCTTCAGAGATGACGAGTCGCATTCTCGCGCTGGAATCGGGGACACGGATCCAGATCATGGCTCCGATGATCCGCGGCCGAAAAGGGGCGTACCGCAAAGAACTCGAAGACATGCGTCGCCGGGGCTACGTCCATGCGCGTATTGATGGCGAGATGCGGCAACTCGATGATGAAATCAAATTGGCTCGGCAGAAAAAACACGACATCGAACTCGTCATCGATCGCATCATCGCCAAGAAAGGCGTGGAGGAACGCCTCTTCGCTTCGATTGAAACCGCACTGGGCCTGGCCGACGGATTGGTGGTCGTTCTCGTTCAAGACCCCTCCAAGAAAGAACCGGATCGGGATTGGCTTTTCTCGAGTTCGAACGCTTGTGCGGACTGCGGAATCTCATTGCCCGAAATCGCACCCCGTCTGTTCTCCTTCAACAGTCCGGCCGGTGCGTGTCCCGCCTGTGACGGCCTGGGGGAGCGCCATAGCTTCGACCCCGATCGGGTTGTACCCGATGTGGATGTGCCGTTGAGCTCGGCCATCGAACCATGGCAGCGAAAGCGCAACCGTCGCTACTACGCCCAGATCCTGAAGGACCTCGCCGAGGATCTTGAGGTGGACCTCGACACACCGTGGCGTGAACTCCCCGATGTCGCCAAGAAGGCCATCCTTCGTGGGAAGAAAGGGGAAGTTTCTTTTTCCGTAGGAGCGCGCCCCACACGCACAGGCCAGCCCCGGAAAGCACGCGTCTCGAGGGAATGGAGCGGAGTGCTCGATGAACTCGAAAGACGAAATGACACGAAGCTGGCTCGCTACCAGACCTCCCAGCCGTGCGACGAGTGCGAGGGCAGCCGACTACGGCTGGAAGCGCGGAACGTACACATCGGCTCACGAGCGATTCACGAACTCAGCTCTCTATCGATCGCGGAACTACGGAACTTTCTCGACGGTCTGAAGCGCAAAGAAGGCTCCCCCAAAGAAGACGTGATCCGACGCATCGTCGCGGAAATCCGGGAACGTTTGATCTTCCTCGAAGAAGTCGGTCTGACATACCTGACCCTGGATCGACCCAGCCGTTCTCTTTCAGGCGGTGAAGCCCAGCGCATCCGCCTGGCCACCCAGATCGGATCCTCTCTCCGCGGCGTACTGTATATCCTGGATGAGCCTTCCATTGGCCTGCACATCCGTGACAATCAGAAATTACTCGAGAGCCTGCTCCGCTTGCGAGACCACGGCAACAGTGTCGTGGTCGTGGAGCACGACGAAGACACCATCAAAGCGGCCGATCAGGTGATCGATATGGGTCCAGGCGCCGGTGTGCACGGAGGGCGTGTGGTGGCCTCCGGGCGCCAGGAAGACCTCATCGCCGACCCGAACTCTCCCACTGGAGCCTGGCTTGCCCAGCGCGAAACCATTCCAGTTCCAACCACACGCCGCCAAGGGGTCGGATCGCTTCGCCTTCGCGGGTGTCGCGGCAACAATCTCAAGAATGTCGACCTCGAACTCCCACTGGGCACCTTGATCGTGGTGAGCGGCGTATCGGGATCCGGCAAGTCGACGCTCATCACCGAAACCCTCCATCGGGTTCTCTCTGCCCAGCTTCATGGAGGGCTTGAGAGACCGGCTCCTTTTGATTCTATTGAAGGCGAAGACCTGATCGACAAGGTCACCCAGGTCGATCAAGCGCCCATCGGCCGGACGCCGCGTTCCAATGCGGCCACCTATACCGGGGCCTTTGGAGCCATCCGACAGATTTTCGCCCAGGTGCCGCTCGCGCGCACCCGCGGTTATGATGCGGGGCGATTTTCATTCAACGTTTCCGGTGGACGTTGCGAGGCCTGCGAAGGAGCCGGTCGGCTTCGGGTCGAAATGCACTTCTTGCCCGACCTCTTCGTTACGTGCGAGGTCTGTGAAGCCCGACGCTACAACCGGGAGACCCTTGAGATCCGGTACAAAGGACGCACCATTTCGGATGTCCTGGAAATGACGGTGGAAGAAGGGCTCACCTTCATGGAAAACATCCCGTCCATACGCAGAGCCCTTCAGGCCCTTTGTGATGTGGGACTCGGCTATCTGCGCATTGGGCAACCCGCCACCACTCTGTCCGGCGGAGAAGCCCAGCGTGTCAAGCTCGCGCGAGAACTCGCCAAGCGATCCACCGGACGGACCCTCTACCTTCTCGATGAACCCACCACAGGACTCCACTTGTCGGATGTGCGCAAGCTGATCGAGTTGCTTCAGAGGCTGGTCGACAAGGGAAATACAGTGCTTGTCATCGAACACCACCTCGATGTCATCAAGAGCGCCGATCACGTCATCGACCTCGGACCCGACGGGGGGGAAGCCGGCGGACAGATCCTGGCCGCGGGTCCACCGGAAGAAGTCGCACTGCAACCCGAGTCCCATACAGGGCAGGCTCTCGCCCACCTCTTTTCACAGAAGACCACGAAGAGGAGGAAGAAGAAACTTCATGGATCCTGATTCCAGACCCCCTCGAAAGTCGGACGAACCCGTCGAGATGTTCCCCGGTCCCCTGGCGGGATCCATGCTTGCGCTTACGGGCCTTTTCCTTTCTTCACTGATTGCCAGCATCATGGCCGGGAGTGGTATCGCCGGGAGTTCTCCCTTGATGGTTTCCATGGGAATCGGTTATGCGGTAGGGCTCGGAGGAATCGCCACACTCGCGGCGCGTGCGGTTCCGCCCCCGCACGAGGTCCGGTTGGGACTCCAGAATTTTGATCCCAACCTGATTCCCGCACTCCTCGCGCTCCTGCCGTCTGTATTCCTGATCAGCGAATTCAACCTCTACCTGGAATGGGTCCTGCCTCCATCCCCCGAGTTCACTGAGCTGCGCGAAGAAATGGACGCGCTCCTCAAGGCCGAGTCCACGTTCGCCGCCTTGGAGACCGTGGTCGTCGCGGCCGGCATCATTCCCATCGTCGAAGGCTTCTTCTTCTTTGGTGTCTTGCAGCAGGGAATCGTCGCGAAGATGGGGCGCATCCGAGGCATGCTCTTGATTACGGTTCTCTACTCCGTGGTCCACTTCCCGGCCTCGGGCGCACCGGGCGACTCGGTGGTGCCTCTCCCGACATGGCTCATCGTCGGGGCGCTTCTGTGCCTGATCCGATTGGCCTCGGGCTCGATTCTCCCCGTCATTCTGGTCTCGTCGGCTTTTTCCATCATCCACCTGGCCGCGACAGAAGAAGACCCGATCTTCTCCGTACCGGCCTTCAACGAGCCGGGCACCGGCATACCCGCACTTGTGTTCTGGCCGTCTCTGATCGCAGTCGTCTGGGGAATTTCGACGCTCTGGAAACAAGCCCAGAAAAGACCCATCGAAATCCCGATCGCTCCCCCCGAGCCATAACCCGACACGAGGGTGCCGAACCAAGACTAGAGAGACGGCAGCCCGGGTCGCGCGGTCAGTTGGGCCAACACCGCCTGATGGACGGTTTCGGGGCTTCCCTCACCGGAGATGGGGCAGATATACGCCCTCTCAAAGGATCGAAACAACTTCGCCACATCCTGCAGAAAGCCCAATTTTTCATAGGACTCGTTCATCTCTTCTCCCCGTGCCTCGACCCGGAGAAGAGCCGCTTCGGGCGGGACATCGATGAAGAAGACCACGTCCGGGATGGGGAAGAGTTCTTCGTGAGATCGGAGAATGGCGTCACTGTCCAAACCCCGTGAACCTTGATAGGCGGCCGTAGACAGAAAGTAACGGTCTGTAATGACGACCTCGCCACGACCCAGCGCCGGAGCAATCAGCTCCTTTACGTGTTCTCGGCGATCCTGCTCAAAGAGGTCGAGCTCTTCTTCCAGGGAAAGCGGCGCTCCGCGCGTCGAAAGAGCACGGATCTTCCGACCGTGTTCTCCATCCGTGGGCTCCCGGGTCACACAGACTTCATGACCGGCCGCCCGCAAGGCGGACGCCAGTCGTTCGACCTGGGTGCTCTTCCCCGAGCCATCGATCCCTTCAAAGGCAATCAAGCAACCGGACACGCTCAAACTCCTCCCCGCGTGGCAAGCAGCATGTCAAACGGACCGGTGGCGGCGAAGGCAGACCAGGAGCCCGGGAGTTCGCGACGCAAACAAGACCTCGTGTTCACGAAGTCGGGCCTGGATCCTCGTCCCCACTGCGCGAAAGAGCTTTGCGCACGCTGGGAACCGCCTGGCTTCAAGAAAGGAAGCTGGCATGGGCTTTGCTTTAGCCAAGCCCTGTCATCAAACGATGACAATCCGCCCAACCCCTCTAACGGGACCGGGGGTAGGCGGAACCCGAGTCGCCGGGCAGGAGCATTGTATTCGGAACGGACCAACACACGGGGTGAGATCCGCTCCGAGCTCTTGCCCGGCGCCTCAATGGGCCACGACTTCAGGGGAGGAGAAGGAATGCAATCAGGAGGCCGTAAATCGCCACGGACTCGAGCAGCACCATGCCCAGAATGAAGTTCGTAAACATGGCGGGGGCCGCACCGGGGTTTCGAGCAATACCGGCTGTGGTGTTACCCGCGGTCATCCCCATCCCGATACTACTTCCCAGACCGGCGGCACCAATCGCCAGGCCTGCGCCAATCGCCTTACCGGCGTTCATACCGGCATCGGCACCCGTACCGCCTCCATCAGCCGCGAAGGCCAGGGTGGGAACGGCAACGAAGACCAATGACCAAAACAATGTAGAAAGCACTTTTTTCAACTTTTTCTCCTTCAGAGCTTTGTGCCGGACCTTATGCCAGCAGCTGTGATTCAGACATCCACCCTCAGTGGGCTTCATCAAGGGCGAGGCCGATGTAGATCATGGTAAGAAGCGCGAAAACGAAAGCCTGCAGAAAGGCCACGAACAGTCCGAGGCCCATGAAGATGGCCGGAACCGCAATGGGCACGATTCCAATCCAGACCATGACCACGGCGTGATCCGCAAACATGTTCGCGACAAGACGCACCGTCAACGTGATGACACGTGCCCCATGCAAAAGGAGCTCCAGGGGCAGGAAGAGAGGCATCATGACGCGTACATGATACGTCTTACCGCCGATGGTCGGCTGCCAGAACGCCGGGCCCATGAAGTGGTTGATGTAGCTCCAACCGTGCTCCTTGATCCCGATATAGTTGTAGGCCGTGAAGGCAATGATCGCCCAGGCTGCCGCCGTATTCACGTTCCCCGTGGCAGGCTCTCCAAGGCCGGGAATCAACCCCATCACGTTCCCGACGAGAACGAAGAAGAAGATGGATCCCACCAACGGGAAGTACGAGCGATAGTGCTCACCGATGATCGAACGACCCTGATCGGCCATGAGCTCAATCAGGACCTCGAAGATGTTCCGGATGGAAAAGCCTTCGTCGGGAAGGAGTGCGGCCTCCCCGTCGGCCAGCCGACTGCGAACCACGAGACCTCCGGCCAACAGGATCATCAAGACCAAGGCGGTCGCCTGGTAGACAGGTGGGATCTGGTTTCCCAACACGTTATAAAGATTCATGATTTGATCAACTCCGCGCCTGCACTGATTGATGAAATGCCCTGTAGCTACTCCACGCAATCTGGGAGAAGACGGGAACTGAAAGACCGACCACCAGGCCCACGCCTGGCAAACCCAATTTCAGAAGAACTGCGAGGCCGCCGACCAGAAGGCCGATTCGCAACAAAGCCACCACGATCCAGATCCCCTGGCCAGCATTCCCTGCCTGGGCCGCTTCAAAAAAGCGCACGGCGCCTCGGTAGAGCCACTGATAATTCAGAACACTCAAGGCAACACCGGCTGCCGCAGCAGCCCCTTGCCCCGGCGATACCAACAAAGCCAGCAGGCCCGCGACCAGTGTCCCGAGTCCGATGATCAGATGTATGGCAAAATCTTGATTCACGCTTGAAGCGCCTCTTTCATGCATGGTTGGCTCAGCGCCAACCGGTTTGTCTCAATTCCAACCGGGGAGGGTCTTTCTACACCTGCTCCCGACTGTTGAATACTTCTACTCTTCGTCGTCCGAGGTCTCTACTCCAGGTCGCATGCGAATCACTCCGAGAATAAACGCCGCAAACCCCAAGCCGAATCCGATCAAAAGCCCAACGGGAGAAACATCCCATTCCTTGTCCGCCCAGTAACCCAGTCCAGCTCCGATCGGGATGGCCAGCACAGCCTCCAAGGCCCCTTGATACTTCGAACCGTCATTCATCCGATCGGCGGTTTTATTCAGCATCTGACTGGCCCGGTCTCCCGGTTTCTTTTCCTGGCCCTCTGACATCACGGCTTTCTTATGATCTGACCTCTTGTCTTCCCTATCTACCCTATGCCTTTTCTGTTTCTGCCTTCATCTTCCTGCGACACGCAGCTCGAGTCCGAATCCTCTGAAGACCGAAACCGGCGGCGATGGTTCGCAGGCCGATGCTTCTTCACCCGCGCTCAGCCACACCACGATCCAAAAGGACGGCGCGCAGCATAGCCAACCGCCAAGACAGCCTCAACGGACCTTTGCGGCCTCCTTGAGGGCAACCGCCGCTACATCCAGGGTCTGGGCCACGTCCGCTGGCCGGTGCGCCAAAGAGATGAAACCCGCCTCATACGGGGAAGGGGCAAGGTTGATTCCCCCTTTGAGCATTCGCGCGAAAAACCGCCTGAAGCGAGCCTCGTGGTTCTGCTTGGCCTCCGTGAAATTCCGAACCGGACCCGGGTGGAAGTAGAAACCGAACATGCCCCCCACGGAGGTCGTCGTGAGGGGAATCCCGACCTCATCGGCCAACTGGGAAAGTCCACCGACCAGCGCCTCCGAGCTCTGCGAAAGCCGCTCGTAGACCCCCTCGGCTTCAAGAGCCTCCAGAGTGGCTATCCCCGCCGCCACCGCGAGCGGATTGCCTGAAAGGGTGCCCGCTTGGTAGACCTCACCGGCGGGCGCCACATGCTGCATCAAATCGTTGCTCCCCCCGTACGCGGCGGCCGGCAACCCCCCACCGACGATCTTTCCCAGACAGGTCAGGTCGGGGGAAACTCCATAGAGACGCTGCGCCCCACCTCGGGCGACACGAAAGCCGGTCATCACCTCGTCGAATATAAGCAGCGCGCCACGGTCGGTGCACAGGGATCGCAAGCCCTCGAGAAATCCAGGCTCAGGTGGGATGCAACCCATATTCCCCGCAATGGGTTCGACAATCACGCATGCAATCTCATCGGGCCAACTCGCGAAGGCTTCCTCCGCCCCCGCCAGGTCGTTATAGGGAACCTGTAATGTGAGTTCCGCCATGGCGGCCGGCACCCCCGGTGATCCGGGAATTCCGAGAGTCGCGACGCCACTCCCCGCCCCCACCAGCAGACCGTCCGAATGGCCGTGGTAGCCCCCTTCGAATTTCAAGACCCGGTCCCGGCCCGTGACGCCGCGAGCCAGGCGGATCGCACTCATGGTCGCCTCGGTGCCCGACGAAACCATCCGAACCATCTCAGCCGAAGGAAGGGCGCGCCGAATCGCCTTGGCCAGCACGGTCTCAGCCTCGGTGGGCGCCCCAAAGCCAGTTCCCCGCGCAAGCGCCTTTCGTACCGCGCGCAACACTGCCGGAGCGCTGTGACCCAGGATCAGAGGGCCCCACGATCCCACATAATCGATGTATTCGTTCTGATCGATATCCCAAATGCGACAGCCCTTGCCGCGATCGATGAAAATCGGCGTCCCGCCCACGGAACCAAACGCGCGGACCGGGCTGTTGACTCCGCCGGGAATTCTTCGCTTGGCGGAACGAAAGGCAGCGTTGGATTTTGCGTGACTCGCGCCACCGAGACGGGGTTTTCGACTTTTCATTTCTTGTCCAAACAGTCTGGTCTACGGAAAGCAATCCGTGTCTAGGAAGACTCTTCGCCTTCCTCGCCCTCAGCATCCGGTACCGCGTCCCCCTCGGCCAGGCGAGCCACAGTCACCAGACTCTCGTCGGAAGACAGGTTCATCACGCGCACACCCTGGGTGGCTCGACCCATGGTTGAAATGCCGTCCACTGAACAGCGTAGGACCTTACCGGCATCCGTGATGAGCATGACATCGTCACCGTCCACGACCTGGGTCACCCCGACCACCTGTCCATTGCGGGCCGTGGTCTTGATATTGATGATTCCCTGGCCTCCGCGTCGCTGGACCCGGTAGTCCTCGATCCGGGTCCTCTTCCCGTATCCGTTGGCCGTCACCGTCAACACCGTGGACTCCGGATCAATGACCTCCATACCAATCACTTCATCGCCGTCCGCCAACGCCACACCGCGCACACCTGTGGCCGTTCGACCCATGGGACGAATGTCGGTTTCTTCGAAAAGAATCGCCTTCCCGGTCGAACTCGCCACCAGGACGCGATTGTCCCCGGCAGAGCGACCCACCGCGATCAGTTCGTCGCCGTCCGCCAGGCTCACAGCAATGATGCCGGCCTTACGCGGGTTCGAATACGCCCCCAGAGCTGTCTTCTTCACGACACCCTTGCGCGTACAGAGGATCACATACTCATCGTCTCCGATCTCATCGAAACTCCTCACCGGGAGCATGGTCTGCACGCGTTCGTCCTCGGCCAGGTTCAGCACATTGACGATGGCCTTGCCCTTTGCGGCGCGACCGAGCTGAGGAAGCGCATGCACCTTGAGCCAATGCAGACGACCGAGATTCGTGAAAAAGAGCAGATACGCGTGAGTCGAAGCAACACCCAGATGGCGAACGAAATCTTCGCTCCGGGTCTCCATCCCACGAGCCCCTTTACCACCACGGCGCTGAGCCCGGTACAGGGTGACCGGATTTCGCTTGATGTAACCCAGATGCGAAAGCGTCACGACCATGTCTTCTTCGACAATCAGGTCTTCGTTCGTGATCCCATCGATGGCCTCGACCAGTTGTGTTCGGCGGGGATCCCCATAGCGCTCGGAGATCTCACTGACCTCCTCCACCACCACGTTCAGGATGAGTTCATCGCTGGCCAGAAGCGCTTTGTATTCCGCGATACGAGCCCGGATCTCCTCCAGTTCCGCAAGGACCTTCTGTCTTTCCATGGCGGTCAGGGCTCGGAGACGCATCTCCAGGATGGCCTGGGCCTGACGCTCCGAAAGTGCGAAGCGGGATTGGAGTTCCGTTCTCGCCGAGGCGGCATCCGCCGAGGCCCGGATCAGGCTGATGATCTCGTCGAGGTTATCCAGCGCGATCGCGAAGCCTTCGAGAATATGGGCACGCGCTTCGGCCTGGGCCAGATCGTAGATGGTCCGCCGGATGACCACTTCCTTGCGAAACTCGATGAAGTGGCGGAGCGCTTGCTTGACGGAAAGGGTTTCTGGACGCCCGTTCACCAGAGCCAGGAGGTTGACCGCGAAGGTGGTCTGGAGTGGGGTCAATTTGTAAAGCTGGTTGAGGACCACATCTTCTGACGCGTCTCTTCGAAGCTCGATGACGATTCGCATTCCCTCGCGATTCGACTCATCTCGAAGATCCGTGATTCCTTCGATCCGCCCGTCCCGAACCAGTTCCGCCATGCGCTCGATCAGCGTCGACTTGTTGACCTGATAGGGAATCTCGGACACGACGATCCGAGGGCCGCGCTTGGTTTCCTCGAAGTCGGCCTTGGCCCTGACAAGCAGGTGCCCTCGTCCCGTCGAGTAATAGCTGCGGATTCCGTCCATCCCACAGATCTCGGCGCCCGTCGGAAAATCCGGTCCCGGCATCTTCTCGACGAGGTCTTCAATGGTGCAGTCAGGATTTCTGGCTTCGTGAATCAGGGCATCGGTCAACTCCACCAGGTTGTGGGGCGGAATATTGGTTGCCATCCCCACCGCGATCCCAGAGGACCCATTCGCAAGGAGGTTCGGAAAGCGGCTCGGAAGAACCGTGGGTTCCTCCATCTGCTCATCGAAGTTGGGCTCGAAATCAACGGTTTCGCTGTCGATATCGCGCAACATCTCTTCGGCCAGACTCGCCAAACGAGCTTCCGTATACCGGTAGGCGGCTGCGGAGTCTCCGTCGATGGAACCGAAGTTTCCCTGCCCATCCACCAGCGGATACCGGAGTGAGAAGTCCTGGGCCATGCGGACCATCGCTTCATAGACCGCACTGTCTCCGTGCGGGTGATAGTGCTTGAGCACTTCGCCCACCACACCCACAGACTTCTTGTGAGGGCGATTCGAAAGGAGTCCTTCCTGGTTCATCGCATACAGGATCCGGCGATGGACCGGTTTCAGTCCATCACGAACACTGGGCAGCGCGCGACTGATGATTACGGACATCGAATACGCGAGGAACGAGGTCCTCATCTCGTCTTCGATATTGATGCCGCCTACTTCACCGCCGTTTGGATCTCCCCCATTGGGGAGCACGGTCGGAAGATTCGGATCGTCAGCCACAATCGGTTCCTATACGTCCAGGTTTTCGACGTTGAGCGCGTTGGCTTCAATGAATTGACGACGAGATTCAACCACTTCACCCATGAGAGTCGTAAAGACATCATCGGCTTCGACAATATCATCGACTCGCACCTGCAGAAGCACGCGGTTCTCCGGCTTCATGGTCGTTTCCTCGAGTTGCTCTGCGTTCATTTCACCCAGACCCTTGTAACGCTGAAGAGAAACCCCTTTGCTGCCTCGCGCCAGTATGGAAGCCAGAAGTCGCGTGGACTTCAGGTGTTGCGTTTCATCACCGTCGCCCACGGTTCTCTCGACGTACGGTCCCGCCCCCAGGTCAGAGGAGTTGGATTGACACCGAAGGAGCCTCTGAAAATCCGCTGAAGCGAGAACTCCCGCATCGATGGCAGTCCTCAGAGTCTGTCCACCGCGCCTGAGTTTGGCCACCAAACGAAAGGCATTGTGATCGCGATCTTCTTCCAGCGACCAATCAATGGTCCCGACTTCGCCACCCTCAAGCCGAGTGAGTTCTGCTTCGATTTTTGGCGCGATCTGATCGAGGAGAGCGGGGCCGTCATCCAGATCCTCGCGAGTGGGAAGACCGAGGTTGGCCGCCGCATCGATGATTCGCTCGTCGAAAAGCCGGATCTGGAATCGATCCAACATCTTCTGACGCGTACTCGCACTCTTCAAGAGTTCGCGCAAGGTTGCCTCATTCAAGGGATTTCCATCGGAAGTCACCTCTACCGATGAAAGACCCATATCAAGGAGATAATCCTCGAGCGCTTCTGGATCCTTCAGGTACTGGCTCTTCTTTCCCTTTTTGGCCTTGTAGAGCGGAGGCAGCGCAATGTAGAGATAACCCGCCTCGATCAAGGGTCTCATCTGCCGGTAGAAGAAAGTCAGTAGAAGGGTGCGGATATGCGATCCGTCCACATCCGCATCCGTCATGATGATGACTTTGTGATACCGCGCTTTGGTGACATCGAACTCGGCTCCGATTCCACAACCGAGAGCGGCAATGATCGCCTGGATTTCGGTGTTGGCGAGCATCCGGTCCAGTCGGGCCCGTTCCACGTTGAGGATCTTTCCGCGAATCGGAAGGATTGCCTGGGTGGCCCGGGACCGACCCTGTCGTGCCGTACCCCCGGCCGATTCCCCTTCGACGATGATGATTTCACAGAGTTCCGGATCACGTTCCTGACAATCCGCCAACTTTCCAGGCAGACTGAAGTCGGACAGCGCGCCTTTTCTTCGCGCGAGTTCGCGAGCCTTGCGGGCCGCTTCTCTGGCCTTCGCGGCGTCCACCACCTTGCCGATTATGGGTTTGGCAATTCGTGGGTTCTCTTCCAGCTTGGCCAGAAGCTCCTTGTAGAGCACGGCTTCCACGATCCCACGAACTTCACCGGTGCCGAGCTTGGTCTTGGTCTGCCCTTCGAACTCCGGTTGGGGGAGCTTCACGGAAATGACCGCTGTCAGACCTTCCCGAAGATCATCCCCAGTGACCGAACTCTTTTCGCCTTTGGCGTTCCCTTTTTCATGGTTCTGGATATACCGGTTGATGGTCCTTGTCAGAGCCGTGCGGAAGCCGACGAGATGGCTTCCTCCCTCCACTGTATTGATGTTATTCGCAAAGGAATAGACGGCTTCGTTATAGGAATCATTGTACTGCAGGGCTATTTCGATCCCGACTTCACCGGAACCTCGTTCCGTCAACGGTCGAGTTTCAGAGATGAAGAGAGTCTCCGGGTGCAGTGGGACACGATTGCTGTTGAGGTGTTCCACAAAAGAAACAATTCCACCCTCGTAGCAGAAATCATGCTCTTTATCGTTTCGATCATCTTTGATCTTGATGCGAACACCGGCATTCAGAAACGAAAGCTCTCGCAGCCTCTGAGACAAAACATCAAAAGAGAATTCGGTCTCACTGAAGATCACGGGATCAGGCTGGAAACGGATGGTAGTGCCCGAATCGGATGCCTCTCCTACTTGTTCCAACGGAGCCAGTGGAGCCCCGCGCTCATAGGACTGCGTGAAGCGTTTTCCTTCACGTCGAATCTCCAATGAAAGTGAAATCGACAACGCATTCACTACTGATACGCCTACACCGTGAAGACCACCCGAGACCTTGTAGCTGTTCTCGTCGAACTTCCCGCCTGCGTGAAGAGTCGTCATCACGACCTCGCAAGCAGACCGACCTTCCACCGGATGCATGTCCGTCGGAATACCGCGACCGTTGTCGGTCACCGTGACGCTGTTGTCGGGGTGGATGGTGATCGTGATCTCGCTGCAAAAACCGGCCAGCGCTTCATCGATCGAATTGTCCACGATCTCGTACACGAGATGATGAAGACCCGCCGGACCCGTCGTACCGATATACATCGCGGGACGCTTGCGAACCGGCTCCAATCCTTCGAGCACTTCAATTGAACTGGCGTCGTAACTCACAAGCGAATTCTTCCCCGAGCCCTGAATTTCATTTTCCATCCTGCGCGATTTGGCCAACGCCCATCCAACCAGGGCGTTCGAAACCGGGTTTTTTTCTTCCCGAAAGTAAATCTGACATCCAGAGCCGTTTTTTCGGGCCCTTCATGAAATTCTTCGGGCCTTTGGGGACTCGACGGGTTCGCGGCCACCGGCGTTTCACCCACTATTCCCGAATTGGTTTCGGTATCCGATTCGGGATCAAAAGCTAACGCTCGAATCCACAAAAAAGCCGTCTGCACCCGTGGCGCTGAGGGCCTTTTGCTGAGCCTGGAAGGTACAAAACTCACATAGGGCCGTAAAGCGACTCAGCGCATTCAGTTCGCGCTTTCTGGCACCATTTGAGGGCCGTTCAGGACTCATTCTGAATCCACCCGGAGAGTCGACTGATCCGGGGTCTTTATGTTCGCGATGAACGGCCTTCTAGAGCCTCATCGGCATTACGACAGCCAGGGCCCCTTCGTCGTTCGTCGGCTTGACCTTCGCGGGCGAAAGGTCGCTGTTCAGGCCCAACCACACTTCCTTGACCTGAAGAGCCGCCAAGGCATCCAGCATGTATCGAGCGTTGAATCCAATGGAAATCGCTTCCCCCGCGTAATCGCTGTCGAGTTCATCGCGTGCATCACCCATGTCCGGATTATTGGAGGACACCGTGAGCTTGTGTTCCCCCAACTCGAGTTTCACAGCTCGGCTTCGCTGCGAGGAGAGCAAAACCACTCGGCGCAAAGCGCGTGAGAGCTTTTCGCTATCGACAATGACCTGCACGGTGGACTCGCCGGGAATCACCTGTTGGTAATTGGGGAATTCGCCTTCGATGAGACGCATGACCAAAGTGACCTCTCCCCCTCGAGCCAAACCGCTATTGCCTTCGAAAGCGAGATCAATCTCATCCACCATGTCTTCATCGAGCAGCCTTTTGAGCTCCGCCAGGCCTTTTCGTGGTATTATCACCCCGCTTTGGAGGGCGGATAGTTCCCCGGGGATCTCATTTTCGACCATTGCCAGGCGGTGGCCGTCCGTGGCCACCAGTCGAAGCTGATTGGTCCCGGAGTCGACTTCGAGGTAGACGCCGTTGAGGTTATATCGAGTCTCATCCGTTGAGGCGGCGTACATGGTTCGTTCAATCATCACCGCGAGCACGTTGCTCGGCACGGTGACCGTGTTTTGCGGTGAGAAATCGGGGAGAGTGGGGTATTCCTCGGGGGAAGTACCTGCAAGCTTGAAATGGGAACGTTCACACTGAATCAAAAGAAATGAGTTCGCAGTGCTTTCCAGGTGGACGGTCTCATCCGGTAACTCTCGAACAATCTCGTAAAGGGTCTTTGCAGAAACGGTCAGCCCCCCCGGCTCGGATACATCTGCGTCCTGGCGGCTTCGAATTCCCACTTCAAGATCGGTTGCCGAGATCTGGAGACTCCCACTGCCCTCCTCGGTGGCTTCGATCATGACATTGGCGAGGATCGGCATCGAGTTTCGCTTGTCGACAATGGCTTGAATTCGAGCCAATCCTTTTTGGAGTTCAGATTTGGCGATAGATAGTTTCATCTAGCACTCCCAATTTTTTTTCAATTTTTAAAGAGTAGTCGTAGAAGTCTGTAAAACGAAGAACAAAACAAGCATAAGTATCCGATATTAATATGCTTTATGCTTTGTCTGAGTAATGTGGAATGTCGGGAAACAGCATCGGAGCCTAGAAAGGCTCCAGGATCTGTTCAAACACTGAGTGAATCTTACCATGGTCGGGGATCCATAGAAGGCAAGAGAAAGGCCGGGTTGAGATTTTTTTCGCCGCCGTGGCCTTCAACCGATGTTCTTCTGGTGGTGGCGGCTGGGAAAGGGGCTGGCTAAGCTCGCGCGCCTTCGGAACAGTGCGGTCGAGCATCCAGGAGCGGGGCACCTTTCGCCTCGATGAGCTCACCGCAGGGGCGCAGGACAACGCTGGACACCTGCCTCATCTGACAAACGACAGCGAATTGAAGGCGCCAGACGTCATGAAAAGAACCTACCAACCCAGTCGAATCAAGCGACTCCGCAAACACGGCTTCCGTGAGCGAATGAAAACACGCTCCGGCCGAACGATCTTGAAAAGACGACGCGCGAAGGGGCGAAAGCGCCTGGCCGTCACTGTCGCTTCCAAGTAATCGTGGTCGAGAAAACCGGCCTTTTTGGTCGGTCCAGCCGGATCCTCAAATCGCAGGATTTTGTGCGCGTTTCGCGTAAGGGCCAGCGACGAGCGAGCTCGGAGTTCGTCTTGTTGAGTGTCATTGAACCGAATTGCCCTGGTCGAAGCACGGCCGATCCTCGTTTGGGATTGAGCACCAGCCGCGCGGTGGGCAATGCGGTGGTGAGAAACCGGATTCGCAGACAGGTTCGAGAGTGGTTCCGAAGGGAAAGAGGAACGCTTCCCGCATCGCTTGACCTGGTGGTGATAGCAAGAAAGCGGGCTGCGCAGCTTGATACCGTCGACGTATTTCGGTCCCTGGATCGTTTGGTGAGTCCTTTGGTAAAAAACCCGGAGAACCTGACTCAAGGGAACACAGAGAAAAGGACCCTTTCGTGATTCAAAGCGAAAGACATTCACCGGGCTCGGAGCCGCAGGCCGGCCAACCGAAGAGAAGACCCTCCATGGTCGCTCGGGTTTTGATCCGGATCCTTCACCTATGGCACCTCTTCCTTTCGCCCTTTTTCGGTCCGATGTGTCGATTTGAACCGAGCTGCTCGACCTACACCGCACAAGCACTGCGCGAACATGGGATCCGTAGAGGAATCCTTTTGGGCGCCCGCCGGATTGTGCGATGCCATCCCTTCAACGCCGGGGGCTACGACCCCGTACCTCGAGGTTGATCCGTGGACCGCAATCTACTTGCTGCATTCGCGCTTTCGATGGCTGTCTTTATTGGATGGATCGCTTGGCAACAGCAGATCCAGGCGGAAAAGCGGGAATTTCCCAGTGTCGTCACCGAAGCGGCCGAGGAGACATCCGCACCGGATCGCGTCCTTCCAACGCAACGAGGCGGATGGAATGAAGAGAAGACGCCCTCCTATGCGGATTCAGGCAAACCTGCGGCCGAACCAGTCAGGAATGAGAAAAGCGAACAAGTTCTCAAACCTGCTCAATTGGCTCCGCCCGCCGGTTCTGTCGCGCCGTGGTCCGGTGTGCTTGAGAATGACCGGATTCGAATAGAACTCTCGAATCGAGGCGGAGTTGTTCATGCCGTTCAGATGAAGCAATTCTTTGAGACACCCCGGCATGAAATCCCGGTTGAATTGATCGATATACCCGAGAGTATCAAGGCGACTCTTTCGACCGATTTCCTGGCGTCGGGTGACACGGATCTAAGCGAAGCGCTCTACGAGGTGGAAACTGCAAGCGCCTCTGAAGTCGTCTTCTTGCTTCGTCGTGGTGATCTTGAAATCAGAAAGATCTTTCGTCGCCCCGATGAGACGTACGAACTGGAGTTCGTGGTCGAGTTTACGAACCGGGGTCAGTCGCCGCTTGATTCCGCGTATTCCATTTCGCTTCCCACCGCCGTCAACAAACGAACAGATTTCAGTGAACTCTCCTTGATTGCTCTGGTCGGTGAAGATGTCACCCGTGAGTTGGTGCCTTCACTGGGATCGAGTGGTTTCTTTGGCAGTCTCCTTGGCAATGATGAAGGTCCCTTTCAGGCGAGTTCAGATGTTGTTTGGGCCGGTGTGGACCTGCGCTATTTCGCCAGCGTCTTGATTCCGGCTGACCCCACGGATGTCGGAGTGGCTTTTGTGCCGCTGGTAGAAGGGAAGATTGCCACCGCTGAAGTACGTCAACGCGGAGGTCGCGCTCTTCCGGGCGAGACGGTTTCCAGGCGCTATTCGGTTTTCTTCGGTCCGAAGGATCCGCCGCTTCTACGGGAACTGGGTCGAGATCTTGACCTGACTCTCAACCGCGGCTGGTCCTGGGTTGAACCGCTGACCTTCTTTTTCGAGTGGGCGCTCGAGAAGGTGCATCGAGTGATTCCCAACTACGGCTTGGCGATCATTGTTTTGACGATCCTGGTTCGCCTGGTGACGCTTCCCATCGTGACCAAGCAGATGAGATCGGCCGAGCGTATGCGCGAGGTCATGCCCCGCATCAAGGAGATCCAGGAGAAGTTCAAGGACGATCGACAAAAGCAGTCCGAAGAGACGTTCAAGATCTACCGAGAAGAGGGTGTAAATCCCCTCAGTGGGTGTTTGCCCCTGCTTTTGCAGATGCCTGTTTTTATCGGTCTCTTTTACGCATTGCAGACTTCTTTTGATCTCAGGCAGGCTCCGTTCATTTTCTGGATCAATGACCTCTCTGCGCCCGCGACTCTTTTCACGCTTCCGGGTCTTGATTTTCCGGTGCGGATTCTTCCCTTCTTGATGGCGGGTTCGATGGTCTTTCAGCAGCAGATGACGCCTCAGACCGGCATGGATCCGGCGCAAGCCAAAATGATGATGATCATGATGCCTGGCATCATGCTCCTCTTTTCTTACACCTTTCCGTCTGGTTTGGTTCTCTACTGGACGGTCAGCAACTTACTGGGCATTGGCCACCAACTCCTGATCCGTCGGAGAATGCAGGCAAAGGCCGAAGCGGCCGGCTAGTCCAAAACACCACGATAGGCAGGGAGGTAATTTCGATGTATGACCGAAAATCAGAACCCAATGAATTTGTGGGCGACAGCAAGGAAGAAGCAATCGCCCAGGCGACTCGCTTTTATGAAGTAGAAGAAGCCGATTTGAAGATTGTCGTCCCGGAAGATGTCTCGGGTGCGGCAGGGCGCTTTGTCGTCGTGGCGGGTCCGGTTGGATTCACACCGAGTACGGGTGGCGGCGGGCGCGACGATCGCGGTGGCTCAGGGGGCCGCTCGGACAGGTCTGATCGTGGTCGGGGCCGCTCGCGAGATCGGGATTCTGGCAGACGGGGTCGAAGCGAACCCCGCGCCGAAGCCCCGAGTGTCGCCAAGGAGCAACCCGCCAAGCCCTCGAAGGGAAACGCGAAGGGAACTCTGGAGCCGGTGGGCGAATTCATTCTGGGTGCAGTCGAGCGCTTGGGGATGGGAAATTTTGACATTGAACAGGAATCCGAAGAGGGTTCGGACTTCCTCGTCTACAAGATTTCCGGCGAAGCCTGTGAAGGCCTGGGTGGGGGCGATGGCCGGGCCACTGACGCGGTTCAGCTCCTGGCCAATCAAGTTCTTCGTCTTGCGGATGACACCTCTTCTCGGGTTGTCATCGAAGTCGAGGGCAAAAGCGCCGTGCGAGCCGAATCCCTTGAGAAGTTGGCTGATCGGGCCGCGGACCGCGCCGTGGAGTCAGGACGCGCGCTCGCTCTCGACGCCATGAATGGCCGGGACCGCCGAGTCGTTCACCTGGCCCTCAAGGAGCGAGAAGGTGTAGCCACGATGGGGATCGGGGAAGGGCAGTACCGCCAGGTCCTGATTGTTCCTGAAGGCGCCGACGAATACGACGAAGCCGTCGCTTCATCGCAGTCGAGCAGCTAGGCAAGACCCACCGAGAAGTGGGGTCCATCTCGGGCCCTCCAATCAGGCGTTTATTCTCGGCAGCCGCCGCCAGGAGCCCCAAAAGGCTCCGACCTCGGACGTCAGTACACTGAATCCGCGGTATGGTTCTGCCGGAGGGGGTGTTCCACGTGGAACACCAAGGCCTTTGTTCTTACTTGGCCCCCTTTTCCTGACGCCCACCCTTTATGTTCCACGGGGAACGTACCCGATGGCAGCCGCCAAAAGTGACGAGACCGGGCCTTCGGCGAGATGTCGAGAGGCTCTGGAAGCCTTCCTCGAGTCTGCGGGCAGGCGACTGGACGAGACCGTAGAAGCTCAGCTGTTGGAGCTTGCGGTTCTGGTCGCCCAGTGGGGCGCTCGCATGAATCTCAGCGGGTATCGCGATGCGGAATCGGTTATGCGGGGTCTGGTGTGCGACGGCTTGGCGCTTTGGTTCGCGGTGGAAGATCACGCCGAAGTGGAGATTGGAATGCAGGTCGTGGACCTGGGGTCCGGGGCCGGTTTTCCGGGTCTACCCCTGGCCCTCCTCAAGTCCAAGGTTTCCGTGACTCTCGTCGAGAGCCGAGAGCGGAGGCACCATTTTCAGCGTGCGGTGCGACGCCAGCTCCACTTGGACAACGTAAGCGCTCGGCTTGGCCGTATCGAAGACCTGGACGCGATCCAATCAGATGTGGTGATCGCACAAGCGGTCGCTCAGCCCGAGGATGCTCTTGAGCTGGGCCTTCCCTGGGCCCGAAAAGGCGGTGTGGTGCTGATCCCGGCCAATCGACCTGATCCCGGGGTTGGGCCCCATGGCGAACTGGGTGAGTGGGGGTCGATCCGGTATTCGACCCCCGCCAAAGACTCAGATCGCTGGCTCTGGTGGGGTCGAAAGGTTTAGGCCTCGTTTTTGAGTCAGTGGGCGTCGTGGTGCTCTTTCCTGTCGCGGAACTTAGCCTGAAGCGATGCGCCTGGGTGCCTGACTGTGCTACATCGCGCCTCAGCGATCAGGAAACGATAAATGCCGGCTGCAAGAGTTATCGCAATAGTCAACCAGAAGGGTGGGGTCGGAAAAACGACCTCCGCCGTCAGTATTGCGGCTTGCCTGGGCGTTGCAGAGAAGAAGACGCTCCTGATCGACCTCGACCCTCAAGGCAATGCGAGTAGCGGCGTCGGAATCGTAGACGCACCTCGCCAGATCTATGACGCGCTGGTGTCGGAGGTGGCTCTGGATTCTTTGGTTTCGAGAACCGAGATCGAATACCTGGGTGTAGTCCCCGCGGGGACAGACCTGGTGGGGGCCGAGGTGGAGTTGGTGTCTCGCGAGGCCCGCGAGAGTCGACTTCGGGAAGCCATCGCTCCGATTCGGGATCAATATGAATTCATCTTGATCGACTGTCCGCCCTCTTTGAGTTTGCTCACGTTGAATGCCCTCACGGCGGCCGACTCGGTTTTGATCCCCATGCAGTGCGAGTATTACGCGCTTGAGGGTCTGGCTCGCCTGCTTGAAACCACGGATCTGGTTCGNGCGGAACTGAACCCCGCCCTCGAACTTGAGGGCATCCTCCTCACAATGGTGGATCCACGAAACAACCTCAGTCGCCAGGTGGAAACCGAAGTGCGCAGCCACTTCGGAGAAAAGGTCTACCGGACCCGCATTCCGCGCAATATCCGTCTTAGTGAAGCGCCGAGTCACGGACAGCCCATCTTGCTCTACGACATTCACTCTCGGGGAGCCGTGGCGTATCTCAAATTGACTGAAGAGATCCTCACTCATTATCAGGAACCGGCTGAACCGGATTCCCATGAGGGTGAACGCTCCAAAGAAAACCAGGCTCTTTAGATAGAGAGAAGAGAGAACAAGAAAGGGAACCATCATGAGCGATCGCCGCCGAGCGCTAGGCCGAGGCCTGGGAGCCCTGATTTCCAACTCTGGGAGCAACAGTGGGCGAAGCGATAATCCAGAGGCGGGTTCTGTGCCTTTGTCCCCGTCTTCGGATGCGAGTGCCCCCGCGCCCGAGGGNGTGACCTGGGTCCCTGTAGACCAGGTGGACCCCAATCCGAGCCAGCCCCGCCGAGTCTTTGATCCAAGCAAGCTTGAGACCCTCGCGGCTTCGATCCTTCAGCACGGGGTCTTGCAGCCTGTCGTCGTCCAGTCTGTGGGTGACCGCTATGAACTTGTGGTGGGAGAGCGCCGTTGGCGCGCATGTCGAGCGGCTGGACTCAAGGAAATTCCGGCGGTCGTCAAGTCCCTGACCCCACAGAGCCGCCTGGAGGTGGCGATTGTGGAGAATGTTCAGCGCAACGATCTGAACCCGGTGGAACTCGCCTACGCGTTCCAGGCCCTGGCGGAAACCGGAGCCACCCAGGAGGAAATCGGTCAGAAGGTCTCCTTGGATCGTTCTTCAGTGGCGAATCACATGCGGCTGCTGGATCTCACACCCGACTTCCAGGAGGACATAGAACAGGGTCGACTCAGCATGGGGCACGCCAAGGCCCTCTTGCAGGTGGATCAGCCTGCCCAGCGTCGAAAGCTGAGGGATCGCGTCATTCGGCAGGGGCTTTCTGTTCGGGCGACGGAAAAGGTGGCACGGGAGCTGGGTGGGGAGGTGTCCTCGGCCGATAAGGCGAGCCGGACCACCCCGTCGGAGCCTCTTTCCCCTGATCTGAAGCGAGTTCTCGAAATTCTTGAGCAGCGATTCCAGACCCGGGTTCGGCTCAAAGGAGGAGGCCAGAAGGGTCACCTCGAGATCGACTACTTTGACGAGGGTGACCTGACTCGTGTCATCGACCTCTTGTTGGATCAAGTTTGATGGCTCGCTCCCCCATGACCCTGGTTCCGGCTGGGTCCCGGTTTGAGGGGCGTCTGGTGTTTCGTGGTGAAGTCTGCGTGGCCGGCGAGATCGAGGGTCCGATCCAGGCGGAGGGTGGCTGTCTCCGGCTGGGGCCGGATTCCCGGGTGAAAGGGCCCGTGACGGTGGATGAGCTTGAGCTTGAGGGCAATCTGGAGGGGAATGTGGTGGCTCTTCGCGTGGCGAGGCTCAAAACAGGTGCAACGCTTCGTGGCACCCTGAAGAGCCCGAGGGTTTTTGTGGCCGATGGAGCACGCATACAGGGCCCATGTCGAATTGGAGTTTCTTCCACAGAGTTGCCGTAGAGTGCTTCTGCGGCTTGAACCTGTGGCCACGTATGCGAAACTCGACCCGCCTCTGGGTCCATCTCGGCGCGAGTTTTTGTGCGCCAGCACGCGGATGTTCTCCGATCTCTGCTGCAGGAACTGAGACAAGAGCGAATCGGTTCCGAAGAATGATGAATCAAGATGGGCCATGAAGAGAGTGCGGGTTTTCTGAGTTGAGGAAGCACGGGATCGAGACCCGTCCTTTGCGAGACCGGCACGCAAGTCCGCACGGGTGGTGAAGAGAGTGAAATCCAAAGAGAGTCGAGTCCGAGGAATGGAAGCAGGAGAAGATATGCAGCAGGGGGAACCCGTGTCGATTCGAGAGAGCGCAAGGAATCGCGTTCCGGTTCGTCGACGTATGGCTGTCGCGATGCTTGTGCTTCTGACATTCCTGGTTGCGGCGCCGGTGTATGCGGCGGCGGATCTTGTCTTGATCCCGGATCCCGTAACCCTGATTGCACTCATCGTGTTGTTCATCGTGATCACGTTCCCTTTGAACGCGCTGATCTATAAACCGATTTTTGCGACCCTCGATGAGCGCCATGCGCGAACCACCGGTGCGCGCGATAAGGCAGCTGAACTTTCTCAAGAAGCGGATGAGGTCCTTTCCCGTTATCGCCGTGAAATCGCCGAGGCGCGTTCCGTTGCGGAACAGGGTCGAAAAGCGGCGGTAGAAAAGGCACGCGAAGAACAAGCGCGAGTCACGGCGGCGGCGCGTTTGGAGGCGGAGCAGCAAGTCGAACGCGGTCGCTCCGAGTTGAACACTTCGCTTGAACAAGCGCGCTCCGAGATGGGGGATCACGTACGTGATCTGGCCGACTCGGCGGCGCAGAAGATTCTCGGGCGGGCGCTCTGATGGAGATTTCATTCAAGAGAGTTCGCGACCACGTGAAGCACACCCTGATTTTTGCTGCGGTGTTTTTTGGCGCCGGTAGCGCCTGGGCGGCAGGCGGAGAAGAGCCGCCGGGCTGGGAGGAGTTCCTCTTTCAGCTTCTCAATCTGGCCATCTTGGTGGGCGCCATTGTGTATTTTGCCCGCAAGCCGGTGCTTGAATATTTCGAGGGTCGACGCGCCCAGATCAAGGGCGACCTTGAAGCCGCAGCGGCCTTGTTGACGGAAGCCGAAGAGCGCAACGAGGAGATCCAACGCAAGCTGTCCGCGCTACAGGGCGAGGTGGAGGAACTCCAAAGCCAGGCCCGGACTCGAGCGGAGGAGGAAAGCCAGAGGATCCTGGCGGATGCCCAGCGAAGCGCAGGCCGGATCCAGGCGGACGCGACGGCGGCCATCGATCAAGAGTTGCTTCGTGCGCAACGTGAACTTCGCGCCGAGGCTGCAGGGCTGGCCGTCGACATGGCGGCGGACATCCTCTCACAACAGGTGGGAGACGCAGATCGAGCGCGTTTGCTCGATGAATTCATTTCCCGGGTGGAAGACGGTGACGCTTCTTCGACCTCGGGTAGTAACGGCTGAGATTGTCATGAAAGCAACCACAGCAGCGGTTCGATATGCCAAGGCTCTCTTTGCTCTTGCGAAAGAGGAAGGAAGCACGGGGGCCATTCGGTCGCAGCTTCATGAAATGGATCAACTCTTTCAAGAGAACCAGGAGTTGCATCGGGCTCTCTTGACTCCGCTCTATCCTGCCAAGGAGCGAAAGTCCGCATTGGGAGTGATCGCCGATCGAGTCGAGATCTCACCTCTGCTTCGCAACTTCATCTTCTATCTCGTGGATCAGCGCCGACTGATTTCGCTGGACGAAATTGCCGATGAATTCGGTCAGCTCGTCGATGAAGACGAAGGTCGCATGACTGCCCTTGTCACCAGTGCCAGTCCCCTCGATGAGGCTGGCCAGGAACGATTGAAGCGTGCCCTTTCCGAGAGAACGGGTCGCGACGTCACATTGGAATTCAAACTTGACCCGACTCTGATCGGAGGCGCGGTCGCCAAAGTGGGCGACCTGGTCTTCGATGGAAGTCTTCGAACGCAACTCGATACGTTGCGCACCCATCTCATGAAGGGATCCTGAACATGCAAATCAAGCCCGGTGAGATCACCGACATCCTCAAAAGCGAGATCAAGGACTACGATCGCGAGATCGACGTCGCCGAAACGGGCACTGTGCTCAATGCCGGTGATGGAATCGCCCGTGTCTATGGTCTTGAAAACGCCCTGGCTGGAGAACTCGTCGAGTTTGAAGGCGGCCTGCAAGGCATGGTGCTGAACCTCGAAGAGGACAACGTGGGCGTGGCGCTGATGGGCGATTCACACGGCATCAAGGAAGGCGGTCTGGTTCGCCGGACGGGACGCATCATCGAGGTCCCGGTCGGGGATGCGATGTTGGGTCGCGTCGTGGATGCACTGGGCAATCCCATTGATGGCAAGGGTGCCATTGAAACCGATCAAACCCGACTGGTTGAGATCAAGGCGCCGGGCATCGTGCATCGGAAGTCGGTTCACGAATCCCTGGCTACGGGCATCAAGTCCATTGACGCGATGGTGCCGATCGGGCGGGGTCAGCGAGAGCTCATCATTGGTGATCGCCAGACGGGCAAGACCGCGATCGCGCTGGACACCATCATCAACCAGAAGAACACGGATGTCTTCTGCGTCTACGTGGCGATTGGTCAGAAGCAATCCACAGTGGCTCAGGTGGTGGACAAGCTGACTCAATACGGAGCGATGGAATACACGGTGGTGGTGGCCGCGACGGCTTCCGATCCGGCTCCGCTTCAGTTCATAGCCCCGTACTCCGGGTGCTCGATCGCAGAGCACTTCCTGCACTCCGGTCGCCACGCCCTGATCGTTTATGATGATCTCTCCAAGCAGGCCGTCGCCTATCGGCAGCTTTCCCTGCTTCTTCGTCGTCCGCCGGGACGCGAGGCCTATCCGGGCGACGTCTTCTACCTGCATTCGCGGTTGCTCGAGAGAGCGTGCAAGTTGTCCGATGAAGACGGCGGAGGGAGTCTCACGGCTCTTCCCATCATCGAGACCCAGGCGGGCGATATCTCCGCGTATGTGCCCACCAATGTGATTTCGATTACCGACGGTCAGATCTTCTTGCTGACGGATCTCTTCAACTCGGGTCAGAGGCCTGCGGTGGATGTGGGTCTATCGGTTTCCCGTGTGGGGGGTGCCGCGCAGACCAAGGCCACCAAGGAGGTGGCGGGTCAACTCAAACTCAGTCTGGCCCAGTATCGGGAAATGGCTGCTTTTGCACAGTTCGGGAGTGATCTCGACAAAGCAACCCAGGAGCAGTTGGCCAACGGGGAACGACAGAGTGAGATGCTCAAGCAGCCTCAGTACTCGCCGCTCGCCATGGAGGATCAGGTGGTGGCCATCTATTCGGCGACCCCGCAGAAGGATCGGGATTCCTGGATTCGGGCCTACGGTCTGGAGGATGTGGGCCGTTATGAGCAGGAGATGCTCGACTGGATGCATGCCAATTACGGGAGCATCTTCGAGTCCATCCGGGATTCAGGAAAATTCCAGGATGATACGGAGAAGAAACTGATAGGGGCGCTGGACGAATTTGCTGGCGTCTTCCAACCCACGACGGCGGTTTCGTCGTCCGACACAGAGGCGGCTTGATCCTTGGCAACCCTGAGTGACATCAAGCGACGGATCACGAGTATCCAGTCGACACAGAAGATCACCAGTGCGATGAAGATGGTGTCTGCGGCGAAACTTCGCCGCGCCCAGGACGCCATCGAGTCGGCCCGCCCCTACGCGGCGCGCATGCGTGCGACCTTGCAGGAAGTCGGGTCTGCGGAAGCGGGCAGCAGTCATCCTCTTTTCGAAGAGCGAGAGTCTGTGTCCACCGTCGAACTGGTGGCGATCTCGTCCGACCGGGGTCTCGCGGGCGCGTTCAACTCCCAGATCGTCAAGGAGGCCGAGCGTCTCGTGGCGGAATGGAAAGCCGCAGGTATCGAGACACGCTTTACCGTGGTGGGAAAGAAGGCGGCAGAGTATTTCCGCCGGCATCGCCCGAGTCAGATCAGTGATGACAGGCCTGTGGGGCCCAAAGTCAACTATCTGGAGGCGCAACAGATCGCCCAACGCCTGATGTCCGATTTTGAAAATGGAGAGGTGGATCAGGTCGTTCTGCTCCATAACGAATTCATTTCGGCCATCGCGCAGACGCCGAAAATCGTTCCGCTCCTGCCCTTTGTATCGGAGAAGGTCGAAGCGGAAGTCGAAGCCGAATTGGATCTCGATGCGGCCCCGTATGAGATCGAGCCGAGCTCCGAGACCCTTCTGGCGTCGCTGGTTCCGAAAGCGGTGGAAGTCGAGGTCTTCCGAGCTCTGCTGGAGAATCAGGCCGGAGAGCATGCGGCTCGGATGAGCGCCATGGAGAATGCAACCAAGAACACGGAAGAATTGATCGAGCGCCTCACCCTGGAATACAACCGGGCACGGCAAGCGGCGATTACAAGTGAATTGGTTGAGATCATCACGGGTGCACAGGCACTCGAGTAATGAACGCACGGGCGACGAGCCCGACAATCAGGCGTGATGGACTTGCGACTTCGCAGTCCTCAAGCCATCGCAAGGAGAGAGCATGGAAGCGGGAAAAATCGTTCAGGTGATGGGACCGGTGGTCGATGTGGAGTTCCCCCCCGGCGAGATCCCTGAGATGATGACGGCATTGCTGACCAGCAATGTGGGGATCGACGACAGAGAAGACAATCTGGTAGTGGAAGTGGCCTTGCATCTCGGTGAGAACACCGTGCGCTGCATTGCGATGGATACCACCGACGGTCTCATGCGCGGGCAGGAAGTCCGCAGCAGCGGCAAGCCGATCTCGATTCCGGTGGGCCCGGAAACCCTGGGCCGGATCATGAACGTCATCGGTGAGCCGGTGGACGAGCGCGGACCCATCGGTGCGAAGATGACCTACCCGATCCATCGTCCTGCGCCGGAGTTTGTCGATCAGTCGACGGCGGTCGAGATCCTCGAAACCGGAATCAAGGTCGTGGACCTGGTGGCCCCCTATCCCAAGGGCGGCAAGGTGGGCCTCTTCGGCGGTGCCGGTGTGGGCAAGACGGTTCTGATCATGGAACTGATCAACAACATCGCCAAGGTGCACTCGGGCTATTCGGTCTTCGCCGGTGTCGGCGAGCGGACCCGTGAGGGCAACGACCTCTATCACGAGATGATCGAATCCAACG
>NZGT01000124.1 GCA_002691025.1 Spirochaeta sp. | reverse complement strand
TGGGGGTAAGACAGGAAAGTCGTTCCGCGCAGTCGGTTCTCCAGAAAGAACGCGAGGCGGTTTTCAAGCTGACAGAGCAGTTGGAAGACGCAAGGAGCGCCCGCGAGCGTGAGGTCAAGCAACGGGGGAGCCACGCCGCGGAGGTGGCTGAACTCAGGAAACGTCTCGAAAAGGCCAAGCGGCGCGCCGCCAAGGCGGAACCCAGCAAAGCTACCTCGGAGGCGGCTTCGGCTCTGAGTGATCTGGAAAGTCAGGTCGAAGAAGCACGTCAGGCCCGGGATGAGGCTCGCCAGGAGGCCGAGGGCTTGTCGAGTGAGCTGAGTCGACTGCGAAAGAGTTCTTCGATCCCGCAGCCTCCGGTTGAAAAGCCGGTACTCGACAACGGGGCCGTAGCGAATCTGCAAAAAGAGCTGGAAGCCGCTCGATCCAGCCTCACTCAAGCACGGGCAGAAAACGAAGCCCGTGAGAAAACGCATCAGAAGCTCAAACGTAAAGTGGATACGCAGGAACTCCTGTATGTCTCGATGCGAAGCGAGTTGGATGCCAAGAAGGACCGACTGCGGACACAGCAAGAGGAGTTGGAGAGGTTGATGGCCCTCAAGGCCGTCCTGCATGAAGGCGGAGGATCGGCTTCCGTGCAGGCCTCGAATCCAGGCGAATCGGCCACCGAGCCCGAAGAGGGCTGACTTCTAGGCCTTCTTGAGTTTGGCAAACGCCCAGTCGAGCCAGGGCAGTAAGGCTTCAATGTCGGCGTTCTCGATGGTGGCTCCTCCCCAGATGCGTAGGCCGGCCGGCGCGTTGGCGTAGGAGTTGATGTCAAACGCCACACCCTCGGCGTCGAGCATTCGGCCGAGGTCCTTGGCCGTGGTTTTGCGATCGGCCTCGGAGAGCGAAACAAACCATTCGTCGACAATCTGCAGGCAGATCGAGGTGCAGGATCGCGTGTTCGGATCGCTGGCCAGGAAGTCGACCCAGGGTGTTTTCTCCACCCAGCGGGCCACGGAGGCGAGGTTGGCTTCGGAACGTTCCACCAGGGCCGGCAACCCTCCGATGCCCTCGGCCCACTGAAGGGCATCCAGGGCGTCTTCGACAGCCAGCATGGAAGGGGTGTTGATGGTGGCTGCTTCAAAAAGCCCCTCGATCAATTTTCCGCCCTTGGTCATACGGAAGATCTTGGGAAGGGGTCGCGGGGGTACGTAGTTCTCAAGTCGTTCGACGGCTTTGGGCGACAGGGCCAGCATGCCATGGGCGGCTTCTCCTCCCAGGACCTTCTGCCATGACCAGGTGATCACGTCCAACTTCTCCAGGGGCAGGTTCATGGCAAAGACCGCGGATGTGGCGTCGCAGATCACAAGGCCTTCGTGCTCCTGGGGGATCCATTGTCCATCGGGAACGCGCACGCCTGAGGTGGTTCCATTCCAGGTGAAGATCACATCGCGGTCGAAGTCGACCTGGCTCAGGTCCGGAAGGTCTCCGTAGTCCGCTGTAAAGGGGCGCATGTCCTTTATTTCGAGTTGCTTTTCAATGTCGGTCAACCAACCCTGGCCGAAGCTCTCCCACGCCAGGACGTCCACGCCTCTTTCTCCGAGCAAGGACCAGATCGCCATCTCCAAAGCTCCGGTATCGGACGCAGGCACGATGGCCAGCCGGTAGTCATCGGGCAAGCCGAGTATGGAGCGGGATTGATCGATGACGGCTTGCAGGCGGGCGCGGCTGGGCGACGCTCTATGGGACCGGCCAAGGAGGGCTTCTGTCAGGCTCTCGCTCGACCATCCGGGTCGTTTGGCGCACGGGCCGGAAGAAAAGTAGGGACGCTCAGGACGTTTTTCGGGCTTCATCGTTGACCTCATGGCTCGGTTTTTCTGCGGGCTTGGGGCGCGGAGTCTATCGCGCGAGCAGAGAGCAGCCAGCCGGGGTAGGATTCTCCGTCCCTTCTGCCAGGAAGAGGGGCTGCCGTGAAGCGGGGTCGGCGGTTGGATGGATACGGTCATGGGAGTACTCGGGTGTTGGAAAGACAGGTTCGTGGGTGCGGGGTGGGCGTTCTGGGTGTCCTCCTGCTCTCCTGTGCTCCGACCCAGGTGGTGCCGATCAGGATGGATCCTGCGCCCATGACGGTTTTTGTAGACGGTCGCCGTGTGCCGGAGCAGGATTCCCGGCAGGTGGAGCTCAAGGCCGATCGAGCCCATGTCTTCTTGTTCAAGAAAGAGGGCTACCAGAGCGAGCAGGTGGTGTTGAGAAGCCAGCCGGGGCCGGAGCGGCCTCGTCTGGAGCCGGATGAAATCGTGGTGCAGTTGATCCCTCTCGAGGGACGAAAGCCGGGGATCGCGGTGAGTCTTGATCCGATAGAGGAGCACGAAGCAGAGTGATGAACGAACAAGGGCCTTATTTTGATCTTGTGGTCGAGCGAATTGTGGAAGAAACGCCGGATTCCAAGTCCGTGGTGTTGCGTGTTCCGGATGAGTTGAAAGAGACCTTCCGCTATCGCGCCGGCCAGTTCCTCACCTTCGGTGTCACGGTGGACGAGCACCCGCTGGTGCGTTGCTATTCGCTGGCCAGCTCTCCCGATACGGATGTGGAGCACAAGGTTACGATCAAGCGTGTGGACGAGGGGCGTGCCTCGAATTACTTCAACGACCACGTTTTGGCCGGTCAGACCCTGAGGGTCATGAAGCCCGCCGGTATTTTCTGTTTGCAGGCCCACGAGGCCCCGCTTGTGCTCTTTGCTGGAGGGAGCGGGATTACCCCCGTGATTTCCATCATCAAATCCGCTCTCGCAACGACTTCGAGGAAAGTCACGCTCGTGTATGCGAACCGGGACGAAGCGTCGGTGATCTTCAAGCGGGAACTCGACGCGTTGTCTTCGGCCCATCCGGAGCAGCTTGATATCCAATACCGACTTGATTCTGTGGATGGTTTCCTGGACGCGGGGACGGCGGGCGCCTTGATCGCAGAGGCCAGTGGGGCGGATTTCTACGTGTGTGGCCCTGGAGCCTACATGGATGTGATCGAGGAGGCTCTGGCCGCCAATGGGGTGGCGAGTGAATCCATCTTCATCGAGCGCTTTGTCTCTCCGGAACTGGAAGCCCTGGATCATCCGGAGCCTCGCGCGGAGACCTCGGGCGACCCCGTGGTGACGATTTATCTCGACGGGAACGAGACCGAGGTCACCGTGGGTGAAGGCGAGACGGTCCTCGAGGCTTGCCATAGAGCCGGTCTCGATGCGCCTTGTGCCTGTCTGGAAGGGTATTGCGGCGCATGCATGGCTCTCGTCAAGGGCGGTCAGGTGGAGATGAAGCGCAACGATGGCGGCCTCGACGCAAGCCAGGAGGCCGAGGGCTGGGTGCTGACCTGTCAGGGGTTGGTGCGGGCCGGGGGCGGTCGCGTCGAGTACCCCGACGCGAACTGAAGGGGCTGGCCTCAGTCGAGCAGCGGGAGGTCCAGAACGGCGGCCAGTTCGCCAAGGGCCTGCTCGGGGGTCACGACCTTGATGGTGTGCATCCCCATGGCGCGCGCGGCTTTCAGGTTGTACCCGATGTCGTCGAGGAAGGTTGCCTGATTGGGCGAGATGGAGAGCCGCTCGCAGACAAGCTCGTAGATCCGGGGATCGGGTTTTCGAAGGCCCTCGACGCTCGATTCGACAAATACGTCAAAGAGGTCTTTCAGCGCCCGTGTGCCGTCGTCCTGGCCGGAGGTTTCGTCCGCGGCCCAGTTGTTGGTCAAGGCGGCCACCTTCAGGCCAGCCGAGCGAATGCGTTCAATGGCCTTGAGCATGACGGGGCGGGGTACCGTGACTTCGCCCATCCGACGCATCATTTCCCGAGCCGAGAAGTCGGGCCCGGCTTCGGCGCAATCGGACTCGAATTCCGTGTAGAAACTTTCCATCGCGATTTCGCCTCGCTCCAGGCGAGACCAGGCCCCGCTCGGCGCGGTCTTGGCTACNACACGGTTTACGAAATTCTCGGGGAGACCGAGTTCTTTTTCGTACTCCGCGATGGCGTGCATGGGGGAGCCGAGCACGACGCCTCCCAGATCAAAGATGACGGCTTGGTTTGTCATGGGCTGGGGAGCGTATCATGCTGAGCCCGACTCGGCTGGAATGAATCGAGCCACGCGATCAACTCGGCGTAGCCTTCCGCTTCTGCGTGCGCGATGGAGGTGGAGGTGAAGAAGAGCCCGGATGCGCCCATGAGCCCGAGCCCGGCGAGGCCGGCGGCGGCTCGAGAAAGCCACTGTCGGCGACTCCGTTTGGCTTGCCAGGCGCCGGCGCCGATGGCCGCACTCAAGGCGATCCCGCCGCCCGCATAGCGGGCTTCCCGTGTCTTCCGCTCTCGTGAGATCCTCAGTCCCAACTCCATTTGTTTCCGGGCCAGAGCCAGCGCTTTGGGCTCGGGAGGTCCAGGGAGGGTTTCGGTTCCGGCATGGGGGCGAAGTTGAAAGTCAGCCATGACGCCCGCGTGATCAGAGAAACTGCCCGGTTCGCCGTCCATGGAGAGGGTCTCGTCCAATACCCGGCTTACGGCNAGGGGGCTCAGTTCCGTGTTCTCGCCGCGCCGAGAAAGGATCAGGTCGATTCGCGCGTCGCCGGCGCCCGGGCCTCGGTAGGGATTGCCGCGCAGGATGGTGGGCTGACGCTGATCCAGTTCGTTGGCCACATCTTTGAGCCCCGACAGACCGAGCAGGATGTGCCGCGCCGGCTCCTCNTCATCTGAATTGAAGTCTCCCAGCGCAATCACCGGATCNCGTAGGCTGCGCACGGATGCGGCCATCTGAATCGCCTGGGCGGCCCGGATTCCTTCGTACTCGTCCGGCTCATGGGGAGGGTTGTAACCGGCATGGAGGTGGGTGTTGATCACGACTACGGGNCCGCCTGGTGTTTCCAGGGTCAGGGCCACAAAGCCTTTTCCGCCGTAGTAGTCGGCGTGTTGGGGGCGNTGCGGGAGGCCNTCGAGCTGAAAGGGGGTGAAGNGTACGTCCCGAACAGGCAGACGGGAGATGACCATCAACCCGCTNCCGCCAAAGGCGGCCCTTCGATGCCAGATCTCGCTGTAGCCCGCGGCCTGGGCGGCCTGGCGAAGCTGCTCTCGGGCTTCCGTCGTCCAGACCTCTTGCAAGGCGATGACGTCGGCCTCGAGTGGACCCAAGGCCTGACCGATAGCGCGCATGCGCGCCGCGCTATGCCGGGCGATCCCCAGCGGCAATCCCCATACGTTGAGAGTCAAGACTCGAAGCTGCATGCGTACAGACACTAGCGTTCCGTCGTTGGGTCTGGAGGTCCGGTGGGCGGCAGTCAGGCGATCTCTGGCAGCACGGATCGGAGTGCGTCGAGCGAATCGCAAAAGATCAAGCCCGGTCGCGTCGTAGAGGAAGGAGGGGCCAGGGGCAGGCAAAGACTTCGATCGGGCAGACTCTTGGCCAGGGCTTCCCAGCTCGACTCGAGGCCTGGGGTGTCCAGGGCGAAGAGAAAAGCACGGCGTTCGCCGGGCGAGAGAGCGAGTTCGCGGTGCAAGCGCCCCAGATTCCGCCGGATCAGGCCGATGGCCACGGTGCCCAATGTGAAGCGGGCGTTGAATTCCACAATCGGGCGGAGGATGCGGGCCGCGGGTCCGGTTGAAGTCGGCGGCATTTCAAAACTCAGTCCGTCGACCCCGCATGGGCCTCGAAAGCCGAGTTCTCGGGCTTCGGACGCCAGGGCGGCGGCGGCGACGCGGATGTCTTCTTCGTCGGGGCCACCGGAGAAGACCCGTCCACGCGAGTCCACTTCGCCCAGGTGCCCCCGGTAGAGACCTGTATTCGTGACCCAGAGTTGCAGGCTGCCGAGAAGGGTGATGGAAGGCTCGCTGTCGCCGATGTGGAGCTGCACCGAGAAGTCGCTGGCTCGCTTCAGCCAGGGCTCGAGAATGGCGCCTCCGCGCCGGGCGAGCCCCCGGGCAGCTCCCTTGAGCGTCGCGGCATCGAAGGCGTGGGCCTGCCCCGAGACCCGTCCGCGCCCACTGCTGCCCAGTCGCGGCTTGAGGCAGAAGCGTCCCTGGGTGAAGTCGGGCCATCTCATGACCTCTTGCTCCACGTGGCCAATCCAGTCGGTTGATGCGCGGAGCTCCTCGGCCTCGAATACCCGACCCAGACCTTCCAGGGGAGAGGGGGTGAGTCCGAGTTCCTCGCTCATGCGGAAGGAAAAGGCTTTGTCATGGACGTGCATGACGGTCTTCGAAGAGGGGCCCGACCCGGCCAGGCCATTTTCATGAGCGAGTTGCATGGCTCCGGGGTCGGCCAGCCAGCTTGCCAGGGGCAAGTCGTCCAGCCAGGGAAAGGCGGCTGCGTGGGGGCGCGCGCCCATGCATTCAGGCCAGGGTTCAGGTGTGTTTTNGGTGCCGAGCAGGTGATGCCGGGCGGGGAAGAGTGTGCGCCACAGGGCCACGGTGGCGGCCACGGCGGGTTTCTCGAGAAGTCGGGGCCACTGGGGGCCTTCTTCGGCTCCGATATTCGGAATCAAAGCCATGGAGGAGGGCGAAGATTCTCGGGTCAACTGGGTTTGGAGGAGCCGGCGAGCTGCTGGCTTGATCGGGCCGTGCGCACGTGCTCGATGAAGGGTTCGGAGAGCCCAGCGGAACGGCGGGAGACGACGCTGAAGCGTCGGCCCTTGGCTCGGCTGGCCGCCAGGGGGAAAGGAACGGTTTCTTCGTAGGCTGAAATCGTGTCGTCTTCCTGGCTGGAAGAGAGCCGCATGAGCCACTCGGCCGCGCGGCGTACGTGGGCGACTTCGTCATCGTGAACGCGCTGGCAGATCTGGGCGCTCTCTTCATCGCCCGCTTCCCGAAAGCCGTCTCGATACACCAGGGTGAAGTCGAGATTGGCTTGCTCGAGAGTGAGCCCCATGGCGGAGAGGAAAGCTCGCGGGCCGTGCGGAGATTGAGCGATCCCTGGAAGCTGCTTCCAGAAGTAGTCCGATCGGGTGTGTTGAGAGAGTTCGGAGCCGTGGGCTGCGAGTCGTCCGAGATAGAGTCGACAATGGAGTTGTTCTTCTTCGAGGGTGACCAGCCAGAGCTTTCGGAGCTCCGGGGGGAGGTCCGGCCAGCGAAGCAGGGCCCAGGCGAAGAGTTCGACCGCCATCAGTTCGTGGTGGGCAAAGCGTGCGAGGCAGCGGGCTCGGGCTTCCGGGTCGGTCAGTTGCCCTGGGCGTGGCAGGCGGTCCGCGCCCTGACTGAGGCTCAATTCGGGGTCTCGCGTGGGGCTCATCCGGGTTTCGGGTGAGCCTGGATCTCCATCGCCAAGGAGTTTTCCAGCCGCATTTCGCGGCGCCCGCAATTTTGTCTTCAGATCGCCTGAATCAAGTACGCGGAGGCAGAACTCGCGAACGGTGATTTCGTCTTCCATGAGTCGAGGCTAGTCGAGTCCGGGAGTCTCGTCAGGGTGAACAGGTCGGACAGCGGACTCAGCTGACCCGTGGGGAGGTATCGTGGATCCGGTTGGAACGTGTTTCCGTTCAGAGTGAAACGTGTTTCAATAGCGCGCCATGCAGGACCAACTAGAAGAGCGTGCACGCCGCATTGTCGAAACGGCCGTCGAGCTTGCCGAGAGCGGCGGTTTTGAAGCCGTCCGACTTCGCGATGTGGCCAGTCATGCGGGCGTGGCCCTCGGCACGCTGTATCGGCGCTTTCGAAGCAAGGAAGATCTCCTGATTGCCGCTCTTTCTGTGGAGACGGGAAATCTGGAACGCCAATTTGTGCAGCGAGGGGTGCGGGGCGAATCGGATTTTGAGCGGGTGATGGACTTCTTTGGTCTGGTGAATCGAGGACTTCTGCGTCGAAAGAACCTGGCTCGGGCGCTGATCCGGGCCGTGTCCTCGGGCGAGCCTGGCCTTGCGCAGCAGATGTCTTCCTATCACCAGCGGGTTCAGCGGATGCTGGTCATGGCCCTTCGCGGTCATGTCTCCAGTGAAGACGGGGAGTTGATCGATCCCGAATCCACCCCGCACGACCAACAGCGGGCAGAGACCCTTGAGCAGTGCTGGTTTGCTTTGTTGGTGGGCTGGTCGGGGGGCGTGAATGATCAAGCCGAGGTGCTGAAGCGTACGCGCGCTTCCGCTCAGCTCATCCTGGAAGGTTCACACTGAGAAGTAGCGGGGAGCGAGAAGAAGATGGCCATATCGGGTAAGGAACGTGAAGACTTCGAAAAGAAGCTCGAAGCCTATGTGGGGATCGACATCGGGCTTGAGGATGTGGGTCGCAACCCTGTGAACGAAGCCATGGTGCGCCAGTGGTGCGAGGCCATGGGCGATGAACTGGGCGCCTATACGGATGCGGCGGCCGCAGAGCAATCTGTCCATCAGGGGTTGGTGGCGCCTCCGACCATGCTTCAGGCCTGGATCCTGGGTGGCGTGGCCATGGCGAGTGGCGAAGACGATCCGCGCGACAAGCAAAAGGAGTTGCACAGGCTCTTCGATGCCCACGGATTTACGGGTGTGGTCGCCACGAATACGGAACAGCAGTATCTCCGCTATCTGCGGCCGGGTGACGAGGTTCGCGCGAAAACCTCCATTGAGTCCATTTCAGAGCAAAAGGCCACAGGCCTCGGGATCGGATACTTCATCAATACGCGGACGGTCTTTCGTGTGCAGGACGATGAAGAGGTGGGCTCCCTGACGTTCCGCGTATTGAAGTTCGAGGCGGAGGAGCGTCCGGCTGCGACGGATGAATCGGCGGCCCCGATGGCCGGTAAGCCACAGCGGATCAAGCCGGCCCTGGGTCATGACAACGAGTGGTGGTGGCAACGCGTTGAGCAGGGCGAATTGGTGATACAGAAGTGCTCGGCCTGCGGAGCCTTGCGACACCCCACTCGCCCCATGTGTGGTGAGTGTCAATCCACCGATTGGGAATCGGTTCCTGCATCGGGCCGTGGAACGATCTACAGCTTCGTGGTCATCCACTATCCCGAGGTGCCCGGCTACACCTATCCCCTGGTGGTGGCGGTGGTGGACATGGAAGAGGGCACCCGCTTTGTCAGCAATGTCGTCGACATCGAGCCTGAGGAAGTCGAGATCGGGATGTCGGTGCAGGCTTCCGTGGAATTGGTGGACGACGAGATGAAACTGCCGGTTTTCCGGCGGGTCTGAAGAAAACCCGAGCGAAGATGAGGACGATGCAATGACGGAGACTCGTAACTACACGGACGTACAACTGGGCGACAACCTGCCTGAGTTGGCCATCGATCTCACGGTGAGCCTGATCGTGGCCGGTGCCGTGGCGTCGCAGGATTACACGCCCGTCCACCATGACAAGAAGTCCGCTCAGGAGGCCGGGATGCAGGATGTCTTCATGAACATCCTGACCACCAACGGTCTGGTCAGCCGCTTTGTGACCGACTGGGCGGGGATCGATTCGAGGGTGACGAATGTAGCGATCAAGCTCGGGACGCCGAACCTTCCCGGGGACACGATGAATCTCAGTGGAGAGGTGACCGCCAAGGACGAAGAGTCGGGGTCTGTCACTGTGGCCATCACCGGGAAGAATGCATGGGGGAATCACGTCACCGGAACGGTGGATCTGGTTCTGCCCAAGGGAGCGAACTAGAAATGCCCACGACATTGAAGAATGAAGCGGCCGTCGTCGGCATTGGAGAGACCGAGTACTCCAAGAACTCGGGGCGTTCTGAACTGGCCCTGGCGAGCGAGGCCTGTGCGACTGCGATTCGTGATGCGGGGCTGACGCCCGCCGACATCGACGGCTTGACCACTTTTACCATGGACACGAGTGACGAGATTGAAGTGGCTCGGACCGTGGGGATCAAGGATCTCACCTTCTTCAGCCGAACTCCGCATGGCGGAGGGGCCGCCATCGGGGTGATGCATCAGGCGGTGATGGCCGTGGCCACAGGCAGCGCCAAGGCCGTGGTGGTCTATCGGGCACTCAACGGGCGGTCCGGGGCTCGTTACAGTGAAGGCGTTTCGGGGGGGCCGACGACTTCGGACCTGATTCACTGGAGTTGGTACATGCCGTCAGGGCTGATGACGCCGGCCAGTTGGATCGCCATGTCGACGCAACGGTATATGTACGAAAACGACTGTCGGCCGGAAGATCTCGCCGAGGTCTGCATGGCGCAGCGCGACCATGCGCTGAAGAACCCCCGGGCCTTCTTCCACGGACAGCCGCTCACCTTGGAGCAGCACCAGGGGGCTCGATCCATCGTGGAGCCTCTGCGGCTCTTTGATTGTTGTCAGGAGACCGATGGCGGCGCTGCGTGCGTCGTGGTGGGGCCGGAAATGGCGAAAGAGCTGCCGCACCCCCCGGCCATGGTTCGGGCGGTGGCCCAGGGCGCCGGTGCCGATCAGGAATCCATGACCAGTTTCTATCGTCCGACGATTGCGGAGTTGCCCGAGATGCAGCTCATCGCGCGTCAGTGTTGGGAGACTTCGGGGTTGGGGCCGGAAGACATCGATGCCGCGGTCATCTATGACGCCTTCTCGCCCAATGTACTCTTGCAACTTGAGAGCTTCGGGTTCTGTGGGAAAGGCGAGGGCGGAAGGTTTGTCCGAGAGGGAGGCCTGCGGCCGGGAGGACGCCTGCCCGTGAATACGCACGGTGGGCAGCTTTCGGAGGCCTACATTCATGGCATGAACGGTGTCAATGAGGGCGTGCGTCTTATTCGGGGCACGTCGACGAGTCAGCCGGAAAAGAATGATCATGTTCTTGTGACGGCGGGCGTAGGGGTTCCATCAAGTGGAATGATTCTGGGGCAGGCCGAATAGGGCTCAAGCCTCGCGAACGGATACGGGAGAAGAGAGATGGGTGTTCTGGAGGGTCAGGTAGCGGCGGTGACAGGGGCAGGTCGAGGGCTTGGGCGTGTCGAGGCGATCGAACTCGCTCGCCTGGGGGCGCGTGTCGTGGTTGCGGATCTGGGAACCGATGGCGCCGGTCGCGGAGCGAGTCTAGACGGCGCGCAGAGCGTGGTGGAGGAGATCCTGTCCGCCGGGGGTGAGGCGGTGGTCCACCACGGGGATGCGGCGGACTGGAATGATTCCAAGGCCATGATCAACACGGCGCTCGAGACCTGGGGCGATTTCCATATTCTCGTCAATAATGCCGGTTTCTGCCGGGATAAGATGCTCTTCTCCATGAGTGAAGAGGATTTTGATGATGTCATGCGAGTTCATGTCAAAGGCCACTTCGTGGGCATGCGTCATGCGGGTGAATACTGGCGCAACAAGTCCAAGTCCATCGGGCAGCCCACCTACGGACGAATCGTCAGTACCTCTTCGGAAGCATTCATCTTCGCGTCCACGGGACAGCCCAATTATGCGGCCGCCAAGGCGGGTATCGTGGCGCTGACCGGGGCGGCCGCGCAGGCGCTCGAACGGTATGGCGTTACTGCCAATACCATCATGCCTCGTGCCCGGACGAGGATGACCAGCGAAGGGCCGACTGCGGCCTTCTTTGAGGCGCCCGAAGATGGCTTTGATACGTTTGCGCCGGAGCATGTCGCGCCGCTCGTGGGCTATCTGGCTTCACCGGCCTCCGAGCGAAGTTCGGGTAACGTCTACGTGATCTGGGGGAAGTCCATCCGGGTGCTTGAGAAGCCGGGCTTTGTTTCGGACTTCGAAACCGATGAGCACTGGACGCATGAAAGGGTCGATCAGGCGTTGACCCCGTGGCTTTCCGATCGGGACCCGGTTCGAGACAGCTTTATTGTTCCGCCGGCCTAGGGATCGGTGTTGGATCCAGGAAATTAGAGAGGCCATGCATTTGTGTTGCGTGAGTCATGCGGCCTCTGTGTTTTCGTCCTAGAATAGGGGGGCTCGGCCGAGGTCAAGTGCTCTCGGAGGGCAGGAACGGAATAGACTGTCAGCGAAGGGGAAAGTCATGAAAGTGGTGGTGGACTACGATCTGTGCGAAGCCAACGCGATTTGCATGGAGCAGGCTCCTGAAGTGTTTCGAGTCGAGGACGACGACACCCTGACTGTATTGCTTGATGATGTCCCGGCGGAGTTCCAGGAGTCCACTCGCGAGGCGGAGCGACTCTGCCCCCGGCAGGCCATCCGGCTCGAGGAATAAGCGCACTCCACCTGGGCTCTTTCGAGTCCAGAAAGAGTGGCCGGTGACTTCCCGAAGGCCGTTAGATCTGACTGCGGCCTTCCCAGTAGGGGTCACGCAGCTTTCTCTTGTAGAGCTTGCCGTTGGGATCCCTGGGCAACTCGCTGAGGTAATCGATGGAGCGAGGGGTCTTCATCTTGGCCAGCCTCGGTCCGCACCATTCGAAGATTTCGTCCGTCAGGGCCTCTCCGGCCTCGACCCCGTCAATGGGTTGGATGACGGCCTTGATCTCCTCGCCCCAGTCATCGTTCGGAATGCCGAAGACGGCGACGTCCGCGACTTTCGGGTGTTGAATCAGTTCGGCTTCGATTTCGGCCGGGTATAGGTTGGCCCCGCCCGAGATGATCATGTCCGTCTTGCGGTCTCGCAGGAAGAGATAGCCCTCGTCGTTGAGTTCTCCGATGTCGCCCACGGTGAAGTAGTTGCCGATCCGGTTGTCGCGGGTCTTCTTCTCGGCATCTTTGTACTTGAAGTCCGCCTGGCCAAGGAGCATATAGACCGTTCCGACTTCATTGGGGCCGAGTTCGTTCTCGTCTTCATCGAAGATCTTGATGTCCGAGTTCGCCCAGGCCTTTCCCACCGTGCCCGGATATTGTCGCCACTCCTGGGGAGTGACCAGAGTGCCTCCGCCCTCTGTGGCTGCATAGTATTCGTAGATGGAATCGCCCCACCAATCGAGCATCTTCTTCTTGGTTTCAACCGGGCAGGGTGCGGCGGCGTGGACCATGTTCCGCAAGGACGACACGTCGTATCGGTTGCGGATGCCTTCGTCGAGCTTCAGTAGGCGATGGAACTGTGTCGGTACCATGTGGCTGTGGGTCACCTGGTATTTTTCGATCAGCTGCAGCATGCCTTCGGGCGTCCATTTCTCCATCAAGACCACCGTGTGGCCCATGTGCATGGAACTCCCGCTGAAGACGAGCACCGCAGTGTGGTAGAGCGGAGAGCCGCAGATGTGCACATGGCCATCTTCAGGCTGAACCCCGAACATGCCGAGGAAGCCCGTGCTCAACGTGGCGACCAGGTCGGGTGAAATCTCCACGAGGGGACGCCTGACGCCTTTGGGCCGGCCCGTCGTGCCCGAGGTGTAGTTCATGACCTGGCCGGCGGATCGGTTCTCGGGAAGGTCTGTGCTCTGGCCCTCTTTCAACTGCTCGAAAGGCAGGAAGCCCTCCAGATCGCCCAGTGAGAAAGAGTGGGTGGAAGGGAAGTCCAACTCTTCTCGGGCCGCCGTGCAGGCCTCGGCGAACTGTGCGGAGCCGATGAAGACCTTGGCCTCGCTGTCCTTGACGATGTAGGCGATCTCGGGCCCCGTCAGGTGGTTGTTGATGGGGGTCATGTACAGGCCGCATTGGGTGACAGCGAGATAGACCTGGAGGAATTCCGCCGAGTTCTCCATGACCACGGCCACGCAATCTCCGCGCTCCAGGCCCAGGGCCGCCAAGCCATGAGCCACCTGGTTTGTTTCGGCCAGGAGTTCCCCGCGGCTCCATTCCTTCATGTTGGGATCGACCAGAGCCAGGGGGGCCGGGTCTTGCGAGGCGAAATTCCAGAATCCGAGTTCTGACATGAGCGTTCTCCGATGGGGCGTTGGGAGTGGAAATGGACCTAGAGGGGTTGGTCTCCGACGACCCACATGGCGAAGTACTGGGAGCCACCTCCGTAGGCGTGTCCGACGGCCTTTCGCGCGCCGTCCACCTGGTGCTCGCCGGCTTGACCGCGAACCTGCATGGCGGATTCGGCGAATCGGACCATCCCCGATGCACCAATGGCGTTTGTCGAGAGCACGCCGCCCGACATGTTGACGGGAAGGTCTCCGTCGAGAGCCGTGGCCCCGTCGTAGGTCATCCGCCAGCCTTCGCCGATGGGTGCGAAGTGGAGATTCTCCATCCACATGGGCTCAAACCAGCTGAAGGGCACGTAGATTTCCGCGCAGTCGATTTCCTTGCGCGGATCCGTGATGCCGGCCTTCTTGTAGAGAGCCGCGGAGCAGTCCAGCCCCGCCTGGGGCATGACCTGATCGCGCTTGGCGAACATGGTGGGTTCGGTCTTCATCTGGGTGGCGTGGATCCAGGCCGGAGGTGCACTTCGTTCCTGCGCCGCCGCCTCCTTGTCACCGATCACCAGAGCACAGGCTCCGTCCGAAGAAGGGCATGTCTCCAGGTATCGGATCGGGTCCCAGAGCATCGGGGAGTTGGCGATCATGTCGAAGTCCACGTCAGGCAGCTTCAGATGCGCCACTGGGTTCTTCAGGGCATTCAGGCGATCCTTGAGGGCGACGCGGATGCCCGTGTCTTCTGGTGCTCCTGAACGCGTCATATAGCCTCGGATGAGGGGGGCAAAAAAGCCTCCGGCTCCGGCGACCAGGGTTTGCGAGAAGGGCAGCTTGATGGAGAGGGCCCACATGGCGTTGCTCTCGCTCTGCTTCTCGTAGGCCACGGTGAGTACGCGCTTGTGGACCCCACTTTGAACCAGGCTGGCGGCCACGATAGCCGTGGATCCTCCGACGCTTCCCGCGGTATGAACCCGGAGCATGGGTTTGCCTACACAGCCGAGCGCCTCCGCGAGGAAGAGTTCGGGCATCATGACGCCTTCGAACATGTCTGGCGCTTTACCGATGACCACCGCATCAATATCGGACCACGAAAGCTGGGCGTCTTCCAGGGCCCGCTCGGCGGCTTCCCGAATCAGACCGACTTGGGATACATCTACTCGCTTGGCATCAAAATTGGTTTGGCCGATGCCGATGACCGCAGCGTGTTCTGCCATCTCTATTCTCCTTCCAGGACGCAGACAAGGTTTTGTTGCAGGCAGGGGCCCGACGTCGCGTGAGCGACTGCCCGAGAACCGTGTCCCGCCCAGATCCGCCGTGCGGATTCGCCGAGCCTCGCCAGCCCCGCCACCATCAGCGGATTTGACGCCAAGGCGCCTCCCGAGGGATTGGTCAGGGTGTCCGGTCCCAGTCCCAGGGCCTCTCGTACGATGATTTCCTGATGGCTGAACGGCGCGTGGAGTTCGGCGAAGTCCACGGCTCCGTTGTGAACGCCCGCCGCCTCGCCTGCGAGAGTCGTCGAGGGAGAAACCGTGAGGTCACGTCCGCCGGGCTGGTGTGAGTCCAGCCGATGCTCCAGCCCTCGGATCCAGACCGGTTTCTGGGTTGCTTTGTGGGCGGCCCCTTCCGCGGCGATGATCATGACGGCGGCCCCATCGGAGACCGGCGGACAATCGTGCTTGCGCAAGGGAGACACCAGGTAGGGGTCGGTGAGGAGCTTGTCTACGTCGAAGTCGCCCGTGACTTGAGCATCGGGATTGGATTTGGCTTGAGCGCGACATCGCACCGCCACTTCGGCCATCTCCCGCTCGGTCCATTTTCCAGCATCGAGTCCAGCCCGAGCCTGCAGGGCGGCCAGGCTGATGGCGTCGGCCTTGAGCGGCGCCAGCGTGTAGGGATCGAGTTGAAGCGTCAGGGTTTCCGCAGTTTCGCCCATGGAGGAGCGGCCAAAGCTGAAGATCATGGCCGAATCGACCTCACCACATTGGATCTTGATCCAGGCCTCGTAGAGAGCCCAGGCCCCATCCATTTCCACGTGGCTTTCGTTGATGGGAGGCCAGGCTCCGACGGCATCCACGGCCATTACGAAAGCAAAGGATTGACCGGAGAGGTAGTCGGTGCTGCCGGAGCAGGTGAATCCGATTTCCTCTTTGGGAATGCCCGAGTTCTTCACCGCTTCCTTGATCAGCGGCATGAGCATTTCAACTTCGTTCTGGTTTCGTTCGGTGCGGACCGAACGACTCTGGGAATAGGAGACAATGGCTACGTCGCGCATCAGCAATACTCCTTGATGTCTTCGAAGGGGAGGTCGGGTTCATCGATCGGGCGGAAATGCTTGATGTTCTCAGAGCTGTAGTCCCACTCAGAGGCATCTCGCCAAACGGCTTCTACGCGCATCCCGATGCGGACGTCCTCAAGTGAGCATTCCTGGAGTAGGCCCGTGAAGCTCTGGTCCGCACCATCCAGCAGGATGTTGGCGGTGCAGTAGGGCAAGTCGACCTTGATGTTTTCCGAGGGCACACGGACGATGGTGAGTGCCACCACGGTCCCCTTGCTCGAGACTTCGACCTCGCGACTCGTCGGCACTCCATCGCGAGGGCAAGCACCCCGAGGCGGGACGTACACGAGGCCGGATGAGTCTGAGGCCTGTCCCAGGATCTTTCCCTGTTTCAGGCCGCGGAGGTAGCGGCTGGCCGCCTTCCCGGGCGTGTAGGTGTATTCGACATGGACGGGGGTCACGATGTCGGTGGTCGGGTCAGCCGGTGCTTCCGGAGCCGCTGCACTGCCTTCGCTCTCAGGAACAAAATGGGAGAGGTCCTTGATGCTGCCCTGGGATTCCGCAGCCCAGCGAGGTGTGACGCGCATCCCGCTCTTCATCGCGCTGGCCTCCCCGGCGTCTACGGCATGCAGCATGGCTGTATCCGCACCGTCGAGCTTGATCAAGGCGAAGGCAAAGGGGTGGGAAAGAGGGTGGCTGGCGCGCGGAGTTTCGACCCAGGCCCAGGTTTCTACGACGCCGCCCGGACCGACTTCAACAAACTCGTCGGTGGTGGCTTCACCGGTTTCGGGATCGTATTCGGCCGGCGGGACCAGCACGCGCCCGGAGCGGGTCTTGATACCGTGAATGGTGCCCGCTCGAAGACCCGTGAAGAATCGGCTCAAGACCGGGCCGAGCGATCGACGGTAATCGTAATCAAGCACGTGGGGGGCAGAGAGACCGACCTCTATGTCGGTGTCTGAATTGCTCATGTAGGACTCCTCGTACAAGGTCAGTCTCATCCCAAGGCCCCAGGGCCAGGCATGACGCATGCCGGATGAGTGGCGCGCATAGTAGAACACGTTCTAGACCGTTGACAGGGTTCATCGCAACCAGAGTGACCGGTTGAGGGGGCTTGGGGGCCGGGGCCGGACCTCGGTCTGGGGTGAGGGGACACAATAGTGTGTACTTGTGGACCCCACGATCCCAAAGGCCGATCCGGACGCGGGCGAAAAGATGGGATCCGGTATGGGTGTGTCCCGCGGGGCTGCTGAGGTTCGGACACAACAGGGGCGTTGAAGCAGCAGATTGGCGGGGGCAGCGGCAGGGAATCGCATGCCCAGGATCTGCGTGGTGGAGCCGGCCGGGATCGAACCGGCGACCTCCTGAATGCCATTCAGGCACTCTCCCAACTGAGCTACGGCCCCACGCAGGAAGCGCAGGCTACCGCGCCGCATGGGGTCTTGTCAAAGGGCACTTTTCCAGGGCCTCAGCGCCGGAAAACAGATCGGTCGTGAGGTATGCTCGCACGCCCCGCCGGAGTGGCGAAACTGGTATACGCAGGGGACTCAAAATCCCCCGGTCGCAAGGCCGTGCGGGTTCGAATCCCGCCTCCGGCACCATTCGATTCGACAGGGAGTACATTCGAGGATCAAGCCGAGGAAGTGGCATGGGTGTGCTCCCTGGAAGCAGGGAAGCAAGCAAGATGGACAAGGAGAGTGGAGATGAATAGTTCAAGTCGCCGTATGACCTTTTTGTTGGGGTTTTCGTTGATTGCGGTCCTCCTGCTCGGATCGAGCCTGGCTCAGGCTCAGATGCGAGAGTTCACCGGACGCATCGATCGGATCAGCAAGAAGAGGATGATCGTTGACAATCGCATGGGCGATAAGGTTTCTTTCGTGCCGGCTGAAAACACTGAAGTGACGGGCGAGGAAAAGACCGAGTGGAAAGAACTCAAGAAAAAGGACTGGGTGACCGTCTCCTGGAAGTTCGTGGACAAGCCTCGGAAGGCCTACAAGATCCAGGTCCTGCCTCCGAAAGAAGACGATTGATTCACGGCTCCATCGGTTTTTCGACGGCCGAGATCGCTCTTCTGGAGTTGAGCTGCGTTTGAAGCGCTTGCGTCTCGCCCCCTGGCCGACCTTCGGATAGCCTGTGCCCATGAGCCACGGTGAGGGCCGCCTTCAGCCCCAGCAATTTGAGCGCTACCGAAGACATCTGAGTCTTCCAGAGATGGGACCGGAGGGTCAGCTTCGTCTTTTGCAGTCGAAGGTCCTGCTCATCGGGGCCGGAGGGCTGGGCTGTCCATTGGCTCTGTATCTGGCTGCGGCCGGTGTCGGTCGTCTCGGTCTGGTGGACGATGATGTGGTGGACCTCTCTAATCTGCAGCGGCAGGTTCTCTACGGGACCGACGACGTGGGTCGCCCCAAGGTGGAGGTCGCCCGGGATAAGATCCATGCGCTGAATCCAGATGTCCAGGTTGATGTGTTCTCGACCCGACTGGATTCAAGTAACGCTCTTGAGATCTTCGAAGATTATGATGTCATCGTTGACGGGACGGACAATTTTCCGACTCGCTACCTCTCCAATGATGCCTGTGTGTTGCTCGGGAAACCGAATGTCTATGGGTCCATCCTTCGTTTCGATGGACAGGCCAGCGTTTTTGATGCTCGTGAGGGGCCGTGTTATCGCTGCCTTTTCCCTGAGCCGCCGCCGCCGGGAAGCGTGCCTTCCTGTGAAGAGGGGGGTGTTCTCGGTGTGTTGCCCGGTTTGATTGCGACAATCCAGGCGACGGAGACCATCAAGATCCTGACGGGTCTCGGCCGCACTCTGGTGGGGCGCTTGCTGCTCTATGACGCTCTTGCCATGGAATGGACCGAGTTCGCGCTGAAGAAGGATCCGGCGTGTCCGGCCTGTGGTGACAATCCAACCGTGACTGAATTGATCGATTACCAGGGGTTTTGTGGGGTCGAGTCGGGGGCTGCGGATCGAGTCCAGGTTCCGGGTCTGCCCGCGGCTTCGGTGGCGAAACAGATGGAGAGCGGTGAAGAACTGCTTCTTCTGGATGTTCGTGACCCGGAGGAGGTGGCTCGGGCCGCCATCGACGGTTCGAGAAGGATCCCTTTGGCGGAACTGGAGGGTCGCTTGGCCGAGATCGAAAACTGGAAGCGGCGCCCCGTGGTGGTTCATTGCCACAAGGGCGGGCGAAGTGCCCGAGCGTGTGAGGTCTTGATGTCGGCCGGGTTCGAGGAGGTGTCCAACCTCGATGGGGGCATAGAAGCCTGGTCGCTTACCGTGGACGACAATGTTCCGCGCTATTAGATTCGGGTATTGAACCCCCCGAGACACCGTGAGCGCGGGGTTCAGGGATTTAGAGAGGGAAGGCATGGCAAAATCGGCGATACCGGACGCACTGAAGAGAAGGCATCTCATGGAGCAGGAGGCCGACGCGAAGCAGAGCGTGGCCTTGGCCGACGTCTACCTGGCTGAGGGGAGGGTGCAGGAATCCCTTTTCTTCCTCGCCAAAGCCGAGGCCTGGGGGAGGCTTGAAGAGATCGGCGAGGCGGCGGTGACTGAGGGAGACGCCTTCCTTCTGAAGCAGGTCGGGGATCTACTGAGGCGGGAATACGACGCAGCAGTGTGGCTATCCCTGGCGGATTCTGCGGACGCGCATGGCAAGGAACTCTATGCCGAGGTGGCGCGAAGGCACGCTCGGAGTAGCGAGGCCTAGCCTGTTTGCCACGGCCGCGAACAGGCCCGGCAAGCCGCAATCCATCCATGTCAGAGACCGACATCCTCATCGAGAAGGCCCGCTCCCACAATCTGAAGGGGGTAGACTGCCGTATTCCGCTGGGTTCACTGACGGTGATTACGGGCGTGTCGGGTTCGGGGAAGTCGACCTTGGCCTTCGATACGCTCTACGCCGAGGGGCAACGTCGTTATGTGAGCTCGCTTTCGACCTATGCGCGTCAGTTCCTGGAGCGTCTCTCACGGCCTGATGTCGGACGGATCTCCAGTCTGCCTCCGGCCATTGCCATCGAGCAGGTCAATCGTGTGACGCAGGCTCGGAGTACGGTGGGTTCTGCCAGCGAAGTGTTGGATGCCTTGCGTCTGTTCTTTGCTCGTGTGGGTCGTACGCGTTGCCCGGATTGCCAGGTCGTTGTCGAAAGAAGCGGTGTATCGGAAGTGGCTCTTCGCATTTCGGAACGTTTCAGGGGGCAGCGGATCCTCCTGGGCGTGACCGTGCGGCCGGTCTCTGATGAAAGTCTGCTTGATCTCAGGAATCGATATTGTGCGGAAGGGTTTGTGCGCATGATCGATGCTGCGGGTGCGGTGGTCGATTGGACGGAGTCCTCTTCTACGGAGTTGGAGGGCCTGGTCGCAGGAGGCTTCCTTCTGGTGGATCGACTGGCTCTTCTGCCAGAGGAATCGGTGGGAGAAGCCGAGTCCGAAGCCGAGTTGACACGGCTTTCAGAGGCTGTGGCCGCCGCTTTTGGTCGCGGAGAAGGTGAACTCCTCGTGCGGCTTCACGGGGATCCTGATGCCGTCGCGATTCCCTTTCGGCAAGGCTTTGGTTGTCAGGAGTGTGGGCGTCGCTTTTCTCCGCCCGAGCCGGCCCGCCTTTCGTTCAACAGTCCGGCGGGCGCCTGTCCGGCCTGTCAGGGCTTTGGTCGGCAAGCGGATATCGATTGGGAAAAAGTGGTGC
>NZGT01000123.1 GCA_002691025.1 Spirochaeta sp. | reverse complement strand
GAAGGCTCGGCCCGGCGTGGACGATTCAAAGGCCGCGTGGGGCTGAGGCAAGTCGAATCGCTCCACCGACTTGATGGCCTCGGTCTCCGAGCGACGGCGGCCCTGGAGGGCTGAGTCCATCATGGCCGGAACCCACTTGAGGTTGTGTGTACCAAAGACGAAATCCACCTGGGGGAAGCGACTGAGGATCCGGTCTCCCACCTGCTGTGCCACGCAGCCGCCCACGCCAAGCAGTCGACCGTGGCGAGCCGCCTTCCACTCCTTCAGGACACCCAGGTCGCTGTAGAGTTGGTTCTCCGCTTTGTCCCGGATCGAGCAGGTATTGATCACCAGGATATCGGCGTGCTCATCGGTCTCGGACCGGTCCAGGCCTTCGTGATGCAGCAGGTTGGCCAGCTTGTCGGAATCGTGGACATTCATCTGGCATCCGTATGTCCGGATGAAAAATGTCCTGGCGGCGCACATGGCAGTTCTCCTGCGGGCTCGTCCTCGGGCCGCTCGATGGGGGGCAAAATACCCGAATGGTCGGTTTCAGCCAAGGCTTCGCTGAGCTCCGGTTCGGGTCGCCAAAGTTCACGCAGGTACAAAATAATGAGTACATAAACCGCTGTTTTTAAAGCGATTTTAATTTTCCGTCGATATAGGGTCTGGATCCGATTGACAATCGGCTCTCGCCAGCCATAATTCGGTCTTCTTGAGGTCGCTGGGGGAGATGGGGATCGTCAACCTCGCCCCGGATGACCCCCAGGAGATCGAGTTTTTACGATTTCAGAGAATGTGAGTACGCGACGAAATCGGGCCTGGGGCGTTTCGTTTTAGACCGTCCAGGCAAGAAAATACCGGCGTAGGAGTTCAAGGATTCTGCGCTTGGCAACAAGCAATCAGAAGGAAGACAGATTTTCGGAGTGGCGGTGGATTGGTCATTTCTATTCGGAATGTCCAACCTCTCACCCCCCAAACTGAGTCCACCGCCCTCCCCCTAAAAACGCCCCGCCGACTTCGGTCGACGGGGCGTTTTGTGTTTCAGGGTCGGGCCAGGGGCCGTACCCGAAGGGCCGATCGCTGGCTCTCAGTCGACCCCGATGATGAAGCTGCAGCTGGTCGTGCCACTGCCACCGATATTGAGGGTCTGGAAATTTCGTGCGCCCTCGACCTGGTAGTCGCCGGCACTGCCCGTGACCTGCTTGTAGCCATCAAGCAGTTGTCGGACACCCGTGGCTCCGACGGGGTGGCCGGCGCCGATCAGCCCGCCACTCGGGTTGATGGGGCAGCTTCCGTCGATCTCCAGGACGCCTTCTTCCACGGCTTTCCAGCTCTCGCCCGGTGCCGTGAGGCCGAAGTGATCGATGGCCATGTACTCGGATGTCGTAAAGCAGTCGTGGGTTTCGATGCCGTCAACCGCGGAGACATCTTCCATTCCGGCTCGCTTCCAGGCATTCGTGATCGTGCTCCGCACGTGGGGGAGTACGTACTCTGCCCCCTCGCTTTCGGCCACCTTGTCTTCGAAACGCAGGCGAGCCGTGTTGTGTCCCCACCCCTTGATGCGGGGAATCTCGGAGAGTTTGACCCCCATGCCCTTGGCGTATTTCTCAGCNTAATCCCGTGAGGCCAGGAACATGCACACCGCTCCATCGGTCACCTGCGAGCAGTCCGCAATCCGGATCCGTCCNCCTACCGCNGCATTGTCATCNGTACGGCAAAGAGCGTGCTCCTTGTTCATGTACCAGGTGCGGGTCTGGGCGTTGGGGTTCAGCTTGGCGTTGTCGTAGTTGAGGCGACTGATCTCCGCCAGATGGGCGTCGTCGAGCCCGTAGCGCTTGTCGTACTCGTCGCCGAGACGCCCGAAGAGCTTGGGAAACGGAAACTCCACGTCCTTGGCCTCCTGGTCGTACCACGCGGCTGTACCCAGGTAGGAGCCTCCGACAGAGGCCGAGACCGTCTTCATCTGCTCGATTCCNACGACGGCCTGGAGGTCGTAGCGCCCCGCTTCGATTTCGGCCGTGGCTGCCAGTATCGCGATGCTGCCGGACGCGCAGGCCGCCTCGTGCCGACCGGTGGGCAGGCCGCTGAAGGCGGGATCCACCTCAGTGAAAAAGGCACCGAGGTGGCCCTGCATGCAGTAGAGCTCGGCCGCAAAGTTACCCACGTGGGCGCTTTCGACTTCCTCGGGGGCAATCTGGCACTCACGCAAGGCTCCGAGCACCCCCTCCCGCATCAGGGCGGAGAAGTGCTTGCTCTCCTTGGTCCAGTTGCGGGCGAAGTCAGTTTGATATCCACCGAGAACATACACTTCGGGTACGGCCATTTTTGATCTCCTTGAGCTCGCCGGGCTCACTGCCCGGCCAAGTTGGTGTTGACGCCCGGCTATGCGGCGACGAAATACTTCCCAATATTGACAAGCGGGTCCTGGAAGAACGGCTCGCTCGATGGATTGGAGGCGGCGGCCTGCAAGATCTTCGGCACACCCAGGCCGGCCTGCTCGATCATCGAGACCGCTGCGCGGGCCCCCATGGTATCCACGAGTACGCTCGGCGGTGCCCAGTTGAAGCCCGCTCCCATGATCATATCGATCCCTGTGATGGTCTCGGTGACTTCACCCGCCCTCTCGAACGCATAGGCGATGTAGCCGGCGATCACTTTTCGGGCCAAGGCGGCTTCGTCACCTTCCGCGGCCAGGAATCGGGCCATGCCTTCGGCATAACGCCCCATGGAATAGAGGTGAGCGACCTCGTCGATGTATCCAAGGTCAGGCAACTTGATGTCGCCCGCAGGCCGATAGTCTCCGCTGGCGGGGTCCAGGACGAAGCGCGCGTCCCCGTCCCTCTTGAAGAAGCCTCCGCCCGTCTTGTTGCCCATGACCCCCTTTTCCATGAGCTTCGCCATGTAGTCCGGGAGTTTGAGCGTCTCGTGGACCTCGTCGGGCGCCTGCTGGTAGACGTTATCCACGATGGCTCGGTGGATGTCCCATCCCACGAGGTCGATGGTCGCCAAGGGAGTCATGGCTCGTCCCGTGTAGGGGCCGACCAATCGGTCCACCAGCGTCGGTGACATCTGCTCAGCCAACTGCGCAGCCTCGTTGAGGACCTTGAAGCCGACTCGGTTGCCCGCAAAAGCGGGTGTGTCTGCGGTGCGGACCATGACCCGGCCCAGGTGGTGCACCGAGAAGGCCTCGACAAAGTCCAGCAGTTCCGGATCGGTGTCGTTTCCCGCAATGAGTTCCGTGCCCACGATCACATTGGGCGGGTTGAAGAAGTGGAGTCCCATGAAGTGCTTCCGAAACGACTCGCTTCGCCCTTCGCAGAGACTGTTGATGGAGAGGCCGGAAGTCACGGTGGCTACGATGGAGTCTTCCCGACGTGCGCTTTCGACCCGGTCGAAGATGGCGCGTTTGATCTCCATGTCCTCGGTGAGCGCTTCGAAGATCAGATCGGCCTCACCGACGACGCGTTCCAGGTCCGAGTCGTAGTCACCAAGATCGGTGCGAGAAGCCACAGTGGGTGAGCGCACCTGCTTGATGGCGGCGGCGAGACCTTCCTCGGCCTTCTCACCCGTCCGTGCCAGAAGCGTGACGCGCGGGACTGCCGTCGTGAATAGGGCGGCGCTGCCGTACCCCATGGTGCCATTGGCGCCCAGCACCACCACGTGTTCTATTTTTCGGCCTTTGAGTGCGGCACTCAGGTCTGCTGCGCGACTGCGCTCGGGATCTCCGGTCATGGTGAGTGACTCTTCCTCCATCGATTTTGGCCGCCTTCAGGAGCGGCGGCGATTGATAGCATTCTACGCGAATTGGCTTGCCTCGCGTATCGAAAAATAAGGCTCCGGGTCCTTCTCTCATCCCTTCTGGTCGTAGGCCAGAAAGCTGGATTCTCTACAGTAGGATCTGATCGACGATCTTGGATAATTGCTTCAAATTCCGGCATTCCTCGATGACGTCACAATACGGGGTGTAGCGATCCATTACGCTGTCCCCGAACCCCCATGCGCTGGGGCTCTCCGGATTCAGCCACACTACGTTCTTGGCCTTGCTGTGGATGTCGCGTAGGCACCAGGCCTTCGCGTCGTTGTAGTTGTTCCGGGCGTCGCCCAGGATCAGGACCGTGGTGCGATTGTCGATGATGGAAAGATGGTCTCTCCAGAAGTCGTGGAAGGCCCGGCCGAAATTGCTGCGGGTGTAGACGTTGATGACATCGCCCCCGTCCAAGGCCTTTTCGATGGCGGAGTTCACGTCGCCATCCTTGAATACGGAAGTCACTTCCCCGAGGTCTGAGACGAACACGTAGGAGCGGATCTTGGTAAACGCCTCCTGCAGCCCGTACATGAACTGCAGCATGAACCTCGACACATTGGCTACAGAGGAGGAGACGTCACAGAGGATGACCAATTTCGGCCTGTCCTTGCGTCGGTGCTTGTAGATCACCTCAAAGGGAATCCCGCCCCGAGCCATATTGCGACGAAGAGTCTGGTGCAGGTCCAGCTTTCCCCGCTTGATGCGTTTCTTGCGTACGGAGAGCACATTCTTGATGCGCTGAGCGAGACGGTTCACCACCTCTCGCATCCGGGTGATTTCATCTTCCGTCAGATGGTAGAAGCTCTTTTCCTGGAGCATCTCCTTGCGGAATTTCTCCATGTAGTCGTGATTGCGTGTCTGCAGTTCACGCTCCACGAAGTTCTTGACGGAACGTCTCATGTTTTCCACGAGCTGCTGGATCATCTTCTGGAGGGCTTCGATCTCTTCACTGCCCATTCCCATCTCGGCCAGTTTCTGAGCCAGGTCCTGGAGTTGTCCCCCTGCGCCTTCCAGGTCGAGTTGCTCGTTGGTCCGCCGGCTGAAGAAGCCCACCTGAAGCATGTTCTCGATCCGTTCGGTCCCGGCTTGTTCGGCGGCCTCGCGGATCATGGCCTCGAGTTGGGCCAGGTCCTGGGTGAGGAGCGCTTTGGCCAACTCGCTCAGATCGATTTCGCCGTCCATCCCCTGCATCATCTCGGACATCTGCTGCATCAGGGAGTCAAGATCGATGTCCATGTCGCCCATCTGGTCTTCCAGATCGCCGAAGGACTCACGCAGGTTGTCGTAGAAGCCGGACCAGTACAGGTCGAAGAGCTCGTTGAAGGTGGAGATCTCGTCGCCGCGTTTCACCATGGAGGCTCTCAACGCATCGCGGAAAACCGCTCGATCCTCAATGGAGAGTTCTTCAAGAGCCCGGAATGCATCAATCCCTTCCGCGACGGAGACGCGGATTCCACTTTTTCGCAGAAGGTTCGTGAATTCGACAATCCGGGCTTGCATGGCTAGTGGAGGATTCCCTTCTTCGCCTCGGCCTTCTCGGGCGCTTTCTCAGCAGCCGGGGCCTCTTCGGGTTCCTGCGCTGAAGCGGCATCCAGGATCTTGGCCAATTCGCTTTGCGCTTTGGCGACATCGCCTTCGTACTTGAGAATCACATTCAGGGTGTCGTTCACCACCTGCTCTTCGATCCCGTCCGAATTGAGAGCCATCAGGGCTCGCGCCCAATCCAGGGTCTCGCTGATGGACGGGGTCTTCTTCAGGTCGAGGCTGCGAATCTTGTGCATCATGGCGACGACATCTTCCGCCAGTTGCTGGGCCACGTTGGGAATCTTGGCGTCGAGAATCCGCACTTCCAATTCCTCGTTGGGGTAGTCGATCCAGAGGTGGAGGCAGCGGCGCTTGAGCGCATCGCTCATTTCCCGGGCGTCGTTGGAGGTGAGGAAGACGATGGGCTGCGTCTTGGCTTCGATGGTTCCAATCTCCGGAATCGTCACCTGGAAGTCGGACAGGATTTCAAGCAGGAAGGCTTCGAATTCCGGATCGGACTTGTCCACTTCGTCGATCAGGAGGAGAGTGGGCTCCTCTGAGGTGATGGCTCGCATGAGGGGGCGCGGCACGATGAAGCGATCCGAGAAGAACACGGAGTCTTCCCGTCCGACCCGGTCGGCGGCCTCGGCGAGGCTCTGGGTTTCCGCGATGGTCTCGGAGACCTTGTCCTTCAGGATCTGGGTGTAGAGCAACTGCTTGCTGTACTCCCATTCATAAAGAGCCTTGGCTTCGTCGAGGCCCTCGTAGCATTGGAGTCGGATCAGTTCGCGCTTCAGTGATGTGGCCACCACCTTGGCCAACTCGGTCTTGCCGACTCCGGCGGGCCCCTCCACGAGAACGGGCTTGTTGAGTTGCTGTGCCAGGAATACGACCGTTGCGATCCTCTTGTCGCAGATGTACCCCAGGGCACCCAGATCGCTTATGACGTCGTCCACGGACTCAAACATCAAATTCCCCTTGACTGAATGTGCGCCTTGATTTGGGGGGGGCTGCCTTCCTGTGCCTTACGGGAAAGCAGATCCACGCCCAGAGAACTCAGCTTTCCAGATCGAGTGCGTGGCCGAGTTTTTCCTTCTTGGTGCGGAGGTAGCGCAGGTTGTTCTCGTTGGGCTCGATCTCAAGCGGGACCTGCTCCACGATACTGATGCCGTACCCTTCGATTCCTGCGCGTTTGACCGGGTTGTTGGTGATCAGCTTGATCTTGCGGGCGCCGAGATCCGACAGGATCTGGCTGCCTACGCCGTAGTCTCGCAGGTCGGCCTTGAAGCCCAGGCGCTCGTTGGCCTCGACGGTATCCAGGCCTTCGGTGTCCTGGAGCGCATAGGCCTTGATCTTGTTGTTGAGTCCGATGCCTCGACCTTCCTGGCGCATGTAGAGGACGATTCCTGCGCCTGCCTGGTCGATCATCCGGAGCGCCGAGTCGAGTTGCTCCCCGCAGTCACACCGCATGGACCCGAAGGCATCGCCTGTCAGACACTCACTATGGACCCGCACCAGGATCGGCTTGTCCGGATCGACTTCTCCTTTGATCATGGCCATGTGATCTACATGATCAATTTCGTTTTCGTAGACGATGCAACGGAAGTCGCCGCCGGTCCGTGTGGGCATATTGGCCTCTCCGCCCCGGCGGACCAGGTTCTCGTTGCTGAGTCGGTACTGGATCAGATCCTTGATGGAAATGATCTGAAGGTCATGGGTCTTGCCGTACTTCACCAGATCGGGAAGTCGGGCCATGCTGCCATCGTCGTTCATGATCTCGCAGATGACGCCGGCCGGCTTCAGTCCGGCGAGTCGCGCCAGGTCCACAGCCCCTTCCGTCTGGCCTACTCTTCGGAGCACGCCACCGGGTCGAGCCCGGAGCGGGAAGATGTGACCCGGGCGAACGATGTCGCTGGGGCGGGCATCTTCTGCGATGGCCGCCTGAATGGTCCGGGCCCGGTCGTGGGCCGAGATTCCTGTGGTGACCCCTTCCCGTGCTTCGATGGACACGGTGAAGGCCGTGCCGAAGGAGGCACTGTTCTCGTACTCGGGCACCATCAGGCCGAGGTTGAGTTGCTCCAGTCGAGATTCGGTCAGGGTGAGGCAGATGAGGCCACGACCGTGTGTGGCCATGAAGTTGATGTCTTCGGGTTTGACGGCTTCCGCCGCCATGCACAGATCGCCCTCGTTTTCGCGGTCTTCGTCGTCGACCAGGATGACCATGCCGCCTTCGCGGATGGTCGTGATCGCGTCTTCGATCTTCGAAAAGGCCGAGCCCTGCTCACCGGCCGCGGCTCGCAGATCGACATT
>NZGT01000122.1 GCA_002691025.1 Spirochaeta sp. | reverse complement strand
GCCGGTACCGACGCGTTGGCGACCGAACTCTGGTTCGCATCCATCCACTGGAAGCCGCTGTTGGTGTCGTCCTGCTGGTCGGCCTGAGCGAGAGGGAGGTCCTTGGCGGTGACCATCGAACCGGATCCGACGATCATGTCATCGACCTGGGACCGGGCGCGGGCCAATGGGGTGGCGAAGTCCAGGTGGAAGGAGATCTGGCTGACGTCAGACAGCACCCCTCTTCCGAAACAGGAAGGCTTCTGCGCGGCGAGTTCGGGCTTTCTGCGCGGCCAGCGTCTCGTGGACGGCCTGATCCGGATGCGGGCTTGAAGATTGTCGGTGCCCGCGAGCACAACTTGCAGGATGTGACGGTCCAGATTCCCCTGGATTGCATGGTGGCGGTCACGGGCGTCTCTGGGGCGGGGAAGACCAGCCTGGTCCAATCCGTCCTGGTGGGGAATCTGCTTTCCTCAGGTGTTCGACGCGAGGCGCCCGGTGAGTGCGATGCCATTGAGGGGGCGGAACGTCTTTCGGGAGTGGTGGTTGTGGATCAGACACCGGCGGTTCGTAGCTCAAGATCCAATCCGGCGACGGTTTCGAAGGCTTTCGACGGGATCCGAAAGCGCTTCGCTGCCACTCGTGAGGCTCGGGCGCTTGGGGTCAGTCCGGGCTGGTTCTCGTTCAATGTGGCTGGGGGAAGGTGCGATGCCTGTGAGGGCGCAGGGGAAGTCGTCATCGATATGCAATTCCTCGATGATGTGCACGCACCCTGTGAAGAGTGCGGCGGCCGGCGGTATCGAAAAGAGGTTCTGAGTATCAAGCTCGAAGGGCGTTCGGTGGTGGACGTGCTGGCCATGACGATCGCCGAGGCGGTGACTTTTTTTTCCGAGGACAAAAAGGTGACGACCCGATTGGAGCCGTTTGTGCGGGTCGGCCTGGGCTATCTGACGCTGGGACAACCCCTTTCCACCCTGTCGGGAGGAGAGCATCAACGCGTTCGGTTGGCGCTGGCTCTGACGGAGTCGGCTGCGGGTCGACTGTTTGTCTTTGATGAGCCGACTACGGGCCTTCATGCCGCCGACATCCAGGTGTTACTGCGGTGCCTCACCGAATTGATTGAAGACGGGGGAAGTGTGTTGGTGGTGGAGCACAATCTCGACCTGATACGTCGTGCCGATTGGATCATCGATATAGGGCCGGAGGGAGGACCCGGAGGCGGACGGGTTGTGGCTGAAGGGACTCCGGCGGATCTGAGTCAGTGCCTTGAATCCCATACGGGTCAAGCCCTTAAAGCCTGACCTACGCGCTCCGCAGGGAGTCAGGAATCCGGATCCTGGTCTTCCATGCGCTTGGGCTGGGCCTTCTGGGCCTTTCTGCGATTGCCGAAGATGCGCTTATCGTGATCTTTTCGCATTTCGCGCTCGAGTTTGTCGAGAGCATTTTCTGCGGCCTGCTTCGAAGTGTGCGCCCCGGTGGAGTGGGCGGCGAGGCGGGTGCGTTTGCCGTCCACATGGACGTGACATTCGATGTCCTGGCCCTCGATTTGAAAGCTGATTTCGAAACTGTCCGCTTCTGGAAATTCCTCCATGAGGTGATTACAGCGACTTTCCAGATATTCGTCTGTTTCTGAATCGGTTCTGAGATCTCGCCAATGGACTTTGATTCTGGCTGCTTCTGTCATCGAGTTCCTCTCGTTCTATCTCTACCTGGGTCAGCGTGCGCACGCTGTGCGCCGAGGCAAGGTTTTGAGTTGAAGATTCGGTGTAAACGTCACACGAAAAGAGGCGAGAGTGGCTTTGATTCGATTTCGCTCGTCGGCGCCGCGGGAGAGTGCTGGGTTTTTAGCCCCAGATGAGCGGTGTCGATGGCGGCGGGGGNCGGGAATCGAACCCGCCTGGAACGTGGCGACACGCTCCACACTCGATTTGAAGTCGAGGCCGGGCACCAGCCGCGGAAACCCCGCCGTCAATCAGGATAGCGCTCCGCGCCAAGAAGCTCATGTCAGGAAAAGTGTGCCGGGATTGCAAAAACCAAAGGTGGGACTGTTCCCCCATGGCACCCTTCGGTGTAACCTTCCGGCCGTGAGCCAATATTCGCTCCCCGATGCCGCAAGGATCCTCAGCGTTTCCCCGGCGAGACTTCGCTACTGGGAACGAACGGCGTTGGTGTCTGTGGGATCCGGTGATACGACGCCAACCCGCTTTGAATTTTCGGATCTGGTGAGTATCCGCGGCGTTCTGGCCTTGCTGGATCAGGGTGTTCCGTTGCGTCGTATTCGTCGGCATGTGGAAGCCGCNCGGCGGAACATGCCCGAATTGAAGGATCCCGTTCGGTCGCTGCGAGTCTGGCTCGAGGGGTCAGACCGGATTGTGGTTCGTCACGAAGGCGCTTTGATCGAGCCTGGGGGTCAGGCCGTCCTCGATTTCGGGGAAGCCGATAATACGGGCGCCGAGCCTGTGGCCGAGTTGTCTTCGGGGCCCATTGATCAGAATGAGTTGAAGCTGGAAGCGGAAGAGTGGTTCGCCAAGGGGTGTGAGCTCGATACCCATCCCGAGACCTGTGATCAGGCGGTCGAGTGTTACGTGCAGGGGCTTGAGCTGGANCCCTACTTTGCTGACTGCCACTGTAATCTTGGTGCTGTCTATTTCAATCGAGGTGAGAGGGATACGGCTCGACTCTGCTTTGAGCGTTGTCTGGAGATCGAGAAGGACCACCTCGAAGCCAATTTCAATCTGGGTAATCTTCTCGAGGAAGCCGGAGAGGATCAACGAGCGCTTTATCATTATCGCCGAGCCGTGGCGGTGGATCCGCTCTACCCCGACTTGCATGTGAACCTGGCCCTGCTGTACGAAAANCTTTCGCGCTCCGCCCAGAGCCGTAAGCACTGGAAACGCTATCTCGAGATCGATGCCTCAGGGCCCTGGTCGGAGATGGCTCGAGACCGCCTCGCATCCAAGCGTACCGACCGCCTCGAAGGCTAGTCCACCCAAGGCGAGCCGACGTGCCCGTGATTTTCTACGGGGTCTTGCCCGAGCCTGTTTGGCACGTTCGAGTTGGAACGTGTCAATCCTTCCGCGACTGGATATTCGCGAGGTAGGCATCCGCATCCATCAAAGCTTCGAATTCNGAGTGGTCTTCCGTTGCAATCGTGATCAGCCAGCCCTCGCCATAGCAATCCTCGTTGACGGTTTCCGGGGTGTCNGCGAGAGCTTCATTGACGCTGGTAATCTTGCCGCTGAGCGGGGATACGAGGTCCGATACGGCTTTGACGGATTCGATGACCCCAAAAGGGCGACCCGCTTCCACGGTGGCGTCGGCTTCGGGCAGGTCGATGAAGACGATATCGCCGAGCTCCTGTTGGGCAAAGTCGCTGATTCCGATCCGGTAGATTCCGTCTTCGGGTTCATTGACCCATTCGTCGTCCGCGCTGTAGCGCTTGTCTGAGGGAAGGTTGTAGTCAGCCACGTTCTGCTCCTTTTTCGTCTCTTACCCGAGGGCCGCTTTTACTTTTTGCTTTCTATTTCTTTCGAACGAAAGGCGTCTTGACTTGTCGAGCGGCCAGCCTGCGACCGCGGACCTCGATTTCCATGTCGCGGCCTTCTTCCGCCATCGCGTGAGGAACGTAGCCAAGGCCAATCGATTTTCCGAGTGTGGGGGAGGGGGCTCCCGATGTGACCCGGCCAACGGCCTGTCCCTCGGCCCAGATTGCATGCTCGGCCCGAGCCACCCCGCGATCGATGAGCTCAAAGCCAACCAGACGAGGCCGGCTGGGGTCCTGNGCCCGTCGTTCGATGGCTTCGTGTCCTGTGAATCCACCTTGCTTNCGCTTGACGAACCGGCCCAGCCCGGCATCGAGAGGAGTCGTCGTTTCGTNGATCTCGTGGCCATAGAGCGGGAAGGCCGCTTCGAGCCTGAGGGTGTCGCGGGCCCCGAGTCCGGCGGGAATCAGGCCCCAGGGCGCACCGGCTTCCAGGAGGTGTTCGAAAAAGTCCGTTGTCCCGTCCGCGGCGAGGTAGATTTCGAAGCCATCGGCACCGGTATACCCGGTTCGGGATACACGGAGAGTGAACTCCTTCCAGGACCAGAGGTCAAAGCGGAAATGGCCGAGCTGACTCGGGCGTTTCTGGCTCTCGGGCGCCAGCAAAGAGTCCAGAATGGCGGCCGATCGCGGACCCTGGATGGCCAGGAGCCCCGTCTCGTTGCTTTCATCGGCGTATTGGCAGCGCTGTGGGGCGCGTGACTGAATCCATCGCAGATCCGCCTCTCTCGTCGCTGCGTTTACGCAAAGGAAGTAGTCCTCCTCGCTCTGTCGATAGACCGTCACATCATCCACGCATCCACCTGCTTCGTTGCAGATCAGGCCATAGCGAACCTGGCCTGGAGCGAGAGTGGCCACCGGGCACGTAAGCAGGGACTCGAGGAAATCGACACACCCTGACCCCTGGAAGCGGATCTGCCCCATATGGGATACATCGAAAACGCCCGCGTCTTCACGCACCGCTGCGTGCTCTGCCTTGATCGACGTGTACTGCACCGGCATCGAGAAGCCCGCGAAGTCCACCATTCTGGCGCCGAGTTCAAGGTGCCGAGCGTACAAGGGAGTACGCAGGGGCGGATTCATACGTGCTTTCGGTCTCGGTAGGCGCGAAGCGTATTTCGCAACAGCATCGTGATGGTGAGAGGACCGATACCACGACGAGAGGGGGTGATCAGGCGAGCTCGCCCCATGGCGGCCTCGAAGTCGACATCACCCACCAGTTTGCCGTCCACCTCGGTCACGCCCACGTCGATGACCGCGGCTCCCGGCTTGATCCAGTCGGCCTTCACCATACGGGGGCGACCTGTCGCGGCTACCAGGATATCCGCCTGTCGGCAGATCTCGGACAGGTCTCGACTTCGGGAATGGCACATGGTGACGGTGGCATTGCTTTGTTGAAGCAGGAGGGAGACGGGCTTTCCGACGATATTGCTTCGGCCGATGACGACGGCATTCGCCCCCTCGAGCGGAATTTCGTGATGGTTCAGCGCGGCCATCACGCCGAGCGGTGTACATGAGATCAGGGTGGCCGTACCCGCCAGGAGTTGTCCTGAAGTGTTCGGGTGAAGCGCGTCTGCGTCCTTTTCCGGGCTGACTGCTTCCGCGACCCGTGCGGCCGATATCCCGTCGGGCAGAGGAAGCTGAACCAGAATGCCGTCGATGTCGTCGTCCCGATTGAGTTGGTCGATCAACTCAAGGAGTTTTGGCTCCGAGGTGTCGCCGGGGAGGAGGTGCTCGATGGATTGCATGCCAATTCGGCTACAGGCCCTTTGTTTTCCCTTGATGTAGGACCGACTCGCCGGGTCATCGCCGACCAGGACGACCGCCAGGCAAGGCGCGCGATGTCCTTCAGCGACGAGGGCTTCGATCTCTTCGGCCAGTTCGGCTCGAATCTGATTGGCCAGTCCCAAGCCGTCCAGGACTTCGGTTTCGATTTTCTCGTCGTGGTCGCTCATGGGTTTCCTTCGGGGTTCAGGTTCGGACCAGCGGGTCAAGCATGCAGGGCACAGGTTTCTCTCGAGTGCAGGGTGGGGCATGGGGCGGCTCGCCCCGGAGTTCATCCGCCTTCGTGGAGGACCTTTTGCGGTCTAGGCTGCGCTCTTCTTGGAAGCCTTCTTCTTGGAGCCCTTCTTCTCGCCCTTGGTCTTGGTCTTCTTTTCTTTTGATTCGGAGCTCTTCTTATCAGATTTCTTGGAGTCGGAGCTCTCATCCGAAGCGGCAGTCGAGCTCTTATCGTCTCCTGATGCGTCTGAGTATCCATCCGCGTACCAACCTCCGCCTTTCAAGACAAAGGAACTGCGCGAAATGAGCTTGTTGACCTTACGACCCTTGCATACGGGGCAGGTCTTGATCGGCGGATCGGCCATCCGTTGTTCGCGTTCGAACTGATGACCACATTTTCCGCACTCGTATTCGTAGATGGGCATGAATGGGGCTCCGAATGGGCAACCTCAAAAAAGAGGAACCTGGACCGCAGAAAACCTGACCGCGGAACCAAGGGGACCGGGGAGTTTTATCTAATTCAGCCCAGGGTTGCCAGCGACTTCCCCGAGAGGGCTCATTCGGAGGTTTTCTCGCTTGCGGCCGGGTTTCGGCGCCCTTCAGGCTCCGGCTGGGGCACCGGGCTGAGCGAGTGCGATCGGGCCCGAGGAGCATTTCTCGGGCGTCTCTCGAGTCGGGTGGAGGCCGTTTAGTCCCTGACGCCCAAGGGTCTTCCGTTGGGGGCAGCGCTGAGCCCATTGATTCCGGCACGAGGGCTCCGGCGAGGGCGGCTTGGCGGGTGAGATTCGATCTCCGGGCTCGTCGGGTTCTGCTGATCTCCATGCTCAATTTGATCCACCCAACTGAGGTGGTGACCGAGGGCACTCCTCAGGGATTCGGCGGCCCGGGTACGAAGTCCACGAAGTTCTCGAATGTCCTCTTCGAGACGAGCGACCTCACGCTCGGCTCGACGTACGATTTCGATGGCTTTCTGCTCGGCCTCGATCCGGCTTGCTTCGCATTCCTTCTCAGTCATGGAACGCATGCGTTCGCTCATGGACTGGGCCGTGGTCAATGTCTCGCGGAGCAGGACTTCCTGGCTTCGTGATGCGTCGAGATTCTCCTCAAGACGCCGAGCACGTTCTCGATGCTCCGCGTTCTCGATGACCAGGGCTTCGTAGTCCTCGGTCACCATCTGCAGGAAGCTGTCGACTTCGTCGCGGTCAAAGCCGCTCAGACGTCGAGCGAACTGGTGACTCTGGATCTCAAGGGGTGTCATGCGCATGGAATACGGGCTCCCGACTGTTTGGCCTTCGCTCACTCATCGGTTGACCGGGCTCATGCCTTGAGTGGCCCTGTCGAGTCAGTTCTCGCTCGAGAGTTCCCTGGACCGTCGGGTGGCGGATTTCACGGCCTGACTCAGCAGATCTTCCAGTCCTCCGGCATTGAGTTCGGCCAAGCCGGCCACGGTGGTGCCCCCGGGCGAGGAAACCTGTTTACGGAGGGTCGCCGGATCACGCTCGTCCTGGAGCGCGAGCTTGGCCGCTCCGTATACAGTCTGGAAGGCGAGTTTCTCGGCAGCTTCCGCGGGCAGTCCCTCGGCGATGCCCGCAGCGATCAGGCCTTCAAGGAAGAGGAAGACATAGGCGGGCCCACTGCCCGAGAGTCCAGTGACCGCATTGAGTTGTTCCTCGTCCCGGGTTCGCCAGGTCAGTCCCACCGCGGAGAAGAGCTGTTCTGCGGTTTCACCTTCTTCGTCACGTGTGTCCGCATTGGTGAAGTAGGCTGTGGCCCCCTCTCCGACCAGAGCGGGTGTGTTGGGCATGGCTCGAATGATTCGGGCTCCGGCTGGAAGTACGCTCTCAAGAGAGCCTACGGTGACGCCTGCGGCGATGGAAATCCAAAGGGGCCGGGAGAGGTCGGTCTTGCCAGTGAGGTCGGAGAGCGCCTTGGGGACGATTCCGGGCTTGACGCACAGGACCACCACATCACTTTGCTCGACCAGTTCGACGTTTTCAGTGACTGTTCTGAGGCCGAGGGCCGACTCAAACCGGGCCCGTTGCTCCTCTGATGGATCGGCTGCCAGCATCTGTGTGGACTCGACTCCCATCTTGGCCAAGCCTCCCGCCAGCGCGCTGGCCATGGCGCCACAGCCAATGAACCCGATTCGTTTGGATTCCAGTTCGCTGCTCATTCACGTATCTCCTTTCGGCTGGGTCCCGTTGGGGCCGCCGGGGGCAGTTCGCTCGCCGAAGAGGTCGGTTCCTATCCGCACGACCGTGGCTCCCGTTTCAATGGCCACTTCAAGATCGCCGGACATACCCATGTTGAGGTCGCGCAGGTTCTCGCCTCCTGTTTCGGTGCGGAGCATATCGCGGAGTTCGCGGAGTTGCGCGAAGTCACGTCGGGCTGCTTCGGTCCCGGGCGCAGGCATGGTCATGAGACTCACCAGCTCAATATTGGGAAGCTCGGATGAGGAGCCGACGAGATCGGTCAGGTTCTCGGGGTCGACACCCGACTTGCTTTCTTCCCGACTCAGGTTGACCTGGATGCCGATTTCCAGGGTCTTTTCGTCTGCCTCCGCTTTTCGGTTCAGGGCCTTCATCAATCGAAGAGAATCAACACTGTCGATGACTTCGAAGGTTTCTACGGCCGTGCCGGCCTTGTTTCTTTGAAGATGTCCGATCATGCGCCAGCGGTATGCGGGCGTCTCTGAGTCCGGGAGCGCATCTTTCAGCACCTGTTTGAGTTGGGCTTCCGTGACCTGGGCCGGCTGTACATAGTTCTCACCGAGTTCTGATAGACCCGCCAGGAGGCTTGCGGCAATCTTTTCAGCGGGTTGTCGCTTGCAGGCCCCGACAAGGGTGATTTCAGACGGGCTTCTTCCTGCTTTTTGGCAGGCTGTCTTGATGCGTTCCTCGACTCGTTGGAGTCGCTCCGCGGCTTCAGACAGGATCTGTGGGTCGATGGACGATGTCACGCGACGCCCCCGGCTTCTGGGGTTGCTTTTTCAAGGAGCGCTCGCGTTTCTTCAAGGGGGAGTCCGATGACATTGGATTCGCTGCCCTCGACCTGGGTCACAAAGCGGCGGCCTTCGCCCTGGAGCGCATAGGCACCGGCCTTGTCCAGTGATTCACCCAATGCCACGTAGCGACTGATTTCATCCCTGCTGGCGTCTCGCATGTGGACCTGGGACTCAACGACCTGATCGAGGATCACGCTCGTCTGAACGTCCAGAACAGCAATTCCAGTCATCACTGTATGGATCCGGCCGGTCAGCCGTTCGAGCATCCGGATGGCGTCCTCCGGATCGGCGGGTTTGCCGATGGGTTCGTTGTCCAATACGACCAGAGTATCGGACCCCAGGATGAACCGGCGTTCGCCGATTCGTCGAGAATCGGTCACCGCTTGAGCCTTGCTTCGTGCCAGGCGACGAACGAGTTCGCGAGGGGCTTCATCCGGAAAAGGAGTTTCGTCTATGTCCGCAGGATGGATTTCGAATTCAAGACCCATTTCATCCAGCAGCGCGCTCCGTCTTGGAGACGCGCTGGCCAGAACAAGTCTGCCTTTCTCAAGGGGACTTTCTGTTGAGTTCGGTTCGGATTGTCGACGCATCTTCTGGCCGTGGGATCTAGAGGAAAAAGGAAACGGTGAGCCCGACAAGAACAAGCAGGGTGGTGAGTTGGACCCAGAACGTCAGACTCATGGCGCGATTGAGCATATCATCAGAGGCCTCCATGCGTGCCTCGATGCGCTGATAGGCCTGCAGTGCTTCTTCGAGGAGATTCACGGCCTCGCTCTGGTTCGAGTCGGAGACTTCCCTTGACCGACTGATTTCTTCTCGAATCAATTCGATCTGTCGAGTCAATTCTTGCGTCGGTGGGTTCTGGGCGTTGTTCGTTTCCATCAAGGTCTCCTTCTGGACAGAGGCTTCTTGCGATGGCTGTTTGCGGTTTGTCGTANCTGNCNTCNGNGGGTGGCCTGGNNTCAGGGAAANCCCGGATCTAGAGCAGGTGCCAGTGATCCTTCTGGCCGNNGCGTGAAGTCGCTTTGCCTTCNTCCTGTAACTTGATCAGGTGGGAAGTCACCGACTGGGCCGCTGCGGCGTGGAGGGCTTTGGGATATGCGGCGTAGATGATCTCTACCATGGCCATGACAGATTCGGCCCCGTCCCTCATGGCGGCCAGGATCTGCTGTTCTCTTTGCAGACGGTGGTCGATGTATTCCTGGATCTTTTCTTGACCCTTGTCGATCCGCGGGCCATGGGCGGGAAAGAGACACTCTGGCTTCGCATCGAGGAGGCAGTGCAGGGAATGCATGTATTCGGTCAGGTTGCCCGTTTCGGCGGGAATGATCGTCGTACCGATTCCCAGGACATTGTCCCCTGTAAAAAGCCCTTTTTCCTCTTCCAGCATGAAGCAGATGTGATCCGGTGCGTGACCGGGTGTGTGTATGGCGCGAAGAGTGGCCCCCTCGGTTTCAATGAAATCGCCATCTTCAATTTCGTCGATCTCGAGTTCATAGGGTCCATCGAAGGGTTCGTATCCCATTTTGGAGACCTTGCAGGTGCCAAACCTTTCAAAGATCCCTCGAACTCCGCCGATGTGATCTCCGTGCCCGTGGGTCAGTACGATCTCCTGCAAGGACTGACATCCCGATGCCTCCATGGCGCTCTCCAGGACAGGGAGGAATTCCGGGCGGCCATCCCCGGTATCGAGCAGGATCTGCTCGGGTCCCGTTCCCACGAGGTAGGTGTTGGTACCGGGGCCCGTGAAGGCACTGGGATTCTGGCCCAGGGCCGTGAAGACCCGATCCGACCATCTCTCGGAATCCTGCATCTGCATCCCGAGCATGACAGCCGCATTCTTCTCGGGCTGTGTTTTTTCGGGCATCTTCATTCTCCTGCGATGGTCATCTCGCTGATTCGGATGGGCGGTGAGGCCGTGAGTCCTCTCCAGATAAGCTCTTCTCCGATTGCGTCGATTTTCTGGAGCATGGTTCCAAGATTACTGGCGATGGTGATCTCTTCCACTGGAAAGGCGACGCGCCCCTTTTCGATCCAGAAGCCGCGTGCTCCCTGAGAGTAGTCGCCTGTGGTCGCGTTGAAACCCATCCCCATGAGTTGTGTCACAAGCAGACCTGTTCCCGTGTCTTCGATAATGGCATCCAGAGTGCCTGTCCCGGGTTCCAGCCATAAATTCGTGGTGGATACACCGGGAGCGCTTCCCACAGATCGAGAGGCATTGCCGGTGGTCGGGAGCCCCAGTTTTCTTCCCGAGTAGCTGTCGAGTAGCCAGGATTGGAGTTTTCCATTCTGGATCAGGACGTTTCGCCGGGTGGCGAGCCCCTCTCCGTCAAAGGGCTTGCTGCCAAGCCCTCCCGGCCTCCGTCCGTCGTCGGTGAGGGTCACCCGTTCCGATGCGATCAAGTCCCCCATGCGATCCGCCAGAAAGGAGGATTTTCGATAGACCGAGTAGCCACTGAGACAGGAAGCCACCTGTCGAAGCAGTCCTGGCGCCACCAGACTGTCAAAGATGACAGGGGCTTCGCAGGTGGGGATTCGTCGTGCTCCGAGATGTCCCAGGGCTCGCTCTGCGGCTTTTCTTCCCACGCTCTCAGGGGCTTCAAGGTCAGCGAGGCTTCGCCCCACTGTGGACCAGTAGTCGACCTGCTTGGTTTCGCCTTGGGTGGCGAGCGGGGAGCAGGAAAGCGAGTGGTAGGCGCTTTGGTAGCTGCCAGTGAACCCGTCTGAGTGTCCATAGATGATGTGGGAGAAGTTTGAACTGGCCTCGCTTCCTTCCGAGTTGTCGATTCGACTGTCGAAACTGCGAGCCGCCTGCTCCGCTTTCTGGGCCTCTTCAATGCGGGTTTCGATGGACACGTCCCGATCCGAAGGGTTGTGGGTGCCCAGGTCAGGAAGATCCTTTGCGCTGGCTTCGTCGGGTAGGCCCGCGCATTCATCCGCGGCGGTGACGCGTGCCAGGGCCACCGTATCTTTTGCGATCTCCGTAATGGCCTGGGCGGAGAGGTCGCTGGTTGAAGTGAGCGCGGTGGATTTTCCGCCTTCATGTTGCACCATGGCCCTCACACCGAGGCAGCGCTCGGAAGCCTGCTTGACGAACTCGATCTCTTCGCCCCGGACACGCACTTCGCGAGAGTCCGAACGGATCAGGACCGCATCAACTTGCGCCGCGCCGGCCGACTTTGCCTGGGCGAGGGCGGATTCTAGGATTTCCTCATCGGGGATCAGGAGTTGAACGCTCATCCTTCTGTTCCTCCCACTGTGAGGTCGTCGATGCGAACGGTGGGGAGCCCCACGCCCACCGGGACTCCCTGTCCATCCTTGCCGCAGGTGCCCACGCCTTTGTCGAGTGCGAGGTCGTGGCCGATTCGGCTGACCCGGGTCAGGACGTCTGGCCCATTTCCGATCAGCGTGGCTCCTTTGACGGGGGCCCCGATCTGGCCGTTCTCAATCAGGTAGGCCTCGCTTGCGCTGAAGACGAATTTTCCACTCGTGATATCCACCTGGCCCCCTCCGAAGGAGACTGCATACAGGCCACGGTCAACGGAGCGAACGATCTCTTCCGGATCGTCTTCTCCAGCCAGCATGAAGGTATTGGTCATTCGCGGGAGAGGGACGTGGGCATAACTCTCACGTCGGCCGTTTCCAGTGGGTTCCATCCCCATGAGTCGGGCATTGAGTTTGTCGTGGAGGTAGCCGACCAGGATGCCGTCTTCGATGAGCATATTCCTTTGGGAGGGTGTTCCTTCATCATCGAAGTTGATCGAACCTCTGCGTTCGGGAAGGGTCCCGTCGTCAACCACGTTGACGCCCGGTGAAGCGACCCTCTGTCCGATCTGGTCCGCGAAGGCCGAGGTCTTCTTCCGGTTGAAATCGCCCTCCAGTCCGTGGCCAATGGCTTCATGGAGCAGGATCCCTGGCCAGCCTGGGCCCAGCGCGACTGTCATGCTGCCAGCGGGGCAGGGAACGGATGAGAGATTGAGGCGTGCGATCCGGATGGCTTCGTCCACCATGTCCTGCCAGACCTCCGGCTGCATCATTCGCTGGAGATCGTGGCGCCCACCTCGACCTTCATAGCCGACCTCACGCCTTTCTCCATCGGCGGCGATGACCTGTACGTTGAGTCGGACGAGTGGTTGCACGTCCGCGGCCAGGGCTCCATCGCTGGAACAGACCAGGATCTTGCGCCGCTGAGTCACGACGCTCGCCATGACCTGCTCGACGCAAGGGTCTTTCTGACGCGCGTACGTATCAAGCTGACCCAGGAATGAAATCTTCTCCTCGATCGGGATTTCGGATGTCGCCTCATCGATGGGATAGAGATCGCGGCCTTTGCGGCCTTCGATTGCGACACTGCGGGATTGGCTCCAGCCACTGGAAATGGCTCGAGCGGTACCCGCTGCCAGTCGGGCACTCTCTGCACTGATTTCGTCGGAATGGGCATAGCCCTGCTTCTCGCCGGATTGAGCCCGGACCCCCACGCCTTGTTCCAGATGTCGGCTGCCGCTGTTGACGATCCCATCCTCCAAGGAGACNGAGTCCAGGGAGGAGTGTTCGAAGTAGATGTCTGCGTAGTCGACTTGACGCTCTAGAGCGAAGCCCAGCGTGCTTGTCAGGGCCTGGTCATCCAGGCCGAACCGATCCCGAAAGAAATCGAGCGCCTTTTCGTTGCTGGGTGCCTCTTCNTTGTCGTCGAATGTAGTCATCGGCGGATCTCCGTTCCCCATCGTTGGGCGCGCGTTCGTTCCTTGGCTCTTTCAGGTTAGCGAGCCAGGTGGGATCTGCCGCGTGGGCATGCCTTTTCCAGCTGGCTGCTCATCAAACGGGGACAACACCGGTNGCGATGAAGGCCGCCGGAAGTTTTCGATCCAAACCCAGGGCGACGGAGCGCTCGTACTGAAAATCCGACAATCGGGCATATTCGAACCAGTCCTGGACATCCTCCATCGTAAAGCCCTTCCAGGTGATGTCCAGTTCCTGTGACATCCACTCGTTGTCNTGCTCCACGAATTCGACGATGACGATGCGTCCACCCGGTCGCGTGATCCGCGCCATTTCNCTCACGACTTCCCTTGGAGAGGCGACNTANTGGAGCACCATGTGGGCAAAGGCAGCGTCCATATGGCCGTCTTCTTCCGGAAGATCCTCTGCTTCTCCAAGCTTCAGTTCGACNTGGCCAGGGGCTGGAAANTGTTCTTNTTGGATATGNCTTCGGGCTGTTTCCANCATGCGGCTGGACCGGTCAAAGCCGGTGACGCGAAGTCCCAGCCGTGCGAGTTCGCAGGCCAGAATGCCGGTGCCTGTTCCGACGTCGGCCACTCGAAGGCCCTGAGGGACCAGTCGGCTGATGGCTCTGGCTCTGAGTGCCTCGTCGTTGAAGACTTTCCGGATGGCATCCCATTCGGGACCCAGGGCATCGAAGAAACTGTTGGACTGGAAGGACCTTTTCTCGATGACCTGGGCGAGAAGGCTGTCATCGCGTTGGGCGGTGGGGTCTTCTCTCAATTGCTTCTCGATCAGTTGCCAGCCGCTTCGCCAGGGTTCCTTGTCCTGGGTGACGAATCGATAGAATACGTAGGTTCCATCACGTCGATCGGTGAGGAGGCCGGCTTCGCGAAGAATCGAGAGATGTCGAGAAACCCTGGACTGAGCCATGCCCAGGACTTCCATCAGTTCCTGGACCATGAGCTCTTCGATCTTCAGGAGTCGCAGGATCCTCATGCGAGTTGGATCCGAGAGAGTCTTGAATATGCGCTGGAGTTCTTCGGTCGCGGTTTCCTGCATGGCTAGCGGGCGATCGGCCGACTCAGGGTTCCGCCTAGCTTGAAGGATGTCAGCCCGCTTCGGTCGAGCCTGAGTCCCATGCCTCGCATCATGGCCTTGAGTGGAGCGCTTTTGACTTCGACGATTACGTCCATGTCGAGGCTTGGCTCTCCATTTCCAGGNCCAGGCAGGATGACCCCCTCTACGTCCGCCGCGATGATGGGCCCGTCCAGTAGGACTTCTTTGAGTTCCACCAANGCCTGACCGCCCAATTGGAGTTCGCCTGTCAANCGATCNAACTGCACNGGAATCGGGATTTCGGGGTGAGCGAAGCTGCCTGAGACGGCTTCGAAGCGAACGGGACCGCTGGGGCCCGCGCTGGGGAGCAGGAGTTCCGCTTCGGCATGGAGTGACCCNGTCAGGCCTAGAGTGCTCTCAGGCGGGAGCGGCAGCACCGATAGGTCAGGNACATCGATCTGCCCCGACCATCCGGGCGTACTCCCCAGAGCCAGTACGCCATTGGCAGAGGCCATGGGACTGTCCAGATCCACATGGACGGTCGGTTCCATGCGGAACCAGCCAGAGGACCATGTGGGTCGCATTTCGAGGCGATCAATCCTGATTCGTGGCTGGCCGGGTTGAGCCAGGTTGATGTCGAGTGCAGCCATCCCAGGTCCCGTCCATCCCAGGGTNGGTTCAATTCCGCCGATCTGGACCTCGCCTTGCGTGATCCGTTGAAGCTGGTTTGACAGGGGCTGCCTGAAATCGTCATAGGGAAAGCGTAGAAAGGAGAAGAGGACGATGAGTATCAAGGCCGCGATGGGGACNCCGGCCCACAGCAGGGGCTTGGGAATAGGGTCTTGAAGTAGATTGATCATTGGAGTCTGCCCGATCAAGTCGTCTGGAAAGACGAAACTGAGAAGGTAATGTCGAGAAGTTGGCCCTCTGCACCTGATTTCCTGGACTTGATTCGGAGCCCTTTGACTGAAAGCTGCTGGTTCGAGTCCTCGATGTTGTGCAGATATTTGATGGTTTGGCTGAGAGAGACTCCTTTGAGAGTGACCTCGACCTTGGTTTCGACGTAGTGATCGTTCTTTCCGGCTTGTCTCTCCTCCATGGAAGCAATTCGAACGGAGGACTTCTGAGCCAGGCTTTCGAGAAGAGTCTTGATGTTCTGTCTTCCGCGTTGGGTCTGGATCCGTTTNTCTACTCCCGAGAGCCGGCCCTCGATTTCATTGTGTTCCCGCGTGAGCCGTTGCATGACCTGCATCTGGCGTTGCGCGTTGGCGACACGTTCTTCGGCGCTATCGGACATCTGTGTGAATGGCATGATCAACCCGAAGACGAAGAGGCTGACCACGAACCCTCCGCCCAGCACGGCCAGAAGGATCTGCTCCCGCGGCGAGAGGTTGTTCCAGGCACTTCGCATTTTTTCCAGCATATCGCTCACGATTCGTCCCCGAGTTGTTGAAGCGGAATGCTGACTCCAAACGATACGCTTCCGTCTTTCATTCGTTTTGCGCTCCCGGAGACATCGGCTTCAAGAAAGACGGGCTGAGTCTTGAGGAGATTCTCCATTCGGTCCTGGGCCTCGTAGTTTTCTGCGATGACCTTGATCCGGATCACGTTGCGATCGATGTTGACCTCTTCGAAGCGGACTTTCNGATCCTCTGGGATCTGTTCCGACAGGATGGTCAGCAGGTCTAGCGCAGACAGATTCCCGCCGTACAGGCCCAGGAAGTCCGCGCGTTCGCGAGCGTCTTCAACCGCGCGTCTCATGGCGGCCACCGGTCTGCTGGGCAGGGCCTGTCCTGGGAAGATCTGAGCGTACTCCCGAGCAAGCTGGTTCTCGAGTTTGTCGGCCCGGCCGGATTCGGTGCTGATGGAGGCCGCGCTGGACGCAGCCAACAAGAGGAGGGTGATTCCTCCGAGAACAAGAGTGGGCCTGAGTTCTTTGCTCTTGAGCCAGCCGTAGTCGCTCTTGAAGGCGAAGTNCTCCTTGCGNAAATTGCACTGCGTNACAGATCGCGGAGTTCCGCGAAGTGCCAGAGCGATAGCGGGCCCGAAAAGAACAGGGTCTCCTCCCGAGAGCAATTCCAGATCATCCCCTTCGGTGGGCACAGTGAGCAGGCTGGCCGCGATCCCCGTTCGTTCACTCATATAGGCGCTGATGTTCTTCAGATGCGCGCCGCCCCCCATCAGGGTGATCTCAAACATGGANGGGCTGACGGATTCTGTCATCGTGGACGATGAGGCCTCGACACTTCGGAGTATTTCCCGGGCGATCCGGTCGAGGGTCGCCACGGCATTNGGGTAGGGGCTCTCAAAGCCGGAGTCGAAGATACCTTGCTCGCACTTGAGTCGTTCGGCATCCATCGGATCGAGTCCTCGATCACTCGCCATGGCCAAAGTGATTGCGTGTCCTCCGACCGGCACTGTTCGGGATCCGATGGGTTGGCCGTCTCGCAAGAGGCAGATCGTGGTCTGACTATGGCCTAGATCGACCAGAGCCCGGCTGCCATCGAGTTCGAACAGTCCCGCGAGGTTCGCCAGCACACTCCCCGACGCTTCGACGACTCGTGGAGAGGCTCCTGCTTCGGCAAGATCTTCAATGAGGTCGGAGACGTGCGTTCGCTGAGCCACGCTGGCGCTGACGAGAGCGTGGTTTCTGTCTCCCCCAATGGTCTGCCACTCGACAAGTACATCCTCCATCTCAAAAGGGATGTCCCCTTCGATCTGGAACGGCACGGCCTGGCTCAGTTTCTTCCGATCGCGGAAGGGGAAATCGAGAATCCGATTGGAGAGTAGACGTCCGGGAATGGCTGATGTGACATATTCGGTCGAGAATTCATGCTGGTTCAGGAAGTGCTGTACCTGTTCTCCGAGGTCGATTTCAGCGGAGGCTCTCGGATGGATTCGCATCTGGACCGGCTCGAGGCCACGAAGTGCCTGCTTGAGCTCGACTGCCTTGATGGAGTCGGAGCCCAGGTCTAGACCGGTTACGTTCTTGAGCATCGGCATTTTAGATCGATTGGCCTCTCTAGTTGGACCGCCAAGATAGCAGCTGTGGCGTCTCCCGGTTGGTCGTGTCGATCACGGCTTCGATTATGCGCGTGACTTGATTGACTTCGGCTCGAGCGGTGATCTTGAAGGTGAGGCTCGTCTGCGGAAGGGTCACGGGGGGGTAGATTCCTCCGTCGGCGAGGCCCACCTCGGAAAGCGGCACACATTTCTTGGGGTCACTTTCGGTCTGAGTGCAGACAAAACGGCCCGCTTCCCTCACCTTCATCACATCGGTGACAACGTCCTCTCTCGCCAGGTTCATGTCGCCGCTGCTGCCATAGTAGAGAAGGGCCAGCACATGGCTCGGCGCCGTGTTGACATTGATTCCCTGATCTCCCAGAAGGGGGTAGACAGTCAGGTAGGGCCTCAGGGCGTTGGTGAGCTCGACGTCGAATCCTTCGATCATCGCAATTTCGTCGATGCTCATCAGCGGGCCGTTGGCAGGCGAGTAAGGAGGAATCTGACTCAAGTAATAGTCATCTTCATTTCGACCATTGATTGCGATGTCATCCGCATCGATATAGTCGATCAGATTACGTGAAAGTTCGCGCTCGTCGTACGTGAATTCACGTTCGGTTGATGGTTGCATTTCACCAATCACCTTCCGGAGGATTTCCACGAGAAACTCCTCAGCTTCCTGATTGGCCTGGGACTCCTGGCTGACTTCTTCTCCTTGAGGAGCGACGCCCTGGGGTACGAGTGCGTTGATGTTGAGGCGAGATCCAGTGTCCTCTATTTCTACGACGAGCTTTCC